>WFOA01000125.1 GCA_015488325.1 Acidimicrobiia bacterium | reverse complement strand
CCACCCCCACCCCGGGGACCGGATGCTCGCCTTTCATCGTTCGTCCTCGTGGTACATGACGATGGACCGGGCCGCGAACCCCGCCGCCTCGAAGAAGTTCTTCGCCAGGCGATGGCCCGGCAACACATGGGCGTCGAAACGCCTGATGCCCCGACGGCGGAGTTCGTCGAGGGCCCGGTCGAGCAGCATCTCGCCGACCCCCACCCCCCGAGCCGCCTGTTCCACGAACACGTAGGGAACGACCCCGCGACGCTCCCCCTTCGCCTGGGGGGCCAGCTCGGCGACGTGGGCGACGATAAATCCGACCCCGACACCGTCGATCTCGCCGATGAGCACCACCGTCTCCTCGGCGGAGGCCAACTCCCCCAAGGTCTCGTCGACGGGTTCGGGGAGGCCGTCGGCCAGGGCCCACATCTCCGACAGGGCCGTCATCTCCTCCTCCAATGCCCGGTAGAGCCCGGTGAGGAGCTCCACGTCGGCCCGGGTGGCGCGGCGTACGGTGACCGGGATCATCGCCGGGAGGCTAGCTCTCGGATCCGACGGGAGACACCCCATCGGGTGACCAGCCACATCGCCTCGAGCACGATCCCCGGTCCCATCTTCGACTGGCCCCGCCTCCGGTCGCGGAAGACGATCGGCACCTCCACCACCGACATGCCGCTGCGCACCGCCCTCCACGCCATCTCCACCTGGAACCCGTATCCGGACGCCTGGGCGGTGCGGTAGGAGAGCGCACGCAGGGCGTCGGCGGCGTAGGCCCGAAACCCGGCGGTGGCGTCCCGTACGGGGATGCCGAGCATCACCCTCGCATACAGGTTCCCTCCCCGCGAGATCCAGCGCCGCAGGAGCGGCCAGTCCGGCGTCGCCCCCCCGGGAACGTACCGGGACCCGATCGCCAGGTCGGCTCCTTCGTCGACGGCGGCAACGAGCCGGGGCAGGTCGGCGGGACTGTGGGAGAAATCGGCGTCCATCTCGACCACCACGTCCGCGTCTGCCGACAGGGCCCGATCGAACCCGGCTGCGTAGGCGGGCCCGAGACCCTCCTTTCGAGCTCGGTGCAGCACGTCGATCCCCGCGTCGGCCGAGGCCAGGGCGTCCGCCAGCTCGCCGGTGCCGTCGGGGGATGCGTCGTCGACGATCAGGAGCCGGTAGCCGTGGAGTCGGATCGACGCGGCCAGAGGGGAGATGTTCTCGCGTTCGTTGTACGTCGGGACGACGACAACGACCCGCTCAGAGCGCACAGTCGGTGCAGATCATCTTCCGCCGGTTGGCGAGCTGGCTGATCCGCTTCACCAGGAAACACGACTGGCAGACGAACTCGTCTTCCCGGGGCGACTCGGCGTCCACGTTCATGGTGAGCTCTTCGCGCCGGATCGCCCGTAGCTCTTCGACCTCGTCGACGGGGAGGGTCTCGGTGATCTCCTCCTCCAACAGCTCGAGCTCTTCCGCCTCGAGCTCGTCGAGGGCCTCGTCGGCCTCCTCGTCGGCGGCGACCTCGTCGTCGATCTCCACGTCGAGCTCGTCGACGTCGGCAACGTACTCGTCCTCGACGAGGGCGTCTTCTTCGAGCTCGTCTTCGAGCTCCGGGTCGACCATGTCGATGTCGCTTGGATCCGGTTCGGTGGTCATGGGCCGTTCGATGTCGGGCGGCGGGAGTATACGCGCGTGTGCGGGCTCTCCGGTCAGATCTTCAACCGTACCGCGCCGGGGTCGACGCTGCCGGTGACGGGGGTGGCCCCCAGGTAGTCACCGTCGACTTCGACCGGCCACGGGAGGTCGGTGACCAGACGGAACGCCCCCAGGTTCCGCCGCCGCACCGACCGGTGTCCCAGGTGGACCCCTTTCACGATCTTCGGGACGAGGCCGGGGGCTTCGGTCTTCGTCGCGTCGAACACCTGCACGTCCAACAGGCCGTCGACGATGCTCGCCTTCGGAGCCACGTTCCACCCACCGGCGAAGAACTGGGCGTTGGCGAAGATGACCGCCAGGGCGGATCCTCGATACTCCCATCCCGGTCCGGTGAGGGTGACCTCGCAGGTGGGGAAGCGAGGAAGCCGTGCGGCGAAGGCGAGCGAATACCGGGCGGCACCGAGCATCCGCGGAAGCCGGGGGGCCGTCTCCGCAGCCGCCGCCCCGACGCCCGCCTGGGCGACGTTGACGAACCGCCGGCGTCCCCACTCGCCTTCCATGCAAGCGACGTCGAGGAGGTAGTCGGCGTCGCCGTGCAGATGCCGGGCCGCCGCCTCCAGGTCCTGGGGGATCCCGAACATGCGGAGGAGGTCGCATCCGGTCCCCGCCGGGAGCACTCCCACGAGGGGCGGCTCTCCGCTGTTCGCGGCGAGGAGCGTGTCGACCGTCAAGCTCACGGTTCCGTCACCACCGACGACCGCCAGCCGGGCAGACGACGCCGCGACGGCCCTCACGGCGTCGCGCATCGCCTCGATCCCCTCCACCTTCTCGACCCGGGAACGCACCCCGGCCCTGGCGAGCGCCTCTTCGACCTCGTCGACCGACACAGGGCGGCGGCCGGCGCAGGGATTCACGAGGACCACCCACTCGGTCATCCGACCCCCTGAGCGGCGACGACACCACGATCGACCGCCTCGAGGGCCGCCCGGGCGGTGGCGGCCAGTTCCGGGTAGGCGTCGCGGAGTTGACGGAGCAGGTCGGCGAGCTGACGGGTGACCCGCACGAAATCCCCGACGGCGAGGGATCCGGCCTCCAGCTCCTCCAACGAAGCTCCCGTCGCCCAGTCGTAGGCCGCCGCCATGAAACCCGGTTCGGGGCGCCGCGTCGGTGGCAGACGACGGCTGAGCTCGTCCGCCGTCAGCTCCTCCCACACCTCCTGGACGGCCCGCCACCGCCCCGCCAACGTCGCCGTAGGGGGCTCTGCCGCCTCCGGTCCTTCTTTCCTCGGCTCGTAGACGAACACGGAGACGAGAGCTGCCAGCTCTTCGGCGGAGAGCCCCGAAGCCAGCCCCCGTTCCACGCATTCGGCGACCAACAGGTCGGCTTCGTTGTAGACGAAACGGAGGCGCCGTCCCCGATCGGTGAGGGCCCATCCGTCCAAGTAGCCCCAGTCTCCGAGGAGGCGTTCGATCTTCCGGAACTCTGCGACCAGTCCCCCGTCTGAGGCTTCCAGCTCGGCTCGCAACTGCTCGATACGGCGGGCGGTCCGCCGGGCTCGGCGGAGTGCACCCAGGTGGGCTTCGGCGTCCGGACAGGTCGCGACCGGATGGTCGATGTGACCGGTCTCTCGCCGTGGCGACGGTCGCCGGGGGATCCTCCGGAGGCGTCGGAGGAGCTCCTGTTCGAGCCGACGATCCTTGCGTCGGTAGGGGCGGGGAAGGTCCACCACGCCGACCCGCTCCGTGCCGGGGACGAGCTCGCGAGGACCCAGGGTGTGGACCTTCCCGGAGGTGGACAGCGCCAGCACCCGGGGTTCACGGTCGCCTCGGCCGAGACGCCGCAGGACGACGAACCTCCCCGCCCGAGGGCCCTGTGGAACCTCGATCACGTCGCCGGGATGCAAACCGGCCGCCAGGTCCTCCCGACCTGGGTGTCGGGCGGCCCGCAGTTCGGCGTACTCTTCGACCGAGCCCCGTTCGCAGAGGGCGTCGGCGAGCTCTTCTTCGAGGCGGCGCTCCAGTCCCTCCAGGGCCTGTTCGGCACGTCGACGGGCGTTTCGGCGTTGGAACTGGGCGAACGACGCCCGCAGCATCTCTTCGGCGCGGGACTGCGGGTAGTTGGCGACCAGGTTCGCCGCCATGTTGTAGGTCGGCCGAAACGAGGACCGGAGGGGGTGACTTCCCACCGAGGCGATCCGGGCCACCTGGTCGAAGGGGACGAACCGGGAATGGAGGACGATGCCGTATCCGACCGTGTCGATGCCCCTCCGTCCTGCCCGGCCGGTGAGCTGGGTGTAGTCGCCGGGTTCGAGGAGCTGGTGGGAGGTCCCGTCGAACTTGGAGAGGCTCTCCAACACGACGGTGCGGGCGGGCATGTTGATCCCCAGAGCGAGGGTCTCGGTGGCGAACACCACCGGCAGGTCCCCCGACGCGAACAGCTCCTCCACCGCCTCCTTGAACGCGGGGATCAGCCCGGCGTGATGGGCTGCCGCCCCGGCCTGCAAAGTGGCCAGCCACCTGCCATATCCGAGGGAGGTGAGGTCGTCGTCGTCGAGGTGGGCGGTGCGGGCTTCGGCGACTTCCCGGGCCCGTTCACGCTGTTCGGGCGTGGTGAGCCGAATGCCCGACTCGAGGATCCGCAGCGCCGCGGCGTCGCATCCGGCCCGGGAGAAGATGAAGTAGATGACGGGGAGGAGACCGTCGGCCGCGAGCCGTTCCACCACTTCGAGGCGCCGGGGGGTGGCGAACCTCCGCCTACCCCCGGCGGAGAGGAGACGTTCGATCCGCGGGTTGGGTCGTAGGCGTCCTTCCTGTCGGACGAAGGTGGGGAGCAGCAGCAGGTGTTCCGGCCCGAACCGGTCGGCCATCATGTAGAGGCCCTCGAGGGGGACGGGTCGCTCCTCGGCGACGATCAGCTCGGTGGGGCCGCGACGCTCCCTCACCCATGTGGCGAACTCGTCGGCGTTGGCGATCGTGGCTGACAGGCACACGAACCGCACCGTCTGGGGGGCGTGGATGAGCACCTCCTCCCAGACCGCCCCCCGGAGGGGGTCCTGGAGGTAGTGCACTTCGTCGAGGATCACGAAGGCGACGTCGTCGAGGGCGCGGCGGTCGGCGTAGATCATGTTGCGGAGGACCTCGGTGGTCATCACCACGATCTGGGCGTCGCCGTTGACGACGTTGTCGCCGGTGAGCAGCCCGACCGAGCCCGAGCCGTGCTCTGCGACGAGATCACCGAACTTCTGGTTCGACAGGGCTTTGATCGGTGTCGTGTAGAAGGCCCGCCGCCCGGCCTCGACGGCCAGGTGGATCGCCGCCTCGGCCACCAGGGTCTTGCCCGCCCCGGTGGGGGCCGTCACCACCACCGAATGCCCGGCCTCGAGTGCCTTGGCGGCCTGCTCCTGGAACGGATCAGGAGGGAACGGTCGGCCGGCGAAGAAGTCGATGAGGCTCACTTGTGGAGCACCAGACGCACCAACCAGTAGGTGACCTCGTAGAAGAGGTACAGGGGCACCGAGAGCAACGTGAGGGTCAGGGCGTCCCCGGTCGGCGTGATGATGGCGGCTGCGGTGACGATGATCAGCACCGCCCAACGACGACCGTGGGCGAGCTGGGCGGAGGTGATGAGACCGGCGGCGGCGGCGGCGAAGAGAAACACCGGGTAGAGGAAGGACACCCCGAAGGCGAGGAGGAACCTGATGGCGAAGGAGAAGTAGTCCACCATCCTCAGGTCGGTCCTCACGTCCTCGAAGATGTTGAGGAGGAAATCCAAACCCCTCGGCAGCGACCAGTACCCGAAGGCGACTCCCGACGCGAACAGCACCGCACAGGCGGAGACGATGGGGATCGCCCACCGTCGCTCTTTGGCGGTGAGGGCCGGACTGATGAACGCCCAGGCCTGATACAGGACGTAGGGACTGGCGAGGACGAGACCTCCGAAGAAGGCGATCTTCATCAGCACCGAGAACTGTTCGGTCGCGCCCAGCACCTGGAAGGCACAGTCCCGGCAGATCTCCTGGTACGGACGTTCGAGGATGTCTTTGATCCGTCCGGCGAAGATCAGCGACACGAGGGACGCCACCACCACCGCCACGGCCGAACGGACGATCCGCCAGCGAAGCTCCTGGAGGTGGCTGAGGATCGGTTGGGGTTCGTCGACGGTCATGCCGGAACCGGCCCGTCGTCGCCTGCCGGGCGGCCCTGCCCGGCCTCTCCGGCGCCGGGGTCGGCATCCTCCAGGGACTCCTCCGGCGCCCCGACGTCGAGGACCGTCCCGTCTTCGCCTCCCCCCGACGCCTCGATCCGGGACAGGTCCCGCATGGCGTCCTCCGGGGTGGGTCCCGACTGGGGTTTCGGCCCCACCCAGCGATGGGGTTTGGTCGCCGAATCCAGCGCCTCTTTCGCTTCGCGCACCGGTGCCGCCGCCTCCGACAGGGCCTCCGTGGCCTCCTTCACCGGTGCCGTGACCTCGTCGGCGACCTCCTGCACCGCCTCGACCTCCGCCTGGAGTCCCGCCCGCACCTCCCGGGCGGCTTCGCGAAGTTCACTGGTCCACCGGCCCAGCTTCCGGGCCAGCTCGGGGAGTCGCTCGGGGCCGAACACGACCAGGGCCACCAGCAGGATGACGAGGATCTCGGGACCTTGGAGCATCGCATCCGAATGGTAGGCGCAACGACGGAGGTGCGGACGCGGCGGCGCCCCGGCGGGAGGAGGCCGCATCCTCTCGGACACGCCCTGGATGCCTCATCCCGGCGGGGCGCTGCCGGAGCTCAGTGGGTGAGCAGGCGGAAGGGGTTGGGCTCGGTGTTGAGGGCGGACACGAAGTTCTCGATCTCGTCCTCGGTGATCGGGTCGGTGCGGATGATCTCGTAGACGACACCGGTAGCCAAGAGGACGCTCACCACCCGGGCGTTGGCCGGGCGCCGTTCGATCTCGCCGCAGGACGGACAGGTGAACCGGTAGGTTCCCCGGTCCTCGGCCGGATCGAGCTCGAGAGCGAGATCGTGGGGCGTCAGCTCCACGTCCCCGCACCGACTGCATGTGGTCTTGATGGTGGTCATGTCCGCTCCGCGCTTCCGCTTCCAGATCACCTATCGGCGGGAGGGCCCCAGAACTGAAGAACCGAATCCGAAGAACTCGGATTTTGGGTCCGTCGGCCCATCCTCACCCGGGCTCGTACAGCGCCAACACCTGCTCCCGCAGACGGGCCAGCGCCTCCGCAACCTCGTCACCTTCCACCAGCACGGCGTCCGCTCCGAGCCGGAGCAGCAAGCCGGCCGCCACCGACGGGTCGGCGCTGGAGAACCGGACCCGGAGGACCTCGCCGTCGTCGGCGAGGACGTCGACCGGGTAGTAGTCGAGCACCCATCGGGCCCGGGGACCCAGCTCGATGACGGCGTGGACGTCCTCTTCGGAGGGGACGTAACGCACCTCCGGTTCCGGGATCGGAGAGGGAGGTTCGAATCGGCGGTCGGTGATCGACAGCGAACGGATCCGGTCGATCCGGAAGATCCGCTCCTCGCCGCTGAGATGGTCGTGGCCGAAGAGGTACCAGTTGCCGAGGGAGGTGAACACGAGCCACGGCTCCACCTGGCGTACGGTCCGGCGGTTCCGCCCCAGGGACACGTAGTCGATGGTGACGACCCGGCCGTCCGCTGCTGCCCGCCGCAGGTCCCCGACCAGCTCCGGCTCGGCGTCGAGGTCGACGGTCAGGGGCTCCTCCCCTTCGGGGATCAGCACCCGGTTGAGCTTGTGGACGGCGCTCTCCAGGGCTTCGGATCCTTGGCCGGTGCCGAGCATGGCCAGTCCGGCGGAGAGGAGTGCGAGCGCTTCGGCCGGGGTGAGGCGAGGGGCGGCGGCGAAGTAGTCGGCCATGTCGACCACCACCTGGTCTTCGTCGACGTAGGCCACCATCAGGTCCCCCGGCCCGTAACCGGGGAGCCCACACACGAACACCAGCTCCAGATCCCCGATGAGCTCCTCCCGGGTGTATCCGAACCGCTGGCACACTTCGGCGACCGTCGTCCCCGGGTTGGCGATCACCCACGGCAGCATCGCCAGGATCCGGTTGAGCCTCCCGGCGGTACGCTCCGACGAACGGCCGCTCATGCGACCCCCCGCACCCGCTCCACCAGCCGGTCCACCAGCTCAGGGGGTTCGAGCAGACGGGCCCGCGGCCCGAACGTGAGGACCCAGCCGATGAACGCCTCCGGGTTGGTGACCTCCAGGGTGACCTCCAGGGGCTGGTCGTCCCCGGCGGAGACCCCCGGCAGCCGGCGTGCCGCCCACCATGCGACCTCCGGATCGAACCTGACCCGGGCTCGCACCGGCGGCTCGGCCCCCGATTCCCACGGCTGGGAACGGAGCGCATCCTTCAGGCTCACCCGTGGGTCACGCTCGAAGGCGTCGGGCTCCTCCCCCACCGCCACATCCGAGGCGCGGTCGATCCGAAAGGTGCGGACCTCCCCTCCTTCGGTCCCTACCAGGTACCAGTGGCCTCGACGGTGTCCGAGTCCGTGGGGATGGACCCGTCGCCGCCGCCCCCGATAGTCGAACTCGACGACCCGCCGCTCGGTGACCGCCTGGAACAGGTCACCCAGCACCTCGGCGTCGGCTCCGAGGTCGGCGGCGACCGGGTCGACGGCTCCCGTCAGGCGGGCGCCGCCCAGCTTGAGGACGGCCGACGAACCGACCGGCCCCCCTCCGACCCGGACGACCTGGGCGGCGAGCCACAGGGCGGCGCGTTCTTCGTCGGTCAGACCCGGGTCGGGGAGCCGGTATTCGTCGACGGGGACCACGTAGCCGTACTCGACCGACCAGGCGTCGGTCGCCTCGACCCGGAGCGGGACGCCGAGACGACGGAGCAGCTCTTTGTCTCGTTCGAACATCCTCCGGAACGCCTCGTCGCTGGAGCGGTCGTAGCCGGCGACGGTGCGGCGGATCTCCTCGGCCGTTACGGGACGGCCGGCCGTCAGCAGGAACGCCAACAGGTTGAGCACCCGCTCGATGACTCTGCGCACACCACGACTGTACGTCCCCCAGCGGCGTGGGTGAAGGATCCCTTCAGAGGGAGGCGATCAGGCGGTCGACCCGTTCGTCGAAGGCTTTGAAGGGGTCTTTGCACAACACGGTGCGTTGCGCCTGGTCGTTCAACTTCAGATGGACCCAGTCCACCGTGAAGTCGCGCTTTTTCGCCTTGGCCGCCCGGATGAACGCCCCCCGGAGACGGGCGCGGGTGGTCTGGGGCGGCTCGACCACCGCCCTGGCGACGTCCTCGTCGGTGACGATCCGGTCGACCATCCCTTCCCGGGCGAGCAGGTTGTACAGCCCCCTGGTCCGGCTGACGTCGTGGTAGGCGAGGTCGAGCATGGCGAGGCGGGGGTCCGACATCGCGAGCCCGCGCTTGTCCCGGTAGCGTTCGAGGAGCCGGAACTTGATCACCCAGTCCACTTCGCGTTCGAGGGAGAGGGGATCCTTCTCCATCCCGGTGAGGAGATGCTCCCAGCGTTGGATGGCCTCTTCGATCTCCGGCGGGAACCCCGGGCTGCGGGAGAACCGCAGGGCTCGTTCCAGGTACTCCCACTGGATGTCGAGCGCCGACAGCTCCCGTCCGTTCGCCAACCGGACCTTCTTGCGACAGGTCATGTCGTGGGAGATCTCCCGGATCGCCCGGATCGGGTTCTCCAGGGTGAGGTCGCGGAACACGACGTCCCGCTCGATCATCTGCAGGAGCGCCACCACCGTCCCCACTTTCACGAAGGTGGCGTACTCGCTCATGTTGGAGTCGCCCGCGATCACGTGGAGTCGCCGGTACCGTTCGGCGTCGGCGTGGGGTTCGTCCCGGGTGTTGATGATCGGCCTGCTTCGGGTGGTCGCCGACGACACCCCCTCCCAGATGTGCTCCGCCCGCTGGGAGATCGAGTAGCTGGTGCCCCGGGGGGTCTGCAGCAGCTTTCCGGCACCGAGGAAGATCTGACGGGTGACGAGGAAGGGGATGAGGACGTCGACGGTGCGGTGGAAATCCTTGTGGCGGGGCACCAGGTAGTTCTCGTGACACCCGTAGGAGTTGCCGGCCGAGTCGGTGTTGTTCTTGAACAGGTAGATCTCGCCGCGGATCCCCTCCTCTTCGAGACGCTGCTCCGCCGAATGCACCAGACTCTCGAGGATCAGCTCGCCTGCCTTGTCGTGGGCGACGACGTCGACGATGCGATCACACTCGGGGGTCGCGTACTCGGGGTGGCTTCCGACGTCCAGGTAGAGCCGGGCGCCGTTCTCCAAGAACACGTTCGACGAACGCCCCCAGCTCACCACCCTGCGGAAGAGGTAGCGCGCCACTTCGTCGGGGCTCAGGCGACGCTGGCCCCGCAGCGTGCAGGTGACGCCGTATTCGTTCTCGAGGCCGAAGATCCGCCGGTCCACCCGGTCAGGGTACCCGCGACGGGCGGTTGTGGACCGGAGTCGTCGCCGTCAACCCTCCTCGGAGAGGGCTGTGGCGATCTCGTCGGGGTCGAGCCGCCGGAACGCCCTCCGCCCGTTCTGGAGGTCGAGGACCGCCGCCTCCCAGCCTTCCGGTTCCCGTTCCTCCGCCGTCCGGAACGCCCGCACCGCCAGCCGGATCGCCGACGCCAGGTCCATCCCCTCCCGGAAACCTTCCCGGACGGCGTCGGAGAGGGCGTCGGCCTTGCCTCCGATGGCGCAGAACCGGCGCTCGTCGAACAGCGTCCCGTCGTAGGAGACCTTGAACAGGCGGTTCGGCTCGTCGTCGGCGCCCACCTCGCAGATGAGCACCTCCACCTCGTAGGGTTTCATCTCGTGGCTGAAGATGGAGCCGAGGGTCTGCGAGAAGGCGGTGGCGATCCCTTGGGCGGTGACGTCGCTGCGGCTGTACAGGTAGCCCATCAGGTCGGCTTGGCGGATCCCCGCCTTTCGGAGCGTCTCGAACTCGTTGTACTTGCCGACACCGGCGAAGGCGATCCGGTCGTACATCTCGCTGATCTTGTGCAGGGCCGACGACGGGTTCTCGGCGATGAGCAGCACCCCCCGGTCGTATTCGATGGCGAGGATCGACCGGCCCCGGGCGATGCCCTTCCGGGCGAACTCCGCCTTGTCGCGGACGAGTTGTTCGGGGGCGACGTAGAAGGGGATGGTCATCTGACATCCTCCAACGCCGTCTCGGCGGCGTCCCGCACCTGGGACTCGGGCACTTCGCGCACCCCTTGGGCGTCGACGGCGTAGACGCTGGGCAGGATGCCCCGACGGAGGTCGGGCCCGCCCGTGGCGACGTCCTCGTCGGCGGCGGCGACCAGCGCACCCAAGGCGACCAGGAGCGCACCCGCCGCGTCCAGGTCGGGACGGTAGGCGGTGCGGAGATACGATTTGGCGAGACGGGCCCCCGACCCGGTGGCGCCGTACTCACGCTCTTCGTATCGGCCGCCGACGACGTCGAAGGTGTACAGCCTGCCCCGCTCTTCCTGTTCGTCGTAGCCGGCGAACAGCGGCACCACGATCAAGCCCTGGAAGACCATCGGGAGCTGACCGCGGACGAGCCTGGCCAGGAAGTTCGCCTTCCCTTCGAGGCTGAGCCGCACCCCTTCGATCTTCTCGTAGTGTTCGAGCTCGACCTGAAAGAGCCGGACCATCTCGATGGCCAGGCCGGCAGTCCCCGAGATCGCCACCGCCGAGAAACGGTCCGACGGGAACACCTTCTGGATCCGACGGTGGGCCACGGCGTAGCCTTCCGTCGCCTGGCGGTCGCCGGCCATCACCACCCCACCCTCGTACCGGAGGGCGAGAACGGTCGTACCTTCGGGTGCCTGCAGCGTGCCTTCGGCGCCGGGGGGGATCTCCCATGTGGGGGCGTGGCCGAGCCCGGTCAGGAACTCCGTGAAGCTGGATCCGGGCGACGGCGCGTCGAGGGGGAGCGGCATGGGTGACGGGTTCACTCGCCGCCCTTCTGCACGTAGTTCTTCACGAACTCCTCGGCGTTCTCCTCCAGCACCGAGTCGATCTCGTCGAGCAGCTCGTCGATCTTCTCCGTGTCCGCTTCGACGGAATCTTCGATGATCTCCGCCTCGTCCGTTTCCTCTTGTCTCCGAGCCGGACGGCGGGCTCGCTCCTGGTCCGCCATGTCAGCCTCCTAACGCTTCGATCAGTTCGGATGCGTCGGCCACCGAGTCGAGGAGCGGCCCGACGCGGTCCCGGTCTCCTCTCACGGGTTCCATCATAGGAACCCGCTTGAGATGGGCTTCGCCCACGTCGAACACCAGCGAGTCCCAGTTGGCGGCCACGAGCGACTCGGGGAAATCCCGCACGCAACGCCCCCGGAAGTAGGCCCGGGTTCGCTCCGGGGGGTCGGTCACGGCGGCGGCGACCTCTTCGTCGGTGAAGAGCCGGCGCATGGCACCGCGCCGCACCAGCCGGTGGTACAGGCCGCGTTCGGGGTGGACGTCGTGGTACTGGAGATCCAATGCCTTCAGCTTGGCGGCGTCCCACCCGAGGCCGTCCCGGGCCTTGAATCCCTCCAGGAGACGGAACTTGGCGGCCCAGTCGAGCCGGTCGGCGGTCTTCATCGGTTCGGATTCGAGGTCTTCGAGCACCCCCCGCCACACTTCGATCACCTGGTCCCAGACGGGCTCGTCCATCTCCGATCTGACGTACTTCTCCATCCATTCCAGATAGCGGAACTGGAGCTCGAGGGCGGTGGCTCGGCCCCCTTCCGCCAGGGACAGCGGTTCGGTGAGGGTCGGGTCGTGGCTGACCTTCCAGCACGCCTCCACCGGATCCTCGAGCTCCAACGTCTCGGGGAGCGCTCCGTCCTCCAAGGCGGCGAGCAGCAGCGCCATCGAGCCGAGCTTCAGGAACGTCTGGACCTCCGACAGGTTGGCGTCGCCGATGATCACGTGGAGCCGGCGGTACTTGCCGGGGTCTCCGTGGGGTTCGTCCCGGGTGTTCACGATCGGCCGTTTCAGCGTCGTCTCGAGCCCCACCTCCTCTTCGAAGAAGTCGGCCCGCTGGGTGAGTTGGAACTCCACCGCCGGACGACCGTTCTCCGCTCCGACCTTGCCCGAGCCGGTGAACACCTGGCGGGTGACGAGGAAGGTGGTGGCGTATCGGATGACGTCGCCGAACGGCAGGTCCCGGGCTAGCAGGTAGTTCTCGTGGGCGCCGTAGGAGTTGCCTTTCCCATCGGAGTTGTTCTTGTAGAGCCTGATCTCGTGACCTTCGGGGAGGGCCCGGCAGGCTTCGACCGCGGAGATGTGCATGACCACCTCCCCGGCCTTGTCGTAGAGGGCGCCCTGCAGGGGATCCCAGCATTCGGGCCCGGAGTATTCGGGATGGGCATGGTCCACGTACAGACGGGCCCCGTTGGACAACACGGCGTTGACGAGAGCCGAGTCTGGGTCGGCCACGCCGTAGCCCTCGTGTCCGAACCCGCGCGCGTCACGGCCCGGAGACTCCTCCTCGAACGACCATTGGACCCGTACCCGATCCCCCGGATAGGCGTTGATGACCAACGCCGATGCGACCGCCGGGTTGAAGTCGGGTTGACCCCGGACGGTGATCCCGTACTCGGTCTCGGTGCCGAGCACCTTGCGAAGCGCCATCTCAGAGGTACTGCCCGGTGGAGACGCCGTCCACCATGCGGCTCTCGCCGTTGCCGTCGAGCAAGGTGCGGACGTACACGATCCGCTCGCCCTTCTTGCCCGAGATCTTCGCCCAGTCGTCCGGGTTGGTGGTGTTGGGCAGATCCTCGTGCTCGCGGAACTCCTGTTTGATCGCGTTGAGGAGATCTTCCTTTCTGATCCCCCGGGTGCCGCCGGCGATCTGCCGCTTGATGGCGTCTTTCTTGGCGCGGCGCACGATGTTCTCGATCATCGCCCCGCTGGAGAAGTCCTTGAAGTACAGGATCTCCCGGTCGCCGTTGGCGTAGGTGACCTCCAGGAAGCGGTTCTCGTCGCTCTCGGCGTACATGGCGGCCACGGTCGCTTCGATGAAGTCGGCGATCACCGCCTCGCGGTCCCCGCCCTTGGCGGCGAGGGTATCCGGGTCGATGGGGACGTCCCCGGACAGGTAGATCCGGAAGATCTCACGGGCGGCGTCGGGGTCGGGTCGGTTGATCTTGATCTTCACGTCGAGACGGCCCGGACGGAGGATGGCCGGGTCGATCAGGTCTTCCCGGTTGGAGGCTCCGATCACGATCACGTTCTTCAGGGACTCGACCCCGTCGAGCTCGCTCAGCAGCTGCGGGACGATCGTGGATTCCACGTCGGAGGAGATCCCGCTGCCTCGGGTCCGGAACAGCGAGTCCATCTCGTCGAAGAACACGATGACGGGGACGCCTTCGTCAGACTTCTCCTTCGCCCGTTGGAAGATGAGCCGGATCTGACGTTCGGTCTCACCCACCCACTTGTTCAGCAGCTCGGGACCCTTCACGTTGAGGAAGTAGCTGCGGGCGTCGGGACGCCCCGTACGTTCTGCCACCGCCTTCGCCAGGCTGTTGGCCACGGCCTTGGCGATCAGGGTCTTGCCGCATCCGGGCGGGCCGTACAGGAGGATCCCCTTCGGCGGGACCAGCCCGTACTCGGCGAACAGCTCCTTGTGCCGGTACGGCAGCTCGACGGCGTCCCGGATCTCTTCGATCTGGTCTCGCAGGCCCCCCACCTGCTCGTAGGTGACGTCGGGAACCTCCTCCAGCACGAGTTCTTGGACCTCGGGCCGGACCAGGCGCTCGAACACGAGTCCGCTGCGAGGGTCGAGACGCACGTAGTCGCCCGCCCGCAGCGGCACGTCCCGCATCGAGTCGGCGAGCTCCACCACCTTCTCGTCGTCGGCGTGGGCGAGCACGACCAGGCGCCCGTCGTCGAGTTTCTCCCTGACCCTCACGACTTCACCGAAGGTGTCGAAGGAACGCACGTCGACGATGGTGAAGCTCTCGTTCAACAGGACTTCCTGGCCGACCTGGAGCTCCTTCACCTCGATGGTCGGCTGGGCGGCGACCCGGAGCTTCCGGTTGCCGGTCATCACGTCCACGGATCCGTCTTCGTTGACCTGAAGGACGGTGCCGAAGGCGTTGGGGGGTGTGGTGAGTTTCTCCACCTCCGCCCGGAGCACACTCAGCTGTTCCCGAGCCTCCTCGAGGACGGAGGAGAGTTTCTCGTTCTGCGCCATCGCCCGGGCCAGGCGCTGCTGGCTGTCGGCGAGGCGCTCCTCGAGATCGTGGAGGCGCCGGGGCGCGTCCCGCAGCCTCCGCTTCAGCTCGTCGATCTCGGTTTCGAGGTCTGCCACCCTCCGGCGGAGGGCGGCGGCCTCGTCGGCGCCCTGGTTCTGGCTCATGGGCGACGTCCCTCCTCGTTGGGCTCCACGCGCAGTATATGGGGAGTGGACGCTATTGCGATCACACCTCCACCATCGGCCGCAGACCCCTCGGACTTCAACGATGCCCGGAAGATGTCGGGCGGTGACTACGATGCAGGCCCGGCATCAGGAGAAGGAACACACATCATGAAGGTATGGATCGACCAGGACCTGTGCACCGGCGACGGGCTGTGCGAGGAGATCGCCCCCGACGTCTTCGTCCTCCTCGACGATGGCCTCGCCTACGTGCGTGAGGGCGACACGATCTACGCCGAATCGGAGGGCAACCCCCAGGGTGCCCAGGGCCTGGCGGCGGTTCCGGCCGGTCAGGAAGACATCGTGATCGAAGCCGCCGAAGAGTGCCCCGGCGAGTGCATCTTCATCGAGCCGTGACCGGCTGAGACCTCCCCTCAGGGGTCGTCGGTCTCGACGCCGGCGTCGTCGACGCGGGGTTCGACCCGTCGGGCGACGGTGATGAAGCCGGTGTGCCCCACCATCTGATGGTCGGGGCGGACCGACCGTCCCACCACCTTCCACGTCCGGTGGAGGGTCTCGAAGGTCTCGATCTCGGCGAAACAGCCGGACCCTCGAAGGGTCTCGACCAGCGTCTGGGTCTGGGGGATGGTGGGGAGGTACGCACAGAAGATCCCACCCCCCGGGAGATGGTCCGCCGCCGGCGCCACCACGTGCCACGGTTCGGGGACGTCGAGGATCAGCCGTTCGGGCCGCACCTCGGCGACGACCTCTTCGACGAGCCCCTCTCGAAGCTCGAGCTGGGAGGGGACCTCTCCGAACCAGCGGCGGATCGCCCGGCGGGCGTGGGCGCCGTGATCGGCCCGGCGTTCGACGCTCACCACCCGCCCTTTCGACCCGACCGCCCGCGCCAGCGCCATCGCCAGGGCCCCCGACCCGGTCCCGGCCTCGAGCACCGTCATCCCCGGGGCGACGTCGGCCCAGACGAGGATCGGGCCGATGTCTTTCGGGTACACGACCTGGGCTCCCCGCTGCATCTTGAGGATGTAGTCGGCCAGCCGGGGCCGCAGCGCCAGCAGCCGCCCACCCCCGCTGGAAGTCACCCAACACCCTTCGGTCCGTCCGACCAGCTCGGCGTGGGGCACCACCCCCCGGTGGTAGTGGAACTCTCCGCCCTCCACCAGCTTCACCAGATAGTGCCGACCTTTGCCGTCGACGAGCAGGATGGAGTCACCCAGACGGAACGGGTGGTTCACGCCGACTCCCGACGGCGAAGGTCGACCGCCGTCACGTCACGGAGCCGGCAGAACGCGCAGACCTTCCCCGTCGTCGGGCTCCCGCAGGTCTCGCAGGGCACGAGCTCCGGCGCCGTGCCGTCTCGGAACGCCTTCGACCCGCGGTCGAGGAACCCTTTGAGGAACTGGGCTTTGATCCCCGGCGACTCCTCCTCGAGGCGGTTCAACCATTCCTTGTACCGGTTGATGGTGTTGCCCGCCACCATCGGACACTCTTCGACCTCGTACTCGATCCCCGACAGCACCGCGTAGGCGGCCGTCTCCCGCTCCGCCACCCGGATCAGCGGCTTGATCTTCTTGGCGAGGCCGTCCGATGCCGGGAGCACCGGATGCTGGCGGGCCAGATACTCCAGGTTCCACTGGAGGACGTTGGAGAACAAGGTGGCGGCCTCGTCGTCGAGGTTGTGGCCCATCACCAGGGTGTCGTATCCGCCGTCGACCGCCACCCGGTTGAGGATGTAGCGCTTGGACAGCCCGCAGGCCGAACAGGCGTTGCGACGGGACGCCCGAGCAGCCTCGGGGACGGAGAACCCGTACTCTTCGGGCAGGTCGACGACCCGGAGGTGGAGGTCCCGCTCGGCGGCGAAGGCCTGGGAGAGCCGGAGGCTGTCGGAGCTGTAGTCCCCGATTCCCAGGTGGAGGTACACACCGTCGACCCGATACCCCAACTCGGTGAGGATGTCCCACAGGGCCAAGCTGTCTTTGCCTCCGGAGACGCCCAGCAGCAACCGGTCACCGGGCCGGATCATCCGGTAGTCGGCGATGGTCCGTTCGACCTGGCGACGGACGTGGTCGATGAAATGGGGACGGCAGAAGTTGGCGTTGTGCCGGCGGACCTGGATCACCGCCTTCTCCCGGCACACCCGGCACTTCACGACCCACCTCCCGAGATGACGGGTCGCAGCTCGACGACGTCGTCTTCGGCGAGGGGCTCGTCGACCGTCAACAGCTCGTCGCCGCGTATCACCAGCACCGATTCGGCGACCACGTCGAGGCGGCGCAACAGGTCGGAGACCCGGCGCACACCTTCCAGCTCGATCTCGCGGCGGGGCTGTCGGAGGATGACCTTCATGACAGAGCGGCGATGGCGGCCGCCAAGGCCGACAGGATCATTCCGACGACGACGATGGCCGTGACGATCTGCACGAAGCGACGATTCAACATGGCGTCCTCACAGTTCGACGAGTGGAGAAGACGGGCAGTACCGTTCACTGTATTACGCACCGACACGTTCCATGAACCTCCTCACCCGCGGCACCATCCTGTTCTTCCGGGGTCTGCGCACCGGCGACCAGCCCCGTCTCCTGGCAGGGGCCGCCCTCGTCGTCGTCGGCCTGTGGCGACGCTCCCTGCGACGTGAGCTCGTCCACCGGGAAGTGTTGCGACGCGGACGCAGCCTCGTGGTGAGGGCAGGCTCGGGCGACGAACCGCCCCTGGTGATCACCGACCCTCAGCGAACCCGATAGACCTCGACCACCGTCTTGGCGGCCCTGCCTCTGCGACGACCCGCCAGGTAGGCGAAGGCGACCACGACGACCACGGCGACGGCAGCCAGCACCGCCGTGTTCTGGACCGACTCCTTCGTCTCGTCGATCGCCGCCTGGAGCTCCCGGGCCTTGGCTTCGATGTCGGCGCGCTCAACCATCCTTCGTCATCCTCCACCCGATGATGCCTGCCGCCCCGGCGGTCACCACGACGGTGAGGCCACGAGCCGCCACCACGTACCAGGGACCGTCGGGGAGCAAACGCCGGAACGCGGCGTACACGCCCAGTCCGAGGAACAGGGCCGCCACCGCGAAGAGGAGTCCTGCGGCCAGGCCGAACCCGGCGAGCCGTCCGAGACGTTTGGCCGGCTCGACCGTCTCCTGGATCAGATACTCCTTCGAGAGCTCGACCAGCTCGGTCGCCAGCTCGGGGATCTCCTTGCGGTTCGTCATCGCCGAGAACCCTAGCCATCCACGATCCCGACACGGAACGGGGCCGGGCGTTATCCTCCCGCCCGCACGTCGATCTCCGGGGGACCATGCTCGGACGCGGGCGCCACAAGGAGACGCGCTCGAAGCTCGGACGCCGCTACGACCTACTGTGGTTCGGCCAGGCCGTGTCCCAGCTCGGGGATTACATCGCCTACCTGACGGTGCCCCTGTTCGTGCTCAGCCTCAACCGGGGCGAATCGAGCCTCGACTTCGCCATCACCTACTCCTTGGAGGCGATCCCCACGTTCCTGTTCGGTCTCGTGGGCGGCGTGATGCTGGACCGGATGCGGCTCCGCCCTCTGATGATCTTCGCCGACGTCGCCCGAGCCGGAGCCTTCTTCTGGCTGGCCTGGGTCGCCGCCAACCCCGGCCCCGACCCCCAGAGCTCCCTCTACGCGGTGTTCACGGTGGCGTTCCTCATCGGGTCGTTCTCGGCCTTGTTCGGCAACGCCCTCCAGGCGATCCTGCCGGCGGTGGTCGAGTCCCGTCACCTGGCGGTCGCCAACGCCCGGATCGCCGCCTCCCAACAAGCCACCTTGGCCCTCGGTCCGCTCCTGGCGGGCATCCTGGTCTCCCAGGTGAGTCACTGGCCTGCGTTCGTCCTCAACGGTCTCACCTTCCTGGTCTCGGCTGTCTCCATCGCCATGATCGGGCCGGTCCCGAAGCCGGAGCGGGGACCGAGGATCGGCATGGTGAGCGAGGCCATCAACGGGTTGCTCTACCTGTGGAACGAGATCCGTCTCCGCATCTCGACGGTGGCAGCCGCCGTGGCGAACTTCGTCATGGGGTTCTTGGAGGCGACCTTCGTCGTCCTCGCCGACGACCTCTTGGGGGCGACCGCCGACTGGCAGAAAGGGGTGCTCCTCGCCGCCCTCGGAGTGGGCGGTGTCGCCGGTGCCGCCTTCGCTCCGTCCCTCGTGCGTTTCATCGGGCTCGGCAAGACCATGGTCGGCGGACTCGCCATCTTCGGCTTCGCCTTCCTCAGCGCCATCCAGTATCCCTTCGGCCTGGCCGGTCTGGCGATGTTCTTCGTGGCGTTCTTCGGACTGTCGATGGTCAACGTCCCCCTCGCCACCATCCGCCAGACCTACACCCCGCCGGTGATGCTGGGTCGGGTCATCACCGCCGCCCGGGCAATCGGCTGGGCGACCCTGCCCGTCGGGTCGCTGCTCGGCGCGGTCATCGCCGATTCCTCCGGCAACTACCGGGTGGTGGCCACCGTGTCACCGATCCTGCTGATCGTCACCGCCGTCGCGCTCGTCTTCACCCCGGTCTGGTCCGACACCTTCGGCCCTGCACGGGGCCGGCGGCGCACCGTTCGTGTGGAAGGGACCGCGGCCCGCTGAACCCGAGACGGTGACGTCGGCCCTCAGGAACGACGCCGGGCCTTGCCGGTGAGGATGCGCCGCAGATCCCTCGGCAGGGGCGGCAGTTCCTCGTCGATCGGTGCCGGGGGTTCCCGCCCGTGGCGGATCCCCACCACCACCGCCACTCCCGCCGCCAGCCACGCTCCCAGCACCTCGGCCACCTTGGTGCGGCCCGCACGGAGGCATACTTCTTCGGTGGCTCGGCCCGGGACCTCCTCGTCGAACTCCCCGGCGAACACCATGGGGAAGGCGTACCCGCAGGTGATCCCCGTCTCGATCTTCGACCCGTCCTCCAGGTACCGCACGAACCGGTAGATCTCGATCGGCTGTGCGGCGTTCCACAGGGAGAACAGGACGACGGCGGCGGCGATGAGGAACCAGGTGCGACGCGACAGCATGTGCGGTACAGGCTATCCCCCTTCGGTGGCCACCCGGTCGCCCGCCGATCCGGGCCCGTCGGAGGGGCTCCTCGGCGGCGAACACCGCTCCTGGGCGTCGAACCGGCGCTCCCGTCGGCCTGGGCCGTTGCCGACCCGCAGGTGCGGATGACGCCGGCACCGGGTGACGATGTCAGCGTGTCGGAGAGAGGACTCGAACCTCCACGGGATATTCTCCCACTAGGCCCTCAACCTAGCGCGTCTACCAATTCCGCCACTCCGACGTGGACGCCGGTGGAGTATACCGACGGTCAGGAAGCCAACAGCCAGGTGAGCGCCACCGTGGTGATGGCGAACACCACCCCGGTGATGACCGTGAGACGGTCGAGGTTCCGCTCGACCACGGTCGACCCACCCAGGTTCGACGACATCATGCCGCCACCGAACACGTCCGACAGCCCACCGCCTCGCCCCGAGTGCAACAAGATGAGGATCACCAGCGCGAAGGACACGATCAGGTGGAGGACGACGACGACGGCGGTCAAGATGGCCATGATGGTTTCCCTGGATACAGAACCTGGTTGGGGGTCGGAATCTTCCGGGCCGGCCCGGCAGGGGCGCAGTATACCCGCTCCCCGGCGGCGGCTCTTCACCCCGCCTGGCGGGCAACCGCCTCGGCTGCTCTCTTCACCGCGTCGGGATCCCCGAGGTAGCGACTGGTGATCGGGCGCAGATCGTCGTCGAGTTCGTAGACGAGGGGGATGCCCGTGGGGATGTTCAGGGTCGGGATCTCTTCGTCGGAGATCCCGTCGAGGTGCTTCACCAGGGCGCGGAGGCTGTTCCCGTGGGCGACGACCAACAGACGCCTCCCCGCCCGGATCTCCGGCACGATCCGGTCGTACCAGTAGGGGAGCATCCGGGCGACCACGTCGGCCAGGCATTCGGTGGCGGGAACCAACTCGGGAGCGAGGTCGGCGTAGCGCCGGTCGAAGCGGGGATGGCGGGGGTCGTCGTGGTCGAGGGGAGGCGGAGCCACGTCGTAGCTCCGGCGCCAGAGATGGACCTGTTCGGCTCCGTGCTCCTCGGCCGTCTTCTTCTTGTCCAGGCCCTGGAGGGCACCGTAGTGCCGTTCGTTGAGGCGCCAGTGGCGGGTCACCTCCAGCCAGTGCAGGCCCATCGTCTCCAACGTGACGTTGGCCGTCTTGATCGCCCGGAGCAGCACCGACGTGTGGACGGCGTCGAAGCCGAAGCCCTCCTCGGCGAGCAGGAATCCTGCGGTCCGGGCCTCTTCGATCCCCCGTTCGGTGAGGTCGACGTCTGTCCACCCGGTGAACTTGTTCTCCAGGTTCCAGACCGACTCCCCATGTCGGAGCAACACCAAACGGTAGGCCATGTCGTCCTCCCCATGATCGGTCCGGGGCCAGGGTACCGGACCGGGCTCAGATCCAATACCGGACCACGGCGGCGAAGACGTCGGGGTCGAGGGAGGCCCCCCCGACCAGTGCCCCGTCGATGTGGCGTTTCGCCATGAAGGCCCGGATGTTGCCCGGGTTCACCGAACCCCCGTACAGCACCCGGACCCCGTCGGCGGCGGCCTCCCCCAGCCGGGACCGCACCGTGTCCCGGATCAGCTCGGCAACCGAACCGGCGTCGTCGGGGTCGGCATTCTTCCCGGTCCCGATCGCCCAGACGGGCTCGTAGGCGATGGCGGCGGCTTCCACCACCTCCGCTGTGACCCCCTTCAGGCCTTCGCGGACCATCCCCACCACCACCTCCTCGGTCGAACCCGACTCCCGCTGCTCCAAAGTCTCGCCCACACACAGGATCGGGTGCATGCCGTGGCGTGCCACCGCCTTCACCTTCCGGTTCACGACGGCGTCGGTCTCGCCGAACATCGCCCGCCGTTCCGAATGGCCGACGATCACGTGGGAGACGTTCAACTTGGCGAGCATCGGGGCGGACACCTCCCCGGTGAAGGCTCCCTCGTCCTCCCAGTGGACGTTCTGGGCGCCGAGCCGGATGAGCAGGTGGTCGGTCTCGATCACCAGTTGGGCGGCCCGTAACGCGGTGAACGCCGGTGCCACCACCACTTCGACACGGGCGAAATCTTCCGGACGCAGACGGTACGAGAGTTTCTGGACCTTCTGGATCGCCTCCAGGTGGGTGGCGTGCATCTTCCAGTTGCCGACGATCAGTTCCCTGCGTTCATCCATCGACCCAACGCTCCAACACCTCGACTCCGGGGAGGGGCCTCCCCTCCAGCAACTCCAGACCGGCTCCCCCGCCCGTGGACACATGCGACACCCGGTCCTCCAGGCCGAGCATCCGCAGGGCCGCCACCGAATCCCCGCCGCCGACGACGGTGAACGCCGACGTGTCGGCCATCGCCTGGGCGACACGGGCCGTCCCGGCGCGGAACGGCTCCCATTCGAACACCCCCATCGGTCCGTTCCAGAAGACGCTCCCGGCTCCTTCGACGACGGCGGCGAAACGCTCCGCCGTGGCCGGGCCGATGTCCAGGCCGACACCTTCGTCGGGGATGGCCTTCGCCTCGGTGACCCGCCACGGCGCGTCGGGAGCGAACCGGTCGGCGACCACCACGTCTGCGGGGAGCTGGATCTTGTCTCCGCCGGGACCGGCCAGCACCTCCCGGACGGTGTCGAGCATCTCTTCTTCCACGAGGCTCTCCCCCACCTCGTACCCTTCGGCGGCGAGGAGGGTGAAACACATGCCTCCGCCGATCAACATGGCGTCGGTCTTCGGCAGCAGGGACCGGACCACGCCGAGCTTGTCCGACACCTTCGCCCCGCCCAACACCACCACGTAGGGGCGTTCGGGCTCGCCGAGGAACCGCGAGAAGGCGTCGAGTTCCCGCACCAGCAGCAGTCCGGCGACCGAACGGACCCGTTCTGCCACCCCGACGGTGCTGGCGTGAGCACGGTGGACCGAACCGAAGGCGTCCTGGACGAACAGGTCGCACAGCGCGGCCAGCCGATCCGCCAGCACGGGATCGTTCTTCGTCTCCCCGGGTTCGAACCGGGTGTTCTCCAACAGCACCACGTCGCCAGGCCCCATGGCCTCCACCGCCTCCGCCGCCCGAGGACCGGCCACGTCGTCCACCTTGTGGACGCCGAACCCTCCGATCTCGGCGAGCCGAGCAGCCACCGGATCCATCCTCAGAGCCGGATCCTGACCCTTCGGACGTCCCAGATGGCTGCACACCACCACCCGCGCTCCCCGCTCCCGAAGGGCTTGGATCGTCGGCAGCGCGGCGCGGATGCGAAAGTCGTCCGCCACCCGCCCTCCGTCGAGGGGAACGTTGAGGTCGGAACGGACGAGAACCCGGAACCCGCTGGGTTCGATGTCGTCGATGGTGAGATAGCGCATACTCGACCCCTGCTCCGTCGACGGGCCCGTCCGCGTTCAGCCTCGGGAGAGCCGCTCGAGGACCCTCCCCAACTTGAGAGGGTCGTGGGCCGGCCACGGCGCCGCCCGGTCGGCCACGTCCGCTTCGACCAGCCTCCACCCGAACTCGGCTGCGGTGGCCGCGTCGAGCTCCACCCTCCGGTGACCCTCCGGCACGGCCAGAGGGCCCCGGTGGGCGACGATAGCACCGGGGCCGACCAGCCCCACCGTCCGTTCGAGGGCCTCCAGGTGCGACCGCCCGTCGAGGCCGAAGGTCTCACCGTCCTGGTCGATCAGGTTGAGGACCAGCACCTTGGCACCGGCGGCCGCGCGGACCGCCTGGGCCATCCCCGGGACGAGCAGGACGGCGGTGAGGGACGTGAAGAGGCTCCCCGGCCCGAGCACGATCTGATCCGCCTCGGCGACCGCCTTCAGGGCCGCCGGGGTGGCTTCCACCGTCGGAGGGTCGATCCACAGACGTCGGATCCCACCCCGAGCCCGTGCGATCGCCACCTGCCCGGAGACGATCCGCTCCCCCACCACCGCCGACAAGGTGACCGCCTCGGGGGCGGCGGGGACGACCCGCCCCACCGCACCCAGCATCTCTCCGGCGGTCGCCACCGCCTCGACGAAATCCCCCTGCAGGTCGGCGAGGGCGGCCAACATCAGGTTGCCGAGGGAGTGGCCGCCGACGTCGGTGGATGCGAACCGGTAGGCGAACAGCTCGGCGAAGACGGACGGCTCGGGGGTGAGAGCCAGCAGGCAACGCCGGATGTCTCCCGGTGGCGGAATGCCGAGCTCCCGGATGAGCCGGCCCGACGACCCGCCGTCGTCCGCCACCGATACGACACCGGTGATCGCACCGGCGTAACACTGGACGGCCTCGAGGGCGGCCGCCAGTCCGTGTCCCCCTCCCAGGGCCACGACGTTCGGTCCCTGCGGGTCGAGTCCCAGGACGGCGGTCTCCAGCCCCAGTTGGGTCTCGGTCATCGCTCCACGTCCCGGTGTCGCACCGTCACGTCGATCTCACGCCCGGCGAGGCGTCGACCGATCGCCTCGGCCAGGGCCACCGACCGGTGATGACCCCCGGTGCATCCCACGGCAATCGACAGATACGACTTCCCTTCCGCCTGATACCGGGGGATGAGGAACTCCAACAGGTCGTCGACACGCTCGAGGAACGCCTCGGCGTCGGGGTGACGGAGGACGTAGCGGGCCACCGGTTCGGCCGTGCCGGGGAGCGGTCTCAGCTCGGGCACCCAGTGCGGATTCGGCAGGAAGCGGACGTCGAACAGGAGGTCGACGTCCCGGGGTGTTCCGTGTTTGAACCCGAAGGACATCACCGACACCCGCATCGGCCGGTCTCGGCGCCCTTCGGCGAAGAGTTCCCTGATCCGGTCCCGGAGCTGATGGACGTTGAGCTCGGTGGTATCGATCACCACGTCGGTGAGTTCCCGCAACTCGGCGAGCATCGCCCGTTCTCGGGAGATCGCCTCCGACAGCCTCCCCTCCTGGAGGGGATGCGGCCTGCGGTTCTCCTCGTAGCGGCGGATGATGACGGCGTCGTCGGCGTCGAGGAACAGCACCAGGGATTCGACTCCGGCCCGGTCCAGCTCGTCCAAGGCCCGCCGGACCGCTCCGGTGGGGGCTCCCGCCCGGGCGTCGATCACCATCGCCAGCCGGCGACGCTGCTCGGTGACCTCGTGGAGGCTGAGCACGGCCGGGATCAGATCCGGAGGGAGGTTGTCGATCACCAGATACCCGAGGTCTTCCAGCACCTTGGCCGCGGTCGACCGTCCGGCGCCCGACATGCCGGTGACCACCAGCACCTGGGGACGGGACGTGGCGGGATGTTCACCCATGCAATGCAGCGTAGAGGTCTTGGGCGACCCGGGCGGGAACCACCTCGGCCAGCTCTTCGGGGTCGGCCTCCCGGAGCCGCCGCAGGGAACCGAACCGTCTGAGCAGGGCGCGTTTGCGGGCTGGTCCCACCCCGGGTACGTCGTCGAGGATCGAATCGATCATCCGTTTCGACCGCAGCGTCCGGTGATACGCGACGGCGAAGCGGTGGGCTTCGTCGCGGATCCGCTGCAGCAGGTAGAGGGCTTCGGCGTCCCGGGGGATGCGGAGCGGTTCGGGCCGGTCGGGCAGGTACACCTCCTCCATCCGTTTCGCCAGCCCGATCACGGGGATGTCGAGCCCGAAACCGTCCAGCACCGAGACGGCTCGCCCGAGCTGGCCCGCCCCTCCGTCGATCACCACCAACGACGGCGGGTAGGCGAACCGGCGCCGGGTCTCCGCCGGTGCGTCCCGGTCTCGCAGGTAGGCTTCGAAGCGGCGGCGGAGCACCTCCTCCATCGCCGCGAAGTCGTCTTGGCCGGCGACGGTCCGGATCCGGAATCGCCGGTACTCGGAACGTCTCGGAAGCCCGTCCTCCATCACCACCATCGACGCCACCGTGTTGGTGCCCTGCAGCGTGGAGATGTCGAACGCTTCGATCCGCAACGGGGCTTCGGGCAGGCCGAGGACGTCCTGGAGGCTGCGGAGGGCCCGTGCCCGGGCGTTGTGGTCGGATTGGCGCCGGAGGCGATGGCGGGCGAATTCCTCCCGGGCGTTGGCCGTCGCGGTTTCGAGCAGTCGGCGTTTCGACCCTCGTCGAGGCACCCGCACCGACACCCGGGATCCCCGGCGTTCCGTCAGCCAGCCCGCCCAGGTGTCGGGGTCGGGCGGAAGCTCCGCCACGAGCACCTCCCGGGGGGGTCGTTCCTCACCGTACCGCTCCCGGAGCACGGCCCCGACCAGCTCTCCGGTGCTCATCTCCTCGACCCGGTCGACGATCGTCCCCCACCGCCCCACGACCCGACCCCGGCGCACGAACAGCGCCTGCACCGCGGTCTCGAGGTCGTCCCCGGCGACGGCGATCAGATCGAAATCCTCCGGTCGGTCGGTGACGACCTCTTGGCGTTCCAAGGCCCGTTCGATGTCGGCGAGCCGATCCCGGTAGCGGGCGGCCTGCTCGAACTCGAGCCGTTCCGCCGCCGCCGTCATCCTGTCCCGCAGCTCTTCGGTCACCGCTTCGGTCTCGCCTCGCAGGAACGCGGCGAGGCCGTCCACCATCCGGGCGTACTCTTCCCGAGTGACCTCGCCGACGCAGGGCCCGGCGCACTTCTCGATGTGGTACAGCAGACACGGTCTCCCCTGGGCGGCCTGGCGACGAAACATCGTGTCGGAGCAGGTCCGTACCGGGAAGGTGCGCAGCAACAGGTCGAGGGTCTTTCGGATCGCGTAGGTGTGGGCGTACGGCCCGAAGTACTCGGTGCCTCTCCGCTTCTTCCCCCGCATCACCCGGGCTCGGGGCCATTCGTCGCTACGGGTGATCGCCAGGTAGGGGTAGGACTTGTCGTCCCGGAGCCGCACGTTGAAACGTGGACGATGCTGTTTGATGAGGGAGTACTCCAGCATCAACGCCTCCACCTCGCTGGGGGTGACGATCCATTCGACGGCGTCGGCGGCGTCCACCATCGCCTGGGTCCGAGGATGCAGATCGCGCCCGAAGTAGCCGACGACCCGCTTGCGAAGCGACTTCGCCTTCCCCACGTAGATCACACGACCATCCCGATCCCGGAACAGGTAGGTGCCGGGAGCGTCGGGGATCTCGGCGGTGACCGGGCGCTGCATCACCGCTTCAGGGTACCGACGTCGGCCGGTCAGTTCGCCGGGTACCCGAACACCCGACATGCCCACGGATCGAAGAGGTCGATCGCCCCGGACACCCGAAACCTCTCCCGCCACCGCGGCCGGTCGGCCCCCGGCGGGAGGTCGGCCCGCGCCACACGGCCGTTCCGCAGACCGGTCCGCCGACGTCCCGGCGGGGACGGGAGCCCACCGCGGCACCGGCGGGGATCCAGGTCGGGGGAGGGTACGGGCACGACCGGCTCGATGGCGGTGGTGCCCCAGACGGTGACGGCCGGGTCGGGAGGCCGGGTCGTGGTGACAGCCGTCGTGTCCCGTTCAACGGCTCCCCGGAGCCGCCCACGAAGACGAGCCTCGACGCCATCGAAAGCCTGCGAGCCGTGGGATGTGCTCTTGGCCGGCGAGCGTCGGCACCCGGTCGATCTGGTCACGGCTCACCCCCCGCTCCTCCATCGCCTCGAGGGTCCATCCCGCCTCGGCGGCGGCACCGAGGAGGACCCCGAGGGGCCGATGGTGGAACCGGACCGTCCCCCGGCCCGCCGGCTGGTCGGTGTACCCGACCTCGAGGTAGGTGCCGACCCTCCACAACACCTCGCCGTCGGTGTCGATCACCGGCGCCGAGCCGGGAGCGGTGAAGACGGGATGGTTCATGACGACGCCGAGGGTGCCTCCGGTCCGGACCACCCGGTGCAGCTCCTCGAAAAGACGGTCGACGTCGGGGATGTGTTCGATCACGAGGGAGACGACGGCCCCGTCGAAGCCCTCCGAGGGAGCCCACCCCAGTTCGGGAAGCCGGCAGCGGATCACAGGACCCCGGCTCCGGGCGATGCGAAGCAGGTCGAGGTCGGCGTCACATCCCACCGGTCGGGCACCGACCCGGCGGAGGGCGGCCATGATCCGCCCGTCGCCGCAACCGACGTCGAGGATGCGGTCTCCGGGACGGGGGGCACTCACCGCGACGACGAGCGGTTCGACCACCTCCCGGTAGGTGGGATCCTGCGTCAGCTCGGCGAGCCACCATTCCGCCGAACCTCCCCAGGTCACGGTCCGGCGACGCCCAGGGCTTCCCGAAACCACGGGAGCGTCCGGGCCAGACCTTCCCGCAGCGGAACTTCGGGCCTCCAGCCGAGGAGGGTCTCGGCGCGGGTGATGTCCGGGCGCCGCACCCCCGGATCGTCCGGCGGCCGGGGTTGGAAGTCGATCCCGACGTCGACTCCAACCACCTCCTGGACGGTGCGGGCCAGCTCGAGGATGGTGATCTCCTCGGGGTTGCCGATGTTCACGGGATCGTGTTCGGAGCTGAGGGTCAGGCGGAGGATCCCTTCGATGAGATCGTCGACGTAGCACAGCGACCGGGTCTGGGATCCGTCACCGTGGACGGGGAGGGGACGGCCCGCCAACGCCGCCGAGAAGAACGCCGGGACGGCTCGCCCGTCGTCGGGACGCATCCGGGGACCGTAGGTGTTGAAGATCCGCACGATGCGCGTGTCGACACCGTGGGTGCGGTGGTAGGCCATCGTCAGCGCTTCCCCGTACCGTTTGCCTTCGTCGTACACCCCTCGGATCCCGATCGGGTTCACGTTCCCCCAGTAGCTCTCCGGCTGGGGGTTGACGAGCGGGTCGCCGTACACCTCGCTGGTGCTGGCATGCACGTAGGTCGCACCTTTGGCGAAGGCCATCCCCAGGGCGTGGTGGGTGCCGAGGGCTCCCACCTTGAGGATCTGGATGGGGTACCGGGTGAAGTCGACCGGCGATGCCGGTGAGGCGAAGTTGAACACGAAATCGACCGTCCCCGGGACGTGGAGGTAGTCGACGATGTTGTACCTGACGAGCCGGAATCCGGGGCTGCCCACCAGGTGCTCCACGTTGGCGGCCTTGCCGGTGATGAGGTTGTCGATGCAGACGACCGCGGCCCCTTCCTCCACCAGGCGGGTGCAGAGGTGGGACCCGAGGAAGCCTGCGCCTCCGAGGACAACTGCCCTGGCGTCGGCGAACCGTCTCATCCCCGGCTCCCCCGCCGGGCTCCAGCCAACCCGTCGCACTGCCGATACATCGGCCACACCCTAGACCCGGACCATGTCTCTGCGGACGTTCCCTGCCTCCTTGCGCACCCCCCCGGGCACCTCTGCCCTCTGGCTGCTGCTCGGTGTCGCGGTCGCCCTGTTCCTCCAGTGGACCCAGGCGACCACCCTCGGCGGATGGAGCGGGCTCCTCGCCGTCGGTGAAGATGCGACGGTCCGGCCGATGATCCAAGCGGAGCTCCCCGACCTGGTCACAGTGGACGGGTCGGGCCACGACGGCCAGATCGGATATGCCATCGCCCTCGACCTCGACGGATCCGAGGTCCCCGCCCTGCTCGCCGACGCCGGCTACCGCTACCGGCGAATCCTCCTCCCCTTTGCCGCCTCCTTGGGTGGGGTCCTCGACGGTCCCGCCCTCCTAGGCGGGTTCATGCTGGTGACCGCCCTGGGGATGGGGGCCGCCGCCGCGGCGCTGGAGTCGATCCGGCGACGTCTCGGGTGGAGCCCGTGGGTTCACCTGGGAGTCGTGGCCAACCCTGGTCTGTGGATGTCGGTCCGGCTCCTCACCTCCGACGTCCTCGCCTTCGGCCTCGCCGCCGTCGCCGTCGCCTCCTACGTCGCCGGCCGACGACAGAGAGTCGTCGTTCTGTTGGTCTTGGCGGTCCTCGCCAAAGACCAGTACCTGCTGGTGGCGCTCTCCCTGGCAGGACACGCCTGGTTCGCGCGGCGGGACCGCAGCGGGGTGGCCCTCGTGGCCGTACCAGGCCTGGTCCTCGCCGTCTGGGCGGCCTGCTTGCAGTTCGCCTTCGGTGACGGTTTCACCGCCCGGGGCAACCTGACCTGGCCGGGGGGCTGGATTCCCAGCTCGGTAGAGGCGTGGCGAACCATCTCTGCCGGCGACCAGGTGCTGGTCGCCGTCGGGGTGGCGTCACTGGCATGGGCCACCGTCGCATTCTTCACAGCTCGGTCCCGCCTGTTCCGCTGGCTCGCCGGACCGTGGATCCTGCTGGCCGCCGTGTCGTCTGACTGGGTCTGGGCCCTGGGCAACAACGTGGTGAGGGTGTTCGCACCCCTGCTCACCCTCGGCGTCGTGGCGTCGATCGCGCCGCTCCGGCGGATCTTCGTGGCTGGCCGGAGGGCGACAGCGTCAAGCGGGAGCGGATAGGGTTCGGCCGTGTCGGAAACCACCTCCAGCCTGCGGGCATTCGTCAATCGTCGACCCTTCGTGGCCGCGCTGACAGCCCTGCCCTTGGTGTGGGTGGTGGCGGCGGTCGGCGGTCTCTACGCGACACTCGCCCGGGTAGCGGTCTCCTGGACCCCAGGCGCCGACGTGTGGTTCCTGGGCCGCGATTTCGCCGTCTTCTACACCGGGGGCACCTTCGCCCGGGAGGGCGCCTGGCCGGCTCTCTACGACCTGGGCCTCTTCACCGCGCGTTTCAACGAGATCACCGGCCTCCACCTCCCCACCGGCGGCCCGGTCTTCCGGTATCCGCCGCCGACCGCCCTCCTCTTCGGCCCGCTGACGTCCCAGCCGCTCGGGATGTCCCTGGCCCTCTGGACGGTCCTCGGCTGCGCTTCCTACGTCGCCGCGGTCAAACTCCTACGCCTGTCACCGCTTCCGGCGCTGCTGGCTCTGTTCTCTGTCCCCGTCTACGGGGCGCTCGCCCTCGGTCAGAACTCTCTCCTCTTCCTCGTCGTGTTCGCGGCGGCTGCCGTCGCCGTCCGGCGCCGACGTCCGATGTGGGTCGGGCTTATCCTCGGACTGTTGGTACTCAAACCCCAGCTCGCCCTGGGCCCGGCCGTCTGGTGGCTGAGCTCCCCCGTTCGTCGCCGGCGCGAATTGACCGGGGCGCTCCTTTCCGGCGGGTCGCTGGCCGCCGTCGCCTTCGCCATCGCCCCCGAAGCCTGGCCGACCTATCTGCAACGTCTCCCCACCCTCGCCGACCCCGGACCCACCAACCGGGTCTGGTACCTGAGCGGACTGGATTTCTTCCGGATGCTGACCGGCGACGGCCGGGCCGCCACCGGCGCGTGGCTGATGCTCATCGTGATCGTGCTGTTCTGGTCGGTCACAACGTTCAGACGGTTTCGGAACGACGGTGAACTGAGCCTCGCGGTCGCGGTGATTGTCACCCTGCTAGCCACACCTCACGTCGTCGTCTACGACTGGGTCCTGCTCCTTGTCCCCGGGTCCGTCTTCTGGCGTCGGCTGCCCGGCTCGAGACCGCGATTGGTAGCTGCGGGCGTGGTACTGGACTTCGTCGCCCTGATCGGTCCGGACGTGACGGCACCGCAGATCGAACGGTTCGCCGTCGGGTTCCATCCCGCGTACCCGCTCCTGGTGGTCGCCGCCCTCCTCACCCTCGGAGCGAAGCCTTCGATGCCCCGAACCCGTCAGGAGGGAGTCACCGCCCCGAGCGACGACCCGCCGGCATCCTCACCGACGCCGGAACTCGAGGGCCGACCGTCGCCATCGGGGACGTGACGATCCGGCCTACTTCGTCGGTGAACCGCTGCACCCCCTCCGCGGTGAGGTGGAGATCGTCGACGAACAGCTCCGGTCCCCACCGCCGGGTGTTGGTGTCGAGGAATCCGACTCCGAGACGACGCGCCACGGCGGACACTTGGCGGTGGTACGGGGAGGTCACCACCGCCACCCGGCATGCTTCGTTGGGGCAGCGGACCGGCTCCATCACCACGACGACGGCGATCCCCTCTTCGGTCAGGTGCCGTCCGAGCCGCGACAGAGCTGCCACGTTGTCGGCCGACATGGTCGCCGACGCCTGACGGGCCGGGTCTTCGACCTCATTCACCGAGCGTATCGTCCCCCTCAGGTAGCCGGTTTGGAACCCCTCCGCCGTCCAGGTGTTGCTCTCGAGAGCCCTCACCGTGCGGAGCGTCTCGGGCCAGTCCCGGAGCTGGCGTCGGCGCCGCACGAGCTCCGAGTAGCGCCCCAACATCTCCCACACGCCTCCGTCCTCGTCTGCGTCCAGGGCGCGACGGAGGGGGTCGTCGTCGGCCGCCGTCTGCGCCGGATCAAAACCCAATCCGATGACGACGACACGTGGCTGGAGGCGGGCCAGCACCACCTCCTCGAGCCAAGCCTCCATCGCCAACGGCGTCGAGAAAGGTATCGCGGCGTTGAACGCCTCGATTCCCACCCGGGATCGCAACCGCGCCGGGTCCACTCCGCTCTCCATGGTCGAATCCCCGACCAGCACGACGTCGATCTGGGCAGACACGGTCCCGACCAGGGTCGCTTTCACCTCCGACTCGAGGGACGGCCACGGCGACGGATCGGGGAGGCGACCGCCGAGCATCCGGACACCCACCTCGGCGGAGACCAGCGTCACGAGCAGAGCCACGGCAACGATCCCGAGTTCCGCCGTTCTCCTCACCGGCCCCTCCTCAGAACTGGAAGTAGATGAACTGGGTCGACGTGCTGGCGCCACCGATCAACGCCACGACGATCGCCGCTCCGTAGGCGAAACCACGAATCAATGCCGGTGCCGTGGCGATCGGGTTGAGGCGACCCTCTCGCTCCGAGCGGTCCAGCCACCACATCCCGACGACACCCATAGACACGAACAGGAGTCCGGAAGGATCCAGGGGCCCGGGCCGCATCGAGACGATCCCGGTGAGAACCTGCCAGGCAGTGGCGAAGTCCGGAGCCCGGAAGAACACCCAACCGACCAGCACCCCCACTATCGTCAACGCCCACCCCCAGCGGGTCGGACGGTCGCCCCAACCGTCCCGGGTCCGGAGCCAGCGGTGGACGGCCAGCATCGCCCCGTGCAGTGCGCCCCAGACGACGAACGTCCAGGCGGCTCGATGCCAGAGGCCCCCGAGGAGCATCACCACCGCCAGATTCACGTACGTTCGCCGCGGACCCCGCCGGTTGCCGCCGAGGGGAAAGTAGAGGTAGTCCCGCAGCCACGAGGACAGCGAAATGTGCCATCTCCGCCAGAAGTCGGCGATGTTCGCCGCCCAGTAGGGCTGACGGAAGTTCTCCATGAGATGGACACCTACCAGGCGCGCCGAGCCCCGGGCGATGTCGGTGTAGCCGGAGAAGTCCCCGTAGATCTGGATGGCGAACCCCACCACCCCGACCAGCAGGGCGATCGCGCCCTGACCTGCCGGATCGGCGAACACCCGCTCGACCACCGGAGCCACGGTGTCGGCGATCACCACCTTCTTGACGAAGCCGACGCCGATCAGCCGCAATCCCGACCGGAGGTCATCCCGCGCCGGGCGCTCGGGAAGATTCGCGAGTTGAGGCATGAGCCGCCGCGCCCGTTCGATCGGCCCGGCGACGAGCTGGGGGAAGAACGCAACGTAGAGGGCGAAGCGGACGAAGCTTCGTTCCGCCTGGATCTCCCGGCGGTATACGTCGATGGTGTAGGCCATGGTCTGGAAGGTGTAGAAGGAGATGCCGACGGGCACCGCCACCCCGAGGATCGGGAGGTGCGGCTGCCCACCCAGCGCCGAGATCAACCCGGCGGCGCTCTCCACGAAAAAGTCCCAGTACTTGAAGATGCCGAGGATGCCGAGGTTCACCACGACGCTGAGTGCGACGAGGCGGCGACGAGCTTCGTCGGCGACCGTGCCGAGGCGACGAGCCACCGTGTAGTCCACCACCGTCGACACCAGGATCAGCGCGAGGAACCTGACGTCCCACGCTCAGTAGAAGACGTAGGAGGCGACGAGCAGGAACGGGGTACGCAGCCGACGGGGCAGCGCCCAGAAGACGGCGACGGTGACGGGGAGGAACAGCAGGTAGGCGAGGGAGTTGAAGAGCATGGGTTCGGCGACCGACGCTATCTGACATCGACGCCACCAACGCGACTATTGAGGGGTTCGGGCCGGCTGCTCAATCCCCGCCTAGGTGGCGGGAACCGGTTCCTCTACGACCGACCCATGTAGGCCGTCAGCTCTGTCGGCGGCCCGCAGAGGGGTGATGATCTCCCATATCAGCCCCGCCGACAGGACGATGACGGCGACCGCCCCCGCCCCGTTGACCGCCGGCGCCAACGGCTGAAGACCCGTCAGTACGGCCAGCATGGCCGTGGCGAACACCCCCATCACGGTACTCCCCAGCCGACGCCAGCGACGAGAGGCCCCCATGGCGGGAATCAACACCACCGCCAGTACCGACCAGTAGTGGGACCAGACCAGGAGCGACAAGGTGAAGATGACGACGGCGGCGAGGACGAGACGCAGTTCCCGCCTCATGCACCGCCGGGACATCCCGACGGTGACGTACCCGACACCGAACAGGATCCAGGCGGCGAGCGTGGGCATCCACTGGGTGACCGACAGATTCCCGATCGTCGGGCGGTACTGGGCGACGTTCGCAGGCGCCGCGATCGTCAACCACGTGACGAATCCTTCGATTCCTCCTGTGAACGGCAGGGCCGCCGTGACTGCGACCGCCCCGCCGAGGCCCACCCAGGACAGGTCCCGCCACAACCTGCCCCGAGCCGGAAGGGCGACGGCGATGGGGGCGAGCCACGGCCGCCAGGCGATGAGAGCACCCAGAACAAAGAACCCCAACCTCCGACGCTCCCGTCTTTCCAGGCGGAACACGGCGAGCAGCACCAGGGCGCTGACGGTCCCCAACTGCACCCACATGAAGTCCGTCCACGCAGGGATGGCGGCGATGGCGGCTGCACCCAGGACGAGACTCCGCTTCGGATCCCCTCCCGCGGCGAAGGCCATCGAGACCCCGATGAGGCCGATGATGGTCAGCGCCCGTGCCGTCCGGTCGGGTGGGAACGGCAGTCGGTCGATGACCCCGGCAACGGCGACCGCCGGCGGCGTATGGGCGATCCACCACTGCCGGGCCTCGGTCGGCACCGACGGCTCGAACCGACGGATCGGTGCGAAGGGTATGTCCCCGTCCCGGGCTGCCCGGGAACCGATGACGTCCCGACCCAGGTCACTCACCGGAACCGCCCAGGTCACGTCGGGGTTCTCGACGACGACGAACAACATATTCGCCATCTGCAGCGTGGCAGCGATCGTCACGACCACCGCCAACGCGCCGCGGAGGATGCGCCCGAGCCCGGGGTGCCCGTCGCGGTGTCGACCCTGTTGTCCGACGGTGTGCCCGAGCACGATCGTCACAGCTCCCTGTCGGGGGGACCCGTGAACGGTATCGGCGTGCCGGCGCCTGGCATTGAGCGGTTACGCCCCGGACCCGAGGACCTCGCGCAGGAACTTCCCGGTGTAGCTCTCGGGGACCGCCGCCACCTCCTCCGGGGTGCCGGCGGCGACGACTCGTCCTCCCCCGGACCCGCCCTCCGGACCCAGGTCGATCACGTAGTCGACCGACTTGATGACGTCGAGGTTGTGCTCGATCACCAGGACGGTGTTGCCGGCATCGACCAAACGCTGGAGGACTTGGAGGAGACGCCGGATGTCCTCGAAGTGCAGCCCGGTCGTCGGCTCGTCGAGGATGTACAGGGTCCTCCCCGTCGCCCGTTTCCCCAGCTCCGAGGCGAGCTTGATCCGCTGCGCCTCGCCGCCCGACAGGGTGGTGGCGGGCTGGCCGAGTCGGATGTACCCGAGGCCGACATCGTCGAGGGTCTGGAGCACCCGGGCGATCTTCGGCTGGTTGGCGAAGAACTCGAGGGCCGTCTCGACGGGCATGTCGAGGACGTCGGCGATGCTGTGCCCCTTCCAGAGGATCTCCAGGGTCTCCCGGTTGTAGCGGCTCCCGCGGCACTCTTCGCAGGGGACGTAGACGTCGGGGAGGAAATGCATCTCGATCTTGATGGTGCCGTCCCCTTTGCAGACCTCACAGCGCCCGCCGGCCACGTTGAAGGAGAAACGTCCCGGCTTGTAGCCCCGGGCACGAGCCTCCGGCGTCGAGGAGAACAGGGCCCGAATGTGGTCGAACACTTTCGTGTACGTGGCGGGGTTGGACCGCGGGGTCCGTCCGATCGGTGACTGGTCGATGTCGATCAGCTTGTCGATCGCCTCGACCCCTTCGATCCGCCTGTGGCGCCCCGGCACCACCCGGGCCCGGTACAGCTCGGCCCGCAGCGCCTTCGACAGGACCTCTTCGACGAGGGTCGACTTGCCCGACCCCGAGACGCCGGTAACCGCCACGAACACGCCCAGGGGGATCTCCACGTCGATGTCTGCCAGGTTGTGTTCGGCGGCCCCCACGATCCTGATGGAGGGTCCCTGGGGGGTCCGACGGGTCTCGGGGACCGGGATCCGCCGCCGTCCGGCCAGGTAGTCGCCGGTGATCGACGTCGGCTCGGCGATCACCTCCTCCAGGGTTCCCTGCACGACGACGTAGCCGCCGTGCTCGCCCGCTCCCGGCCCGATGTCGACGATGTGGTCGGCGGTGCGGATCGTGTCTTCGTCGTGTTCGACGACGATGAGCGTGTTCCCCAGGTCCCGGAGCCGGACGAGGGTCTCGATGAGTCGCTTGTTGTCCCGCTGGTGGAGACCGATCGACGGTTCGTCGAGGATGTAGAGCACGCCGACCAGACCGGATCCGATCTGGGTGGCCAGCCTGATCCGCTGGGCTTCGCCGCCGGCCAGGGACGCCGCCGAGCGTGACAGGGTCAGGTAGTCGAGTCCCACGTCGAGGAGGAACGACACCCGCGATCGGATCTCTCGCAGCACCCGGTCGGCGATGGCGTGGTCACGTTCGCCCAGTTCCAGTCCGTCGAAGAAGGCCTTGAGTTCGCCCAGAGGCAGCTCGGCCACCTCGTGGATGGTTCTTCCCGCCACCGTCACCGCCAGGGCGATCGGGTTGAGCCGTCCCCCTCCGCAGGCGTCGCAGGGCACCTCCCGCATGAACTCCTGGAAGTATTCGCGGGCGCCGTCGGTCTCGGCCGATTCGTGCCGCCGGGCCAGGTAGGGGATCGCCCCTTCGTAAGTGGTGTCCCAACGGCGACGACGCCCGAAACGGTTCGTGTAGCTGACGGTGATCCGACGGTCGCCGGTGCCGTAGAGCACCGCCTCGCGGACCTCGTCGGGCAGGTCCCGCCACGGGGTGTGTAGGTCGAACCCCAGTTCGGCGGCGACTCCTTCCAGCACACGCTGGTGATACCGGCCCTTCGCCCCCGCCCACATGGGGATCGCCCCGTCGGCGATGGACCGGTCGGGATCGGGCACGACCAGGTCGGGATCCACCTGATAGCGGGTCCCGATCCCCGAACAGGCAGGGCAGGCGCCGTAGGGACTGTTGAACGAGAAGTTCCGAGGTTGGAGCTCGTCGAAACTCAGGCCGCAGGTGGCACATGCCAGATGCTGGCTGAAGGTGAGGGTGGGTCCGTCGACGACGTCGATCACCGCCACACCGTCCGCCAACTTCAGCGCCGTCTCCAGGGATTGGGTGAGGCGCTGGTGGATCCCTTCTCGCCGTACGAGACGGTCGACGACCACTTCGATGGTGTGCTGGAAGTAGCGGTCGAGCCGGATGTCTTCGGTCAGGTCCCGCACCTCCCCGTCGACCCGGGCCCGGCTGAAACCCTGGGCGGCGAGGTCTTTGAGCAGCGTCTCGTATTCGCCTTTGCGTCCCCGCACCACCGGCGCCAACACCTGGAACCGGGTGCCGTCTTCGAGTTCGAGGATCCGGTCGACGATCTGCTGGGGTGTCTGACGAGCGACCGGCGTCCCGTCGTTGGGGCAGTGGGGAACGCCGATCCGGGCGTACAGGAGCCGCAGGTAGTCCCAGATCTCGGTGACGGTCCCCACCGTCGAACGGGGGTTGCGGCTGGCGGTCTTCTGGTCGATGGAGATCGCGGGGGAGAGCCCTTCGATGAAGTCCACGTCGGGCTTGTCCATCTGACCGAGGAACTGCCGGGCGTAGGCGGACAGCGACTCGACGTAGCGACGCTGCCCTTCGGCGTAGATGGTGTCGAAGGCCAGGCTCGACTTCCCCGACCCGGACAGGCCGGTGAAGACGATCAGTTTGTTCCGGGGCAGCTCCAGGGTGAGGTTCTTGAGGTTGTGCTCACGGGCCCCCCGGATGAGGATCGTTTCGGTCGCCACGAACTCCACACCGCAGAAGAGATCGCGGCAGTGTAGTTCGCCAGCT
>WFOA01000124.1 GCA_015488325.1 Acidimicrobiia bacterium | reverse complement strand
TTGTCGAACAAGGCGTAGCCGTCGCGCCCGGCGGCGGCGGCGGTGGCGGCGGTGGCGGAGCGTGGTGACCTCTTCCCGCCTCCTCGGTCTGGTCGAATGGCTGGCGGCCGAAGCCGCCGCCGGGCGCGACGGCTACGCCTTGTTCGACAACGACGCCGAAGCGGGCGCACCCCGCGACGTCGCCCGCCTGATGGAGCTGCTGGGCGACGCCGCCAGGCCGCCCGTCAGTTGATCCCCCAGTAGCGGGTCCCTTCACCGACCAGCACCCGACCGAAGGTCAGCCCCGAAGCGAAATGGCATGCCGCCCCGAGCGTGTCTGGCCGTTCGAGCTCTTGCAGCAGGCGGGCACGGGTCGCCCGGGCCATGTCGGGGTCCATGTCGAAGGCGATGTTCCACTGGGGCTCGGACATCTGGACGGCACAGTGCATGGCGTCCCCGAGGATCAACAGGCGTGACACCCCGGAGGAGACGACCAGCGACAGGTGCCCGGGGGTGTGCCCGGGGGTGAACACCACGTCGACGCCGGGGGCGATCGTCTCCCCGTCGGAGACGTGATCGAGGTTGCCCTCCAGGGCCTGCTGGACCCGGACGGGGTCGGGTCCGGCTGGGTCGTCGCCTCCGTGCCAATGGTCCCATTCCCCGGCGGCGACCAGATGGCGGGCATTGGGGAAGGTGAGGCTCCCCTCGGTGGTCGTCCATCCGCAGTGGTCGAGATGCAGATGGGTGTAGACGACGTCGGTCACCTCCTCGGGGGCGACCCCGGTAGTGGCGAGGGAGTCGAGGAAACGTCCGCCTTCGAAATACCCCACCCCGGGGAAGTCGACCCGCATGTCCCCGATCCCCGTGTCCACCACCACCTTCCGGTCGCCGGTCTCCACGAGGAACCCTCCCACCGACGTGACGAACTTTCCGTTCTCGTCGAGGTGGCGACGGTGATGGTCCCAGGCTTCGGGTGTGGAGTCGGGCCAGGCGACGTGGGGGTCGGTGACTCCTCCGCCGTCCGCCAAGAACGTGACGCGGACGTCGCCGACGGCGATTCGGTCGGGACCTGCGAACGTGGGCATTGGTCCTCCTTCGTGTCTCTCGTGTGAGGCTACCTGTCCACCACCCACGTTTCGCTCCAGGTGCGTTCCGTTCCGACCGATGGATGGCGGTGAGGGGCCGGCCGGGACAGACGAGGGTCGATGCAGAGGGGTCGGACGGAACGGTTCGGGCCGGTGGAGCCGAGACGGGCTCGGTTGGCGATGGTGGCGGCGGTGGCGGCGATCGTGGCCCCCATCGCCTTCGCCTACCCGGCGGAGCCCGGATGGCGTCCCGCCACCCCGTGGCTGGCCGTCTCCGCCGCCGAGGCCCGCCTCCCCGAGCCGTCACCCGTCGGGCCTCCGACCCTCGGGGTGCCCGCCGACCTTCCCGTCGCCCCCGACCCGTCGGCGTCGTCGGCGCCCCGAGGGGAGCCCCGCCGGGTCGAGGACTGCGGCGGTGTCACCGTGGCGGACCCGGCTTCGGCGACGGCGGTGGCGCAGATGGTGCATCGGGTGTTCCGCTGTGTCGCCCTGGCCGCCGGCCTCGGTGCGGTCCCGCCGTCGGTGGCCGACGTCGGGAGCCGAACCTGGGACGGCGCCGCCGCCTGGGGGTTCGCCTCCCTCGCCGACCAGGTCGCCGCCGAAGCGGTCGTGGTCGGATACTGCGAATCGGGCGGTTTCGACCCGTGGGCGCTCGGCAACGACAACCGGTACGGCTACGGTGGCCTCTTCCAGATGGGGGACCGGGAATGGACCGAATACGGGGATCCGGCGTCATCCAAGTTCGATCCGGTGGCGAACACGGTGGCCGCCGCCCGCTACTTCGTGGCGGCACGGGCCGACGGCGACCCGTGGGAAGGCTGGGGCCCGTGGGCGGTGGTGAACACCGACTACGGCGGACCGAACGCCGGGGTTCGGGTGCCCGTGCTCCCGCGGTTCGTCTCCACCGATGCCCGGTATCGGGGAGCACCGGGACCGGAGCTCCCCGTCTGGGCGGTGGACCCCTGGTCCTTCGAGGTTCCGCCCTGGCGGGGATGCCCCCTCGCCCGGCCCGGCCAGTCGTGGTGAGGGGCGTCGACTCTGCCCGGTCCCGGCGACGACGGGAGGCTCTCCGCGCGGACAATGCGACAGCTTCGGGTCGACGCGACGATAATGACGTGATGAAACATCTCTTCGAGTCACGGACGCCGCTGCGATGAAGATGGTCATCGTCGGCGCCGGTGGGATCACTCGAGACCTCCTCCGGCGTCTCGGGGACCGATGGGAGGTCACGGTCGTCGACGTCGACCCCGACCGGCTCGATCTCGCCGCCAAGGTCAGGCCGATCGAACGGCTGTCGGGGGACGGGTCGAGCCGGGTGGTGCTCGCCCGGGCCGGGATCGACGAGGCGGACGCCCTCGTCGCCGCCAGCAACGACGACGAGGTGAACCTGGAGGTGTGCCGGCTTGGCCTCGAAGCCGAGGTCTACCGTATCGTCGCCATCGCCGCCGACCCCGAACGGCTCCCCGACTATCGGTCCCGGGGGATCACCACCATCTCCCCCGACCGTCTCGCCGCCCGTCGCCTGGAGATCAACCTGGAGGACCGCCGGGTAGCGTCGGCGGCCTTCGCCGACGGTCGGGCCGAAGCCGCCGAGTTCCGGATCGAAGCCGACTCGCCGCTGGTGGGGAGGTCCCTGCAGGACCTCCACCTGGAGTCGTGGCTGGTGGCGGTCATCCTCCGTGACGGCGAACTGATCGTCCCCCACGGGGAGACGGTGCTGCGTGAAGGCGACCTGGTCACCGTGGTCGGTGCCGCCGCCGACTACGCCGAGATGGTGGCCACCTTCACCGGCGGCATCGCCCGTTTCCCCCTCGACTTCGGCAAGCACGTCGCCGTGGCGGTCGGGTCGGTCCGTGACGTCGACGTCCTCGTGCCCGAGGCCGCCGGGTTCGTCCACGCCACCGCCGCCGAGTCGGTGCTGGTCGTCCACCCGGGAGGTTCACGGGGCGGCGACGACCGGTCCCGCCAGATCGCCGACCGGCTCGCCGAGCTCGACGAACAGTGGCCGGGAGTCGAGATCCAAGGTCGGCCGATGGAACGGTCCGGCCCGGACGCCCTCGTCGAACTGTGCCGGACCGACAGCGTCGGCACCATGGTGGTGCCGAAGGTCAATAGCCGTCTCGGAGTGGCCCGGATGCTCCGACTCGCCCAGGAGACGGCGACACCTGTCCTGTTCGCCGGAGGGGTCGAGCGTTACCAGGGGATCGTCGTGCCCGCCCGGGAGACGGAGGCGGGTCGGCGGGCCGCCAGGGCGGGGATCGACATCGCCGCCCATTCGGGTCTCCCCCTCATCGGGGTCGGGGTGATCCCCCCGGTGTTCATCGCCGGTGAGGAGGCGTTCGAAGAGGTCCGGGGTGCCATCGCCCGTCTACGGGAGGACGCCGCGGTGCATGGCCTGTCGGTGAAGCGGCGGATCCGCCAGGGGAACCCGGTGCGGGTCATCGCCGAGCTCGCTGCCGGGCATCTGGTCGTGTTGGGGATCGGCGACCGACGGCCGACGGCGATCGCCCCGGGGATCACCGGACATGTCGTACTCGAGGTGGAGACGTCGGTGTTGACCGTCCCCGTCCGGGACCGGGCATGACCCAGGGCGAAGCGGCAACCCTCATCCTGATCGCGTCGGCTGCGTTCGTGCTCCCGCTCCTGGGTCGGCGGCTACGGATGCCGGCGGTGGTGCTCGAGATCCTGTTCGGGATCGCCATCGGGCCGGTGTTCGGGCTCGTGCAGCCGAGCGAGCTGGTGGAGGTACTCGCCGAGTTCGGGCTCCTCCTGCTCCTGTTCCTCGCCGGATTCGAGATCGAACTCGAAGTATTCGAACGTCAGGGGATGATGCCGATCCTCGTCGGGTTGGGCATCTACGCCTTGACGGTCGCCGGTTCGGTGACGATCGGCCTCACCTTGGGGGTGGGCCTCTTCGTGGCGTTGGTGCTGGCGACCAACTCGGTGGGTGTCATCATCCCCACGCTGCGGGGCACACGGATGATCGGGACCTCCCTCGGCCAGGACATCCTCGTCGCCGCCCTCCTCGCCGACATCCTGACGCTGTTGGCGGTCACCGGGTTCGCCCTCACCACCGAATACGGGTTCGGCGTCCGGTTGCTGGCCATCCCCGCCTTCTTCCTCATCGCCGGAACGGGACTGGCGATGCTGCGGCGGGCAGCGTGGTGGCGGCCCGAACGGTTCGGACGCCTCTTCGCCGCCGACGACCCCGAGGAGCTGGGGATCCGGGCGAGTCTGGCGCTGATGTTGGTGTTCGTCGGGCTGTCGCTGGTGCTGGGGATCGAGTCGATCCTGGGTGCGTTCCTCGCCGGGACCGCCTTTGCCGCCGTGTTCCGGCATCGGGGCGGACTCGACGAGAAGCTGACGGGGTTCTCCTACGGGTTCTTCATCCCGATCTTCTTCATCAACGTGGGGATCGGGTTCCGGATCGACGCCATCCTCGATCCCGCCGCCATCCGGTTGACGCTGCTGCTGTTGGCGGCCGCGCTGGCGGTGAAGGTGCTGCCGGCCCTGCTGCTGGTCGCCCGGCGGCATTCGCTGCGGGAGTCCCTGGCCGCCGGCGCCCTGCTGTCGGCCCGCCTCAGCCTCATCATCGCCATCGCCGAGCTGGGAGTGGAGCTCGAGTTGATCTCCGAGACGATGGAGTCGAGCATCATCCTGCTTGCGGCCGTCACCGCCACCTTGGCCCCCACCCTGTTCCGGCTGCTGCTGCCACCCCAACGCGGGGACCCGGACGAAGCCGCCAAGCTGCCGGCCGACTCCCACCGGCAAGGGCCCGTGCATGTCCCCGGAGCCGGTCTACGATGACGGGGGCATGACGGATCCTCGTATCGGGTTCGTGAAGCAGCTCACCGACGGCGACCTTCGGGTGCTGAGCGTCGCCGCCGGCGGCACCCCGGAGGAGCTCCGGGCCCGGCTGCTCGCCGAACCGGCGGAGGTCGACCGGCTGCTCGCCGACGAACGGGTGGTGGCTGCGCTGTTCGCCGGGGAGTTCGACGCCGCCATCAGCCCCTGGCTCGTGTTCGGCGTCGCCGTCCACCACGCCGCCGCCGATCTCCAGGACGCCTCCTTCGTCACCGAACGGGTCGTCGGCGCCGGACGGCTCCCCGTGTTCGACGTCGGACCGCTCCGGGAGTTGGTCTCCACCGCCGAACGGCGGATGTACCTCGTCGGTCTGCTCGTCTCCTTCACCCGGATCGCCGGGGGTGTCCGGTGGGTGAGGACCCCGCGGGGCATGCGGCGGCGTCGGTGGAGCGAACTCGACCCCTTCCACCTGGCGGAGCTGGTCGACGAAGTCGCCGCCTGGCAGCGTCCCGCCCTCTTGCGGCGGATGGGGGACGTGGCCCTGTTCCTCGTCGGCGCCTACCCGCAGGCCACATCCAGCCTGAAGGTGGAGCCTGAGCGCCTCGTCCGGCTGGCCCGTTCGGCGGGACTCGACCCGGGCGGCGCCTACGAGCTCACCCTCGGCTCGGAGGGGATGGTGGGCCTGTTGGAGGTGGCGGGTGCGCGCTGGTATCGGGAGGCCGCCGCTGCGGGCGTCTTCGTCTCGGTGCTGGAGGAGTTCGCCGAACGGTTCCCCACCGCCCGTCGGTTCCTCGGCCAACTCACCGACCGGTACCTGCACCGGATCGACACCGACTGGCTGCCCCGTCCCGCCTGACCGTCGCGGCTCGGGGCGGTCACGGCTGGTCCCGGTCGTGGATCAGCCGGGCCCGCCACGACCCTCGGCGGGCGAGGAGCGGGCTTCCCTGCAGACGTCGGGTCAGCGCCAACGCCGACGCCGCCAGCGCGTACACGGCGGCGGCGTCACCGTCGAGCACCCAGGCGGAGAGCGGGTAGACCAGGGCGCCGACGAACCAGGCTTCGGCGAGTCGGGTCTTTCCGGCACCGCGGGTCGGCCGCCAGAAGAACCCGACGGCGAGGACGCCCAGCACCGTCGCGGTGGCACGGGGTGCGAGGAACGCCCCGCCCACCAGGGTGACCAGCTCGCCGCGCCCGCCGACGAAACGGAGCCACGCCGGCCAGTCGTGTCCGACGATCACCCCGAGGGCGGCGGCGACCCGCACCGGCTCGGACGCGTCGGCGGTGGGGCCGAGCACCGCCACGGCTTTGGCGACGTCGAGGACGAACGCCGCCACCGCCCAGGGCAACCCGACGAGCCGGGCGACGTTCTCGGTACCGACGTTGCCGGTGCCTTCCCGGCGGAGGTCGACACCGTGGAGGGCACCGACCAGGTAGGCGAAGGGGATCGACCCGACCAGGTAGCCGACGAGGAAGGCGACCGCCGTCATGGAGGGGCAGGCCCCCAACCGAGACCGACGAGGCCGGGACCCGTGTTGGCGGCGACGAGGGGAGGGAACTCGATGATCTCCGGCGGGTCGGCACCGGTGCGGCGGGAGACGAGTTCGGCGAGACGGGCGGCCCCTTCGGGCGCGCCGGCGTGGAGGACCCCGACCGCCCAGCCGGAGGCGTCGTCGGGCAGACGTGCCGCCATCCGGGCGTAGGCCGATTCGGCCGACCGGTTCACCGACGCCAGCTTGATCTCCCCTTCGGGTCGGAGCTCCAACAGGAGCGTGACGTGGAGGCCGGATCCGACCTTGCCCACCAGGTGGGGGATCCGACCGGTGCGGACCAGATGGTCGAGGTCGGGGAGGGCGGCCATCAGGTGGACGTCGGGTCGTACCCGCTCGAGGACCCGGGCGAGTTCGTCCGGGGACGCCCCCCGGGCGGCGTGGCGGGCGAGATGGACGACGACGAGCCCCTGAGACCAGGCCGCCGCCTTCGTGTCCAGCACCGTCACCGGCACCGGAGCGTCCTGGGCGGCGAGACGGGCGGCCTCGTAGGAGGCGGACAGGCGGGCGCTGACCGGAGCGGCGACCACCGCCGACTTGCCGCGGGCCGCCAACCGGCGGTACGCCTCCAGGTATTCGCCGGGTGACGGCGACGCCGTGTTCACCTCCGCCCCGGCGGCGAGACGGTCGTACAGGTCGTCGGTGTCGACCACCTCGACCCCGTCCAGATACAGGTGGGTGCGGACGACTTCGACGTCCAGCTCGCGGGCCTGGTCGGGGTGGAGGCAGGCCACCGAGTCGGTGACGATCCCCGTGTCGGGCATCCCCCGATGCTATCGACGCCGCGGTCGGGACGGGACGGGCCACAATGGGAGCTTCGACAGGAGGTGGACATGACGGTGGATCTGGTCCGGGTGGCTGCGGTACAGGCGGCCCCGGTCTTCTTGGACAAGGAGGCGACCACCAACAAGGCGTGCGAGCTGATCGCCCGGGCCGCCGGGGAGGGGGCGGGCCTCGTGGTCTTCCCCGAGTCGTTCATCCCCACCTACCCGGACTGGCTGTGGCGCCGGAGGCCCTGGGACGACGGCGAGGCCCGCTGGTTCGTCCGGTTCGCCGAACAGGCGGTGTCGATCCCCGGGCCGTGCGTCGACCGTCTGGCCGAAGCGGCCGGCACCCACGGCGTGTACGTCACGATGGGGGTGACCGAACGGGCGTCGGAGAGCCACACCCTGTACAACAGCATCGTGTTCTTCGGCCCGAACGCCGAAGTGCTGGGTGTGCACCGCAAGCTGATGCCCACCGGCGCCGAACGGCTCGTCTGGGGTCAGGGCGACGGTTCCAGCCTGCGCACCTACGAGACGCCCTTCGGGAAGCTGGGAGGGCTCATCTGTTGGGAGAACTACATGCCGTTCGCCCGGGCGGCCCTCTACGCCCAGGGCGTCGACATCCTGGTGGCGCCCACGTGGGACAACGCCGACGAATGGGTGCCGACGATGCGCCACGTCGCCAAAGAAGGCAGGACCTTCGTGGTGTCGGTCAGCCCGGTGCTGCGGGGATCCGACGTCCCCGCCGACATCCCGGGTCGCGACGAGATCTACGGTGGCGACGACGACTGGATGTCGAAGGGCAACGGGGTGGTGGTGGACCCCTACGGGCGGGTCGTGGCGGGCCCGCTGGTCGGGGAGGAAGGCATCGTCTACGCCGACCTCGACCCCCGTCTCTTGGCGAAAGCCCGCCAGCAGTTCGACCCGGTCGGCCACTATTCGCGGCCCGACGTGTTCACCCTCACCGTCCATCCGGTGGGGACCAGTCCGGTGGTGGTCGAGGGACCTCACGCCCCATAGCGTCGACGAACGGGGTAGGTTCGTCGCGGAGGAGGTGATGTGCGATGCGTCGGACCCTGACGCTCCTCGGAGCCGCCGCCGGTCTCGGCTATGTGGCTGCCCGCTACGAGGCGGGGCGGATCCGTCGGCTCCCCGACCGATATCCGGAGGAGCGGCTGCGGCGCCAACCCCCCGGCGAAGAGGTGTCGATCCTCCGACCCGACGGCACCCGGATCCGGGCGATCACCGCCGGCCACGGCCCCGCCACCGTCGTTGTGGCCCACGGCTACGGCGCGTCGGTCCGTGAATGGACGATCGTGTGGGGTTCGCTCCTCGAAGCCGGGTACCGGGTGATCGGCTACGACCAGCGCGGCCACGGTTACTCCACCATCGGGACGGCCGGGATCGGCCCCTCGCAGATGGCAGGTGACGCGATGGGGGTGCTCGAACACTTCGACGTGGCCGACGGGATCCTCGTCGGGCATTCGATGGGGGGCTTCCTCGCCCTGCGGTGCCTCCTCGACCATCCCGAATGTCAGCAGCGGCTGCAGGGTCTGGTGCTGGTCGCCTCCTTCGCCGGGCGGGTGACGGAAAGGGCACCCCAGAACCGCCTGCAGATCCCGCTGATCGTCTCCGGGATCCTCCCCGCGTTGGCCGCCACCGAGACCTTCGGGACGATCTTCGGGGCGTCCCTCGCCGGCGAGCATCCGTCACCGGCGGAGATCAGGGTGTTCCTCGACGACTTCATCTCGAACAACCATCGCCGTCTGGTGCCGATCCTCCGGGCCCTGGTCGCCGAAGACCTCTACCCGCGGCTCGGCGAGATCATGATCCGCACCATCGTGCTGTGCGGAACCGAAGACCGAACCACGCCGCCGTGGCATTCCGAGGAGCTGGCCCGACGGATCCCCGACGCCGAACTGGTGTGGGTGGAGGGTGCGGGTCACATGCTCAACTACGAGGCGCCCGACCGGATCGTCGCAGCCGTCCGTTCCCTCGCCCCCCACCTGGAAGCGGTCCGCTAGGCCGGTCCCCTCGGGCTATCGTCCGGGCGAGCCATGCAGGTCCACACGTCGGTCCGTGCGCCGTACCGTCCGGACGTCGAGTTCGTGGAACGCAAAGGTCCCGGACATCCCGACAGCCTCTCCGACCGGTCGGCGGAGACCCTGGCGAACCGCCTCGCCCGCCATTTCCTCGCCGAGACCGGGACGCTGCGGCACTTCAACGTGGACAAGGCGTTGTTCGCTTCCGGGTCGGTGGAGGTGGGCTTCGGCGGCGGACGGGTGATCCGCCCGGCCCGGCTGGTGGTGGCGGGGAAAGTCGACCTGCGGGAAGCCCCACCGGATCCCGCCGAGCTGGAGGCCGGGCTCGAAGCCGAACTACATCGCCTGCTCCCCGCCGCCCGGGAGCGCGCCTTCGACGTCGAAGTGTGGCTGTCGCCGTCCTCGGTGGACCTGGCGCCGCTGGTGTCGGGCCGTCACGTGCCCCGGGCGAACGACACGTCCCTGGCCGTCGTCTCCTGGCCCCGCTCTCCTCTCGAACAGGCCGTCCACGCCGTCTCCGACGCCCTCGCCGACCCCCGTTTCCGGGCCACGGTCCCGATCGGACCCGACATCAAGGTGATGGGACGCAGGATCGGCGACGACGTCGGCATGACCGTGGCGGCGGCGACCATCGCCGAGGCGATCAGCGACCGGGCGACGTACGACGACACGGTGGAGGCGGTGGCCGCCGAGGCGTCCCGGGTCGCCGCCGACGTCCTGTCACGGCCGGTGAAGGTGGCGGTCAACCAGGCCTCCGACGTCCCCTACCTCACCCTGTCGGGATCGTCGGTGGAGGCGGGCGACGACGGTCAGGTGGGGCGAGGAAACCGGTTCGGGGGATTGATCACACCTCATCGGCCGATGAGCCTCGAAGCCTGCGCGGGGAAGCACCCCTCGGCACACGTCGGCAAGGTCTACCACGCCGCCGCCTTCGATCTGGCGCAGGCCCTGTTGGAGGTCGGCGCCGGGGAGGCGACGGTGATGCTGCTGTCCCGGATCGGCGCCTCCATCACCGAACCGGACACGGTCGCCGTCCAGACCGTCCAACCCCTCTCCGCCCGCCTCGTCGCCGAACTGGCCCGAACCGTCCTCGTCGACTGGGAGGCCCGGACCTGCCGTCTCGTCGAAGGCGCCTACGAGCTCTTCTGACGGACCGCCTCGACCCATTCGGCGCAGACGGCGAAGGTCCGGGCAGTCGCCGGATGGTGGGGGACCAGGGCCGGCCAGACGTGGAACATGTCGTCTTCGACGCAGAAGGTCACCTCCACCCCGGCCTCCCGGGCCCGTTCCACCAGACGGGCCGAGTCGTCGAGGATCATCTCCCGTCCCCCGGCGAAGACGAGCAGCGGGGCCAGGCCCGTCAGGTCGGCGTAGATCGGCGAGGCGAGCGGGTCGTGGGGGTCGGCGTCACCGAGGTATTCGACGTTGGGGCGGATCGGCTGCACCAGCGGCAGATAGTCGAACCGGAAGTTGCGTCGGATCGACTCCCCGGTGTGCTCCAGGTCGGTGTAGGGAGAGAACAGGATCGCCCCGGCCGGCTGGGGGAGGTCACGGTCGCGGAGGCGCAGCAGCAGCGCCGTGGCGAGGCCGCCCCCCGCCGAATCGCCGGCCACCACGATCTCGCCAGGGTCGACCGACCGGTCGAGGAGGTCACGGTAGGCGGCTTCGGCGTCGTCCACTGCGGCCGGGAACCTGTGGGCGGGAGCCAGGCGGTAGGCGGGGACCCAGGCCGACGTGTGGGTCTCCCAGACGAGACGGGCGACGAACCGGCGGTGGGTCGCCGGGCTCCCCGTCACGTAGCCGCCACCGTGCAGGTACAGGATCACCGCGCGGTCGGCGAGGTCCCCGACGACCCGCACGTGTCGTTCGGCCGGGCGTCCTCCGAGCCGCACGGGCCGGACGGCGACGTTGCCGCGGAGGTCCTTCGGGAGCCGGGGGTCGAACCGTTCCTCCAGCCGTCGGCGGGCGGAACGGTTGGCGGGGAGGGCCGAGGCCAGGCTGAACGCCCTCAGGGCGGCCCGTGTCAGCTCCGTCGTCCAGTCCCATCCCGGCACGGTGGGGCCCCGCAGGACCCGACGGACGGTGGCGGCGACGACGGCGGCGACGACGGCGCCGAAGATGCGCAGAATCCCGAGGATCTCGTCCATGGCGACACCCTATCGCCGTCGGTTCCCCCCTCGCCTGCCGTATCCGGTATCGTGGAGCGTGCTCGAGGTCTCAGACTTCGAGCAGGTCCGGTTCCGTGCTTCCTCGGTTGGGATGGTGCGAGCTCGGGTCGCACATGTTGGTAGCCGGGGACCCGTCCCCGGCCGGGAAGGGAGCACATCTGCTCATGAACATCTACGTAGGCAACCTGCCGTTCCGCTACGACTCCGAAGATCTGGCTGCCATGTTCCGGCGTTTCGGCGAGGTCTCGTCCGCCCAGGTCATCATGGACCGCGACACCGGCCGTTCGCGGGGGTTCGGGTTCGTCGAGATGGACGACTCCGAAGCGGCCCGTCGTGCCATCGAAGAACTCGACGGGTTCGACGCCGACGGCCGTCGGCTCACCGTCAACGAAGCTCGGCCCCGTTCGGACCGTGGCCCGCGCCGTGATTGGCGCTGATGGCTGAATCCGACCAGTACGTACGCATGTCCGGCACCGTGAAAGAGGTGCTGCGCAACGCCACCTTCCGGGTGGAGCTGGAAGGCGGCCTCGAAGTCACCGCCCGGGCTGCAGGTCGGATGCGCCGGGGCCGCAAGATCCGGATCCTCCCCGGGGACCGGGTCGATGTGGAGGTCTCCACCTACGACCCCACCAAAGGGCGGATCGTCTGGCGCTACCGCAACTGAGACCTCCGGCTGTCACCCGCCGGGTGGCACCCGGGTCGGGTCGACCACCGAACGGTACAGCCGGAACGTCTCCTGGTCGGCTCGGGAGTCGTCCACGAACGACAGGTACTGGCGGGCCAGTTCGGTGAACGCTCCGCCGGTGTCGGCCGCGGCCTGTCGCAGGTCGGGGGGGCGTTCGGCACCGTACCGCCACATCTGGTGGTAGTCGCCGATGGCTTCGCCCCACAGCGGACGGAAGGTCCCCAGGTACTCGTAGCTCTTCGGGGCCAGCTCGGCCAGTTCCCGTTCGTGCTCCGCCAGCCATTCCCGGAAGGCCTCCTCACGGTCGGGTTTGACGTAGAAACCCCAGTCGTAGATCAGCGCCATCGCGCAACCTCCCGGTCTGTCGGTCGGGGACGTTCCCACCGGCGTCCCCGACCCGATCGTACCGAGTCCCGGCCGGACGCGCCGTCCGACGACCGGCCGCACCTTCCCTACCCTTGCCTCGATGAGGGAACAGTCCGACGTCGTGGTCGTCGGCGCCGGGATCGTCGGGATCGCCGTCGCCTACCACCTGTCGGTCCGCTTCGGCGTCTCCGACGTGTGCCTCGTCGACCCGCGTCCGCCGCTCACCCTCACCTCCGACAAGTCGACCGAGTGCTACCGCAACTGGTGGCCGAACCGTCCGATGGTGGCGCTGATGAACCGCTCGATCGACCTGATGGAGGAGATGGCCGTCGAGTCGGGAGACGCCTTCGCCCTGTCCCGGCGGGGATACCTGTACGTCACCGCCGACCCCGACCGGCTCTCGGTGCTGCACCGGTCGGCGGAACGGACCACCGGGTTCGGAGCCGGCGAACTGCGGATCCACCGGGCCGGTTCCGACCGCTACGTCCCCGCCTCCGGCTCCGGCTGGGCCGACGCCCCCGACGGCGCCGACCTGTTCGTCGGCGGCGACGTGCTGCGGCGCCATTTCCCGTTCGTGAGCGGAGACGCCGTGGGCGGGCTGCACGTCCGGCGGGCCGGATGGCTCGACGCCCAACAGTTCGGGATGTGGATGCTCGACCGGGGCCGGGACGCCGGCGTCCGGCTGGTGCGTGACCGGGTCGTCGGTTTCGAGGTCGCCGGCGGGTGGATCCGCGGGGTTCGGCTGGAAGGGGGGACGCTGGTCGCCTGCCGGGCGGCCGTCGTCGCCTGCGGTCCGCTGCTCGGCGACGTGGCAGCGAAGGCAGGCGTCCACCTCCCCGTCCTGTGCGAACTTCACCTGAAGACGGCGTTCCGGGACCGCCTCGGGGTGGTGCCCCGGGACGCGCCGATGATGATCTGGGCCGACCCCCAGCGCCTCCCCTGGTCCGACGAGGAGCGGCGGATGCTCGTCGCCGAAGGACGCAGCGACCTGGTCGGTGTCATGCCGCCTGCCTGTCACGGTCGTCCCGAAGGCGGCGCCGACTCGCCGTGGGTCGTCGCCCTCTGGGAGTTCCGCCGGGAGGTACGTGACCCGACCTTCCCCGTCCCCGTAGACCCCCTCTACGGCGAAGTGGTGCTCCGGGGGATGGCGACGATGATCCCCGGGCTGTTCCGCTACCTGGAGCATCTGCCGACACCGGTCGTCGACGGCGGCTACTACACGAAGACCCCGGAGAACCGGCCCCTCGCCGGGCCGGCAGGTCCGGACGGGCTGTACGTGGCGGGGGCGGTGTCGGGGTTCGGCATCATGGCGGCCGCCGGGCTCGGTGAGCTCGTCGCGTCGGAGGTGGTGGGGGGCGAGCCGCCGCCGTACGGGGACGCGTTCGCGGCGACACGGTACGAGGATCCCCGGTACCGGCCGGATGTCGACGACACCGGGCAACTGTGAGGGAGGTGTGGATCGTCCATGCCGGCCAACCTGACTCCCGACTACAAGGTGGCGGAGGCGGCGTTCCGGAAGGCCCGGGATCCCGCCGACCGGTTGGAGGCCCTGCGGGAGATGATGCGGCTCATCCCCAAGCACAAGGGCACCGAGCATCTTCGGGCGGACATCAAGACGAGGATCAAGGAGCTGACCGAAGAGTTGGCGGCGCCCCGCAAAGGCGCCGCCCGGACCGGTCCGCCGACGGTGATCCGTCCCGAAGGGGCCGCCCAGGTGGCGTTGGTAGGTCCCCCCAACTCGGGGAAGTCGGCGCTGCATGCCGCCTTGACCGGCTCCCGGGCGGCGTCCGAGCCGTACCCGTTCACCACCCAGTATCCGCAGCCGGGGATGCTGACGGTACGGGACGTGTCGATCCAGCTCGTCGACCTGCCGTCGGTGTCGTCGACCCATCCGATCGGGTGGATCGGCAACGCCCTCCAGCCCGCCGACGCGGCCCTGTTGGTGGTGGATCTGTCGCAGCCGGAATGTGTTGAGCAGGTCCTCGACCTGGTGGACGTGTTGGCGTCCCGGCGTGTCCATCTCGTCTCCGACGGCGCCGAACCCGACGAGGTCGACCCCTTCGCCCGGTATCTGCCGACGTGGCTGGTCGTCACGAAGATCGACCTGCTGGCGGCCTGGGAGGACGAGTTGGCGGCGTTCCGGGAGCTGGCCGGGTTGGAGTTCCCGGCGTTGGCGGTGTCGGTGGAGTCGGGGGAGGGTCTCGAACAGGTGGGGCCGTGGCTGTACGACCGGCTGGGGATCGTGCGGGTGTACACGAAGGCGCCGGGGCGGCCACCGGACCTGGACCGTCCCTTCACGCTGCGCCGGGGCGGGACCGTATCCGACCTGGCCGCGCTCATCCACAAGGACATCGCCCGGAACCTGCGGTTCGGGCGGCTCTGGAACGACGAGGTGGAGGGCCGTCAGGTGGGCCGGGACTACGAGCTGGCCGACGGCGACATCGTCGAGCTGCACACCTGAGACCGTTGCGGGGGTCCTGGGGCGGGGTGGAGCCGCCGCCGGGTGAGTACCGGAGGTGGCCTATGGTTCGGGTATGTCGCTGTTCACGTCGAGACGCTCGGGGAGGTTCCCGGGCGCGGTGCTGATCGTCGCCCTGGACGGGTGGGTGAACGCCGGTCAGGCGGGGACGATCGCCGCCGAGACGATGGTGGCGGGAGGCGAAGTGGTGGCGGAGTTCGCCCCCGACTCGCTGTTCGATTTCCGTCAGAACCGTCCGGTCGTGCAGTTCGACGAAGGGGTGATGACGACGGTCGAATGGCCGTCGATGGTGTTGCGGCATCGACGGCGGGGCGACACGGACCTGTTGGCGTTGACGGGGACGGAGCCGAACTGGCAGTGGCAACGGTTCGCCGCCGAGGTGGCCCGGATGGCCCGTGAGCTGGGGGTGGGTCGCCACATCTCCCTCGGGGGTATCCCGTGGGCGACCCCGCACACCCGTCCGGTCACGATCGTGGCGACGGCGTCGGACCGGTCGTTCCTCCCCGCCGGGCATTCCCATCCCGAGGGGACGTTGCGGGTGCCGGCGTCGGCGGTGTCGGTGGTGGAGAAGGCGGTCGCCGACGAGGGGATCCCCACGGTTGGGTTGTGGGCTCGTGTCCCCCAGTACGTCGGGACCGCCTATTCGGCGGCGGCGTTGGCGCTGGTGGAGGCGGTGGCGGCGGTGCTCGGGGTCGACTTCGACGTGGCGGAGCTGGCCGACGAGGCGGCGGCGCAGCGCACCCACCTGGACGCGATCGTCGCCGCCCGTCCCGACATCCGGACGGTGGTGGAGAAGCTGGAGGTGATGGTGGACGAGATCGGTCTCACCACCGGCGAGGAGCTGGCGGCGGAGATCGAACGGTTCCTGCGCGGCCAGGATGGGGACGATTCGGGGCCGGCGCGGTAGTCTGGGCGTCGCCTCGACGTCGGCGGCGTGAAGGACACGCTGCGCCGGGGGTTCCGGTCAGACGGGCGTCCAGGCGGCCACCAACGCGAAGGAGCGCCAATGCCCACCGACGGCGATCATGTCGAAGTCCACTATCGGGGGACGCTCGACGACGGCACCCAGTTCGACACGTCCCACGGCCGTGAACCCCTCGCTTTCGAGATCGGCGCCGGCCAGATCATCCCGGGTTTCGAGGCGGCGGTGCGCGGCCTCGAGGTCGGCCAGTCGACCACGTTCCGGCTGGAACCTGCGGAGGCCTACGGCGACCCCGACCCGTCCCTGGTGATCCAGGTACCGGCGAGTGCCGCCCCCGACGGCTTGGCGGCCGGCGACCACGTCATGCTCGGCGACGGGGTCCCGGCGACGGTGGTGGACGTGTCGGAGGACACGGTGACCGTCGACGCCAACCATCCTCTGGCCGGTCAGGCGTTGACCTTCGAGGTCGAGTTGGTGTCGGTTCGTCCGTCGGCGTAGCGGCGGCCTCTCCCCGTCGGCGCGACGCGCGGCGGGGTGGCCGCAGGTACTCGGGTCGATGACGGGACTGTGCGGCCGGTGCTGAGGACGTTGATGTGGGGATCGGCGGCCGTCGTGGTGGCGGTTGCCCTCCTCTGGGCGAATCAGCGGAGGTTCATCTACCTTCCCGACCGGTCCGTTCCGGTGGTGCCGGCGGGGGTGGAGGTGGTGCCGTACGCCACCGAGGATGGTCTGGCTGCGTCGGGTTGGTTCGTCGCCGCCGCCGGGGAGCCGAAGGGGACGGTGTTGGTGTTCCCCGGGAACGCCGGGAACCGTGCCCATCGGATGCCGTTGGCGGAGGGCCTGTCCCGACGCGGGTACGCCGTCTTCCTCGTGGACTACCGGGGATACGGCGCCAATCCGGGTCGGCCGTCGGAGCGGGGGCTGGCGTTGGACGCCCGGGCGGCGGTGGCCGCGTTGGAGGGTCGGGCCGATGTCGATCCGGGACGGATCGTGTATTTCGGCGAGTCCCTCGGGGCGGGGGTAGCCGTCGGTCTGGCGGTGGAGAGGAAGCCGGCGGCGCTGGTCCTCCGTTCCCCCTTCACGTCGCTGCCCGATGTCGCCTCCGCCCACTACCCGCTGGCGGGGTTCGTTCTGTGGGATCGTTTCCCGAACCTCGAGCGTGTGCAGGTCGTGCAGGTGCCGGTGGTGGTGGTCGCCGGGTCGGCCGACCGGATCGTCCCCTTCGAGCAGAGCCTGGCCGTGTTCGAGGCCGTGTCCGGTCCGAAGCGTCTGGTGGTGGTGGACGGGGCAGGCCACAACGACGCCGCCCTGGTCGCGGGGTCACGCATGCTGGACGAGATGGTGGCGTTCCTCGACGAGGTGGTGGGGTCGTAGGGTCCGGGGGTGCGACAGGGCCCGGCATTCGCGCCGGGCCCGGCCCGGAGCCCCTTAGCGGAGTCTCCGTATCGCTTCTCGGCCCCTCGGGAGGCCTCGGTCTTCCTGTCGGTCGTCGAGGGGTCCCACTTGAGGGCCGAACGGCCTGTTTCGTCGTCGGTTTCGGTGCCGGGACGTTCGGCGGGAGGGGTGCCCGAAGGGCCCTGGTGGGGGGTGCGGGGAAGAGCGACGATATATGTGAAAGATTTCACAAGCTTCAACCGAAAGGAGGGTCTCATGGCCACCACGTTGGAGCGAGGTTCCCAGAAGGTCACAGGGTCGCCCGGTCTGGCGACGGGGGCGCGTCGCAACCGGATCCTGGCGGTGGCGGCGGTGCTGTCCCTGATCGTCGGGCTCGGCTCGGTGGCGGGCGGGATCTTCGGCGCCGTCTACACCTGGAATCAGGCCGTCGCCGAGAACATCGTCACGCCTCCCGACGCCGCCATCCCGGAGACGCCGGTGCGGGGTCCGTTCACGATGAAGGCCCAGGCGGACATCATCGTCGAGCACACCCTCGACAACACCGACGGGCTCCGGTACGCCGAGATGCCTCGGTTCGTCCCCCAGCTCGACGACGCCGGCAACCCGGTGCTCGACGAGAACGGTGAGCCGGTGATGGTGCCGAACCAGGCCCGCAACATCTGGATCACCGCCACCACCCTCACCACCGCCCTCAACCTGGGGATCATGGCCTACGCCCTGTCGGCACTGGCGTTCTTCTCCGGTGTCGTCCTGATCCTCATCGGGTTGGCCCTGTGGTCGCTGCGTTCCCCGCCGGAGAGGATCACCGCCTGATCCCCTCCTCCTGAACGACGGGCACCCGGGATTCGTCCGGGTGCCCGTTGCGTCACGGGTCCGAACCCGCCGCCGCTCAGGACGAGCCGGGGGAGGTGATCGCCGGTCCGTCGGGACGGGGCGTGAAGGTGGTCGTGGCCTCCACGGCGGCACCGTCGGCTTCGAAGGAGTACGACAGCTCCGTGAGCACCCCGTCCACCACCGTCAACGTCACGTCGATCGGGTCACCGGTCCGGCCGAGCCGCTCGGCCGGATAGCGGGCCGCGATTCGAGCCGTCGACCCATCCCACGACACCAGCTCCGCCGAGAGCGGGTCGGCGATCGGTGCGACCGGGTCACCGACGGGAGCCGCCTCTTCGACCTGCGACCACTCACCCGACGTGGTGCGGGCCCACTGCCCTTCGGGGGTGATCAGGTATTCGACGGCGGCCGCTCCCGACTCCACGGTGAGGATCGACGACCCCCGCTGCCAGCGCCCGGTGGTGGTGGCGGCGGTCTGACCGTCGACGACGAGCGTCGCCGAGAACTCGTACCCCCCCTGGAGGGCCTCGACGGCCCTCCGGAGCAGGTCGCCCGGCTCCGGGGCCGGTGCGGGGACGGTGGTGACGTCTTCCGACGGCCGGGTGGTGACCGAGAGCGACGTGGACGGTGTCGTCGTGGCCGGCGCGGAGGAGCAGGCGGCCACCACCACGAGGAAGAGGGCGACGCCGAGTCCTCGGCGTCGCCCTCCCGAAGACGAGCGATCAGTCGTCATCGTCGTCGTCGTCGTCCTTCTTGCGGTCGTCGTCGTCGTCGCTGTCCTTCTTCTTCCGATACTCGTCGTCGTCGTCCTTCTTGCGGAAGTTGTCGTCGTCGTCGTCTTTCCTCTTCCGGTACTCGTCGTCATCGTCGTCGTCGTCGTCCCGGCACTTCTCGGTGGTCTTCGAGTCCACCTTCAGATCCCACGTGCCGTCGCTGTTCTGACGGAGCGACACTTCGAGTTTCGCCTTGCTGTTCGGGAACCGGACCTCGAACCCGTGGTCGTGGACCTCGACGTTGGAGACCGGGACACCGTCGACGGTGGCGGAGTCGACGGTGAGGGAGCCGTCGGCCGAACCGATCGTGTAGGTGACCTCGTAGGCCTCGCCGTTGCATCCCCGACCCTGCCAGGTCCGCTGGCCGGCGATGTCGGCGAGGAGCTGGTTCCGGAGGCGCTGGCGATCCTTCCCCTTCAGCTCGACCTTCAGCTTCGCCTTGGAGAGGTGGTCGTCGTCTCCTTCGACCTCCACCTCGATCTTCAGCTTCATGACGTATCCGTTCCAGCGGAACAGGACGGCCGCCTTCGCCTCCGCCTCGTCGTGGTCGACCTCGGTGTAGGGCCCCTGCACCTCGTAGGTGGCGTCCGCCGGTGAGATCGCGCCGACGGCGACGTCGGTGATCCCCGGAACACCTCCGTCGTCGGTGACCGTGAAGGTGACGGTGGTGGGAACGTCGGAGCCGAACAGGTTGCCGCTCCAGCTCTGGGGACCGACGAGATCGGCGAGGGTGGCGGTACGGACCTGGGTCTTGAGCTTGTCCTTCTTGGCCTTCACCTCGACCACGGCGCTGGTGGCCGGGTCGTCGCCCAGCATCACGCGCACCTTCGAGGTTCCGTCGGAGGTCACCGTCTCACCGCCGACCGTCACCTCGGTGATCTGTCCGAGCGGGTCGAGGGCCACTCCGAGCTGCACGGGGGTGCCGAACAGGGTCAGGTCCAGGGTGGCGCCGCCGGTGTCGGCGACGATCTCGGTGGTCTGGGCGGCGGCGGAGCCGGGGACGACGAGCAGGCTCGTCATCACCAGCCCCGACACCAGGGTGCGCAGTCTTCGCATCATCGGCTTGCTCTCCCGACACGGGCTGTCGACACGTTCTCCCGATGAAGATACGGGACGACCCGCGCGCCTCAACCCAAGAGAACCTCAAGAAAACCCAAAGGCCGGGTCAGAACTGGAGGGCGGCGGCCGCCCAGTGGAACCCGGCTCCGAAGGCGGTCAGCACCACGAGGTCGCCTTCGGCGATCTTGCCTTCCTCCTTCGCCTCCCACAGGGCGAGGGGTACCGAGGCGGAACCGGTGTTCCCGTACTCCTCGATGTTGACGTACACCCGGTCTTCGTCGACTTCGAGGCGGCGGCGGACCGCGTCGATGATCCTCTTGTTGGCCTGGTGGGGGATGACGAGGGCGACGTCGGCTGCGGTCCGCCCTACCCGTTCGAGCACGTCCCGGACGGCCTGGGTCATCCGACGCACCGCCTCTTTGAACACCTCCTGGCCGTGCATGATGAGGTGCTGATGCTCTTCGGTCTCCGCCACCGTCGGACCGAACGGGTACCGGGTCCCCCCGACCAGCAGCGTCAGGATCTCGGTCTTCGAACCGTCGGTCCCGCTGACCACGTCGAGTACCTTCGCCTTCCCGTCGTCGGGTCCCATCACGACCGCTCCGGCGGCGTCGCCGAACAGCACCGCGGTGGCCCGGTCCTTCCAGGAGACGAGCCGGGTGATGAGCTCGACACCGACGACGAGGACCCGTTTGGGATGGAGGTGGATGCGGGCCCGGGCGACGTCGATCGCCTGGACGAACCCGGCGCAGCCCGAGCCGCCCAGGTCGTAGGCGGGGACCTCGGGGGTGCCCAGGCGGTCCTGGAGGAACGAGGCGGTGTCGGGGGTGTACACCTCGGGGGTGTCGGTGGCGACGATGATCTCGTCGATGTCGGAGGGCGACAGGCCGGCGTCCTCGAGGGCGCGCTCGGCGGCGACGGCCGCCAGGTCGAGGGTGGTCTCGTCCGACGCGGCGATGTGTCGGCGCTTGATCCCCGTTCGGGTCGTGATCCATTCGTCGGTGGTGTCCACCAACTGGGCCCAGTCGTCGTTCGTCATCACCTGGGCCGGGGCGTAGCCACCGAAGCCGAGGATGCCTGCCACGTCGTCACCTCTTCGTCGTCGGCGGCCGACAGGGTAACGGCTTGCGCCGGTACCGATCGGGTCAGAGGGCGATCGGGGCTGCGAGCACCTCGTCGGGGATGGCGAAGGCGTCGGTGATGTGTCGGGCGTGGAGGCGGAGTTGCGCCGAGAGGGCGGTGACCTGGCGGCGGACGTCGGCGGCGCCGGGCGGGGAGAGGACCCCGTGCTCGAGGAACCATCCCAGATCCCCTTCGATCCACCAGAGGGCGGTGAGCGACCGGACCCGTCCCAGCAGGGCTCGGAGGTCGGCGTCGTCGACGGTCCGTTCCCGGCGCAGGACCGATTCGAGGGCGATCCGTTCGATGTGGGCTCGGGCGGCGGCGAGGACGTGGGGCTGGACGTCGAGGAAGGCGACGGCCGGATCCATGCCACCGTCGGTCCGTTTGCGGATGCGCCGGGCGAGGGTGTCGAGGACGTGGGCTTCGCGCCGTCGCAGCAGCTCGAGTTGGGATTCGGGTTCGTCGACGTCTCCGACGGCGCCGAGGCGGGGGATCGCCTCGGCCATGGCCCCGCCGAGGCGGGCCGTCAGATGGCGGAGCAGCCGGCCCGGTGTGAGATCTTCGAACTGGGACCGGTACTCGGTGAGGAGCCCTTTGGTGACGAGCTGGGCGAGGACCGTGTTGTCCCCTTCGAAGGTCGTGAAGACGTCGGCGTCGGCCCGCATCGGCCCGAGCCGGTTCACCGCCAGATAGCCCTGCCCGCCGCACGCCTCCCGACACGCCTGGATGGCGTCGACGGCGTGCCAGGTGGCGTACGCCTTCAACCCGGCGGCCCGGGCTTCGAGCCGCCGGCGGTCAGGGGTGTCCTCGTCGAGGCCGTGGAGGGCGACGTAGTCGTCGGCCAGGTCGGCGAGGGCGAAATGGTAGGTGACCGTGGCGGCGAGCCGTGGCATGAGGCGCCGCTGATGGCTCCGGTAGTCGGCGAGGACCCAGGCGTGGCGGCCGGTACCGAACTGGCGTCGTCGGGTGGCGTAGCGGACGGCGATGGCGAGGGCGGTCTCGGCGACGGCGACGGCGGCGGCGCCGACGCTCACCCGTCCGCCCACCAGGGTGCCGAGGGTGGTGAAGAAACGGCGGGTGGGGCTGGCGATGGGGCTGTGGTAGGTGCCGTCGGGGTGCACCCGCCCGAACCGGTCGAGGAGGTTGGCGCGGGGTACTCGGACGTGGTCGAACCAGATCCGTCCGTTGTCCACGCCTTGGAGCCCGGCCTTGTCTCCGACGTCTTCGATCTTCACCCCTGGGAGGGGCCGCCCGTGTTCGTCACGGAGCGGCACGAGGAGGGCATGCACACCGTGGTCGGCGTCGTCGACGATCAGCCGGGCGAAGACCACGGCGAGCCGGCCGTGGGAGGCGGCGTTGCCGATGTAGTCCTTGCGGGCGAGGTCATGGGGGGTGTGGACGTCGAAGGCGTCGGCTTCGGGCAGGTAGGTGGCGGTCGTCTCCAGGCCGGCGACGTCGGAGCCGTGGGCGGTCTCGGTCATGGCGAAACAGCCCGGGAGCTCGAGGCGGGCGGCCGCCGGAAGGTATCGGCGGTGATGCTCTTCGGTGCCGAGCTGCATGATCGCTCCGGCGAACAGTCCGAACTGGACACCGAACTTGGTGAGGAGCGACAGGTCGTGGTGGGCGAGGACGGTGAAGGCGGCGATGAACCCGCCGGGGTCTCCCCGTCCCCCGTAGTCGGTGGGGATTCCCCATCCGCCGATCCCTTCGGCGGCCAGGAGACGAGCCCACCGGAGGACGACCTCCCGGTACTCGGAGGCCGAGATCCCCCAGCGGTAGGCGAACTCGGGTCGCCGGAGGATGTCTCGGACCTTGGCTTTCACCGCGGCGTGGGGACCGTCGAGGAGGGCGGTGAGGGCGGCCGGGTCGAAGCGGGCCGGTTCCGGTTCGGGGAGGG
>WFOA01000123.1 GCA_015488325.1 Acidimicrobiia bacterium | reverse complement strand
TACGCCATCGCCGCCATCCTGTTCGACCTGCAGGTCGCGCTGGGCGTCATCCTGTATCTGGGGAAACAGGCATGGACCCACAACCTGTTCATCGCCGTCATCCACCCGGTGGCTGCCCTCGTCGCCGTCGGACTGTTCCACGCCGGCGTCGGCATCGCCCGCAAACAGGCCGACGTGAAATCCCACCGCACCGTCGCCCTGTTCGCCCTGCTCTCCCTCGTTGTCCTCGTGCAGGCGATACCCTGGGCTCGATGACCCGTACCGTGGCGTTCGTGGCCGTCTGGGCCGTGTTCGTCACCGCCTGCGTCCCCCAGCAAGGCCCGTGGTTCAACGAGGCCGGTCGCCGGCTGGAAGGCTCCGAGGTGGTCGAGTTCACCGGCTTCAACCAGTGCGACCAGGAGTCGGTCACCTTCATCCGGTTCTTCGGCGACCAGTACGCCAAAGACCCCGAAGGTGTCCTCGGCCAGCTCACTTCCGCCGAGGGGAGGCCGCTGAGCTTCGCCATCCTCGACGAGCCGCCCGAAGGGACCGAACCGACCGGGATCCGCCAGGGCGATCGTGAGATCTACATCGACCCGGCCACCCGGTCGGACTACCTCTACATCAGGCTGGGAAGCGGCCAGGTGGAACGCTGGCCGCGGGCCGAGGTGCCCTGTGAGCGGGAGGATCAGTAGGTGCCGCCCAGTTTGCGGTGGTCCCAGGAGATGATGTTGACCGGTTCCACCTGGACGACGGTGTTCTTGTGCGCGTAGCGGCGGTACAGGGCTTCGGCGGCCTCCCGGTTCGGGGGGGTGTCCGCGAGCCGTCCCAGCACCTGGGCGTACACGTCGATGACCAGGTCGGGGTCGGCGGTCAACCGGGCGCGGCCTTGGATCATCACCCCACGCAGCTCTTCGTAGGCGACGCCGAACTCGACGAGCACCGTCACCCGGGGATCCCGCCGCAGGTTCACGATCCGCTGACTCTTCGTGAACGAACGGAACGTGACGAGCCCGTCGCGCATGACGTACCAGAGGGTGGTGACATGCGGCCAGCCGTCACGGCCGAGGGTGGCCACCTGGGCTTTCTTGCCTTCGGCGAGGGCCGCCGCCACTTCGGCGTCGGTCATGGAGATGTCCTTGCGCATCGAACCGACGATAGGCGCCGGACCCGTTGGTCGGTTGCCTGGTGGTCGGTCCTCTTCGTGGTCGCCGCCGCCTGCGTCGCCGCGCCGGAACCGGTGACCGACCTGCCGGTATCGCCTGGCCCCACCGCGTCGGCGCCACCGACGCCGTCGATCCTCGACACCGGCGACGTGGAGGGTTTCGAGGTGGCGGAGATCGACGTGGGCGACCGGCGTCTGCTCGTGGCGGTGGCGGACACGCCTGTGTTGCGATCCCGGGGACTGATGGACGTGACCGACCTCGGCGACCTCGACGGGATGCTCTTCGTCTTCGACCGGTCGAGACCGGTGGCGTTCTGGATGAAGAACACCCTCATCCCGCTTCGCGTCGGCTACTTCGGGCCCGACGGCGTCCTGTTCCAGATCGAAGCGATGGAGCCGTGCCTGACCGACGACTGCCCCACCTACCCGTCGTCGGGGGAGGTCCGCTGGGCGTTGGAGATTCCCGCCGACCGGCCGTTCCCTCCCCTCGGGTCGACCCTGCGGCTCCGGTCCGGCTGATCAACGCGCCTTCAAGGTCGGGTTCTCCCTGCCGATGAGAACAGTGGCGCGTTCCGTGGCGCCGTCACCTACATGCTCACGAAACGTCACGTCATCGAGATCGGGAACTCGCTGATCGTCTGGGTCGGCCTTCTCTCGGCCGTGTCGATCGCCTTCGGGATCGTGCCCGACGAGGCGTCGATGCTCCGCCTCGTCGGTTTGATCCCGCCGACGGTGGCGGCGGCTGCAGGCGTCCTGTTGTGGTGGTCGGCTCGTTACGCCCCCGACGACGACCAGTACAGCTTCCGGCTGATCGGCCTCGGCGTGATCGCGGCCGGCGCCGGTGCCGTCGTACGGGGCACGGGCGCCGTCGCCGACACGTCGGTCGTCGCCGTGATCGGTGAAGTGACCGGCCTCATCTTCTACCCGCTGGTGATCGCCGGTCTGATCCGATACCCGTCGCTCAAACAGACCAGAGCAGCGACGTTGCGTACCGCCTTCGACACCCTCGCCGGTTCGGTGGCCGCCCTGGTCATCGGCTGGGAGCTGGTTGGAGACACGGTGTTCGTCGGGGCCGGCCCGATCGAGCGGCTCATCTCCGCCGCCTATCCGGCCGCGGCCCTGGTGCTCTTCGCCGTCCTCATGGCGGTGCTGATCCGCCGGAGCCCCTACCTGGAGGACCGGAGGTTGGTGACGGTCGCCTTGGGGACCGGCGCCGTGGTCGTGTTCGACGTGTTCGAGCCGGTGATCTCCCGGACGTCGGTGACGGCCGAGGTGGCGCTGCAGGCGTTGTGGCTGGCGGCGTTCAGCGCCTTCGGTGTGGCCGCCTCGATGGTGAGGCGCCCGCCTCGGCGACGTCAGGTGCCGATGGAACGGCCACCTGCATGGAAGACGATGCTTCCGTACGGTTTCGTGGCGGTCCTCGTCGCCATGTTCTTCGTGCGGATCTTCACGGTGGCGGACGCCGAGTTGGGGTTGATGGCCTGGGCGACCCTCCTGGCCGGGGGCGCCCTGGCCGGTCGACAGTCGGTCGGTGCCAGGGAACGCCGAGAGATGATGGAGCGAGAACGCGACGAGATCGTCGTGGGCATCTCCCGGCGGCTGCGGAACCCCCTCGCGGCCGTCACCGGCTTCGCCGAGGTCCTCGAACGGGACTGGGAGACCCAGGACGACGCCGAACGGAGGGAGATGGTGCGGATCATCGCCGGTCAGGCCCGTGAGCTGGGAATGGTGGTCGCCGACTTCCTCGAACTCGCCCGGGGCGAGCTCTCGCGCACCCCCCTCTCCAAGGCCCGCCTCGACGGGAAGGGCCTGGTCGCCGAAGCCATCGTCAACGTGTGGGACATCGAGGACGGTCCCCCTCCGGTGAAGGCGGCGGTCGAGCCCTTCGTGGAGCTGGTGGGGGATCGACGGCGCCTCCTCCAGGTGCTGGTCAGCCTGCTGGAGAACGCCAAGAACTTCGGCGGAGGCAAGGTCGTGATCGTGGTGAAGAGGAACGGGTCCGACCGTGTGATCGAGATCCACGACGACGGCCCGGGCGTGCCCCCCCGGTTCGAAGGGCTCATCTGGGAGCGGTTCGAACGGGGTGAGAACCAGTTCAACGAGGCGATCCCCGGCACCGGGATCGGGCTGGCCGTGGTCAGGGCCCTCGTGGAAGCCCACGGCGGCACGGTCGGCTACCGCCGGTCGGAGCGTCTGGGAGGGGCCTGTTTCTGGCTGTCACTCCCCTACGACGTGGCCGAACCGGTGGTGCGGGAAGAGGAGCCCGTCTCGGTCGGCTGAGCCGTCTTCCCACACCGGCACAGGGTGGGTACACTCGTGCCCCGTCGCATCGGCGAAGACGCCGAACACGCCTGCTCCGCGCACCATCGCGGAGCCGTCCGTTCCCACGGATGTCCAGAGGAGGTACCAGTGCGTAGATACGAGCTGATGACCATTCATCGGCCTGAGATCCCGGAGGACGAGATGCGCAGCCGGGTGGCCGCGCTCGAAGAGTTCCTGGCCGGTCGCGGGGCGAAGGTGAAGAGCACCGACCTGTGGGGGAAGCGCCGCTTCGCCTACGAGATCGACCATCTCTCCGAGGGGTACTACTCGGTGATCACCTTCGAAGGTGAACCGACGGTGGTGGACGACCTCAACCGGATGCTGCACCTGTCCGACGATGTGGTTCGCCACAAAGTGGTCCGGCCCGACGCCTGACCGAACGTGTCACACCCTTCGCTCACAGTGAGGGGCACACGGAAAAGGAGATCGAGATGGCAACCAATACCGTGACCCTGGTCGGCAACCTGGTGGAGGACCCCGAGCTGCGTTTCACCCCTTCGGGGGTGCCCATGGCCAAGATCCGCCTGGCGGTGAATCGCCGGTGGCGTGACCAGAGCGGCGAATGGCAAGAGGACACGAGTTTCTTCACGGGCACCATCTGGCGGGAGCAGGCCGAGAGCGCCGCCGAGTCCCTCCAAAAGGGAACCCGGGTGATCGTCACCGGGCGGCTGGAGCAGCGTTCCTGGGAGACCCAGGAGGGCGACCGGCGGTCCGTGGTGGAGCTCCAGGTCGAAGAGATCGGACCGAGCCTGCGGTGGGCGACGGCCCAGGTCACCCGAACCACCCGCAGCGGTGGCGACTTCGGCGGTGGTGCCCCGGCGCCGCCCCCTCCGGGTCCGGTCGCCCGCACCGACTACGGCCCCGACGAAGCCCCCTTCTGAGTTCGAGGAGTGATCCGATGGCACGCAGCAGCAACAACCATCAACGCCGCCGCCGCCGCCGACCCGAGAGCGGCGGACGGCGGGTGAAGAAGAAGGTCTGCTACTTCTGCACCGAGAAGGTCGAAGTGGACTGGAAGGACATCGCCGTCCTCCGCAAGTACATGTCCGATCGGGCCAAGATCCGGGCGCGGCGAGTGACGGGGAACTGCCCCCGGCACCAGCGGCAGGTCGCCGTCGCCATCAAGAACGCCCGGGAGATGGCCCTCCTCCCCTACGTGGCGCAACGATGAAGCTCATCCTGCTCTCCGACATTCCCGATCTCGGCCATCGAGGCGACGTCGTGGAGGTGGCCGACGGCTATGCCCGCAACTACCTGCTTCCGCGCAAACACGCCATCAAGGCGACCGAGGGGGCGGTCGCCCAGGCGGAGGCCCTCCGCCGGGCCCGTGTCGAGGCGGAACGGAAGAAGAAGGACGAGGCGGAGCGGGTCGCCACCCAGCTCGTCGGTACCCGGGTGGTGATCGCCGCCCAGGCGGGTGACGAGGGGAGACTCTACGGGTCGATCGGTGCCGGCGACGTCGTCGAAGGGATCAAGAAGTTCACCGGGGTGGAGCTCGACCGCAAGGTCGTGGAGATCACCGAGCCGATCAAGGCGATCGGCCTCCACGAGGTGACGATCCGGCTCCATCCGGAGGTCCAGTTTCCCGTCACCATCGACGTCATCCCCGCCGGCTGAGAACGCGAAATCCAACGAGGTTCGGGGTTTTCGCGCTCCGCCTCCGGCGTCTACCGTCCGAGGGCTTCCCCACGACGACGACGTCTGCCCGCGTCGACGACGCGATCTGTCACAGGCAGACGCCAGAGTGGACATCGAGGTGAGTGTGCGCACAGTGACCCGGGCCGCGCCCTGCTTCGGAGGGAGGATCACCCGATGACGATGACGGATCCGGGGACGGAACGGGCCGGGGCCCGTGTCCCCCCGCACAGCGTCGAAGCCGAAGAGTCGGTGATCGGCGCCATCTTGCTGTCGTCCGAGATCGCTCACGAGGTGATGGACAAGCTGGGTCCCGAGGACTTCTACGTCCCCGCCCATCAGGCGATCTTCCGAGCGATCCGTGATCTCTACGACTCCAGCCAGGCGATCGACGCCATCACCGTCTCGGAAGCGCTCCGACGGGCCGGTGAGCTCGAGGCCGTCGGCGGGGTGGCTCGGCTCACCCGGCTGTTGGACGTGGTGCCCGCCACCTCCAACATCAGCTACTACGCGTCGATCGTCGAGGAGCATTCCCTCCGCCGCGGGCTCATGCGCGCCGGGTCGGCGATCGCCGACTTCGCCTTTCGGCTCGACGACGACGTCGCCCAGGTCATCGACCGTGCGGAACAGATGGTCCTCGGAGTGGCCGCCCGCCGGGTCGGCGACGGGATGCAGCCGGTGGGGCCGATGTTCCAGTCGGCCCTCGAGCACATCGAGATGCTCGAAGCCCAAGGCGAGGAGGTCACGGGACTGTCGACCGGGTTCCGTGACCTGGACCGGAAGCTGGCGGGCCTGCAGCGAGCCAACCTGATCGTCATCGCCGCCCGGCCCGCCATGGGCAAGTCGAGTCTCGCCACCAACATCGCCACCAACATCGCCCAGCAGGGCCACGTCGTCGCCGTCTTCTCCTTGGAGATGGCGAGGGAGGAGGTCGTTCAGCGGATCCTCTGTTCGGTGGGTCGGGTCGACTCGATGAAGCTGCGGACCGGCAAGCTGGGGCCCTTGTGGCCGAAGGTGGTGGATGCCGCCTCCCGCATGTACAAGGCTCCCATCTACATCGACGACTCCCCGAACCTGACCGTCACCGACATCCGGGCGAAGACCCGTCGCCTGAAACGCCAACACGGCCTCGACCTGGTGGTCATCGACTATCTGCAGCTCATGCAGGGTTCGGCGAAGGAGAACCGCCAGCAGGAGATCGCCGAGATCAGCCGCTCCTTGAAGAACCTGGCTCGGGAGCTTCAGGTACCCATCATCGCCGTCTCCCAGCTCAACCGGTCGGTGGAGATGCGGGAGGACAAACGTCCCCGCCTCGCCGATCTGCGGGAGAGCGGTTCGATCGAACAGGACAGCGACGTGGTGATCTTCATCTACCGGGACGAGTACTACCGGCCCGACTCGGACAAGAAAGGGATCGCCGAGGTGATCATCGCGAAACATCGGGCCGGGGCGACCGGGTCGGTGGAGATGACCTTCATGGCCGAATACACGCGGTTCTCCGACCTCGGCCGTGACGTCATGTGACCTTCGTCCGTCCGGCGACGGGGGTCGGCCAGATGCACGAGACGAGCGGCCCGGGGGCCGCTCGTCTGGTGCGATTCCGCCCGCTGGTGGCGGGGAGAGATCGGAGGAAGGGGGACTCCGAGGAGAGGGCGGGCGGATCCACAGTTGTGCGTTCCCTCTCCTTATCGGCCGGATCCGACGATCCTTGAGGGGTGTATCCAGAAATAGGCCGGGGGACCTAAGACCGGTCGAAGTCGACGTAGGCGCGGCTGGGGGTCGGCCCGCGCTGGCCCTGGTACTTCGATCCGGCCTCGCGGGTGCCGTAGGGATGTTCGGCTTCCGTGGAGAGCTGGTAGAAGCTGATCTGACCGATCCGCATGCCCGGATAGATGGCGATCGGCAGGTTGGCGACGTTGGAGAGCTCCAACGTCAGGTAGCCGTCGAACCCGGGGTCGACGAACCCGGCGGTGGAGTGGATCAGCAGTCCGAGCCGTCCCAGACTCGACTTGCCTTCCAGCCGGGCGACGATGTCGTTGCCGAGACGCACCCGCTCGAAGGTGGCTCCGAGGACGAACTCGCCGGGATGGAGGACGAAGGCCTCCCCGTCGGCGACTTCGACGAGGGTGGTGAGGTCCTCTTGGGGCCGCCGGGGGTCGATGTGGGGATGGCGATGGTTCTCGAAGACCCGGAAGGAGGAGTCGACACGGAGGTCGACGGAGGAAGGCTGCACCATCGCCTCGTCGAAGGGGTCGATCTCGATGCGCCCGGCGGCGATCGCCTCTTTGATGGTGCGGTCCGAGAAGATCACGGGCCGGGATGGTACCTGCCACGTTCACGCGGTGGCCAGGAGCACCCCGCCGACGGCGGGGTGTGGGGAGCGGGTGAGGGGAATCGAACCCCCACTCCGAGCTTGGGAAGCTCGTGTTCTACCATTGAACTACACCCGCGTGTCTGCCTCAGGGTACCAAACGTGGAGGTGTGCCGCCCAGGCGGCTCAGGTGATCAGCGACGCCACACCCCAGGCCGTCATCACGATCCCGACTCCGATGAGGAAGACGACCCGCCCGGTGCGGAACGGCCCTTCGGCGTCTTCGGGGTCCCGTCCTCGGGAGTGGCGATACCAGGCGTAGCCGTTGCCGACGACGAGGGCGAGGCCGATCCCGGTGATCATCTGGGCGAACAGGCTGTCGAGCCCCAACAGTTCAACCATGTCCCGGCACGCTAGCTTCCGCTGCTCGGTGCGCCCGCATGGCCGCACAGTTCTCCCCTCGTGGAGCGAAGCGGAACGGGGGGAGGGGACCATCGCCGCAGGCGATGGTGAGGGGGGCTCGACGCACGTGCCTTCCACCTCACACGCGGCCTCCACCCCCTTCGTCCGCCGACTGCGTCGGCGGCCACTTCCCCCTCAGGAGGGGGAAGAACTCGGACCACACCCTTCTCCCCTCGTGGAGGGAAGCGGAACGGGGGGAGGGGACCATCGCCGCAGGCGATGGTGAGGGGGGCTCGACGCACGTGCCTTCCACCTCACACGCGGCCTCCACCCCCTTCGTCCGCCGACTGCGTCGGCGGCCACTTCCCCCTCAGGAGGGGAAGAACCTGCGCCGCCTTCCGGCGGCGGGGAACAGCGGTAACGTCGGGTCGATGCCACGCCATTGCTACGTGCTGAGGGTGTTCACCCGCAGAGACGAAGGCGGGAACCATCTCGGGGTCGTCACCGACGTCAGCGGGCTCACCGACGAGGCGATGCAGGGAATCGCCGCCGAGCTCGGGTTCTCGGAGACGATCTTCGTGGACTGGCGCCGGGGTGGTGTGCCCACGGCCCGGATCTTCACCCCGGGGCGGGAGCTCCCCTTCGCCGGGCATCCCCTCGTCGGTGCCGGATGGGTCCTGCTGGCGATCGGGCCGGGCGGTGTCGACCGTATCGCCTGCGGGGTGGGGGAGGTGGCGGTCCGCCGGGACGGCGACACCGTGTGGATCAGACCCCCCTTCGACCAGGAAGTGTCCCGATCCCGCACGTCCTTCGCCGGATGGGCCGACCCGCTGGACGCCTGGGAGGTGCGAATGCCCCTCCCCTATCAGGTGGTGGAGCTCGCCACGCCCGACGACGTGGCGGGACTGTCGCCACCGGACGGTCTCGGTGAGGTGTACGCCTGGGCCTGGCAGGAGGAGGCCAGGGCGGTGAAGGCCCGGTTCTTCGCCGTCGACATCGGCGTCGTCGAAGACCCGGCCACCGGCTCGGCCGCCGTCGCCTTGGCGGCGGTGCTCCGTCACACGGGGCGACGCACCGGGGACGTCGTCATCTCCCAGGGCGACGAGATCGGACATCCCTCCACGTTGAGGGTCCGGTGGTCGGAGGGCGGGGTCGAGGTGGGCGGCACGGTCCGGCGGGACGAAGTCCGAGAGCTGGAGACCTGACCGGGGACCGTAGACTCGCCGCCATGGCCACCGAAGGTTCCAAGCTGGCGGTCGTCGCCGCCTTCATCGCCAACCTGTCGATCGCCGTCGCCAAGTTCATCACCGCCGCCTTCACCGGCTCAGCCGCAATGCTGGCCGAGGCGTTCCATTCGGTGGCCGACACCGGGAACCAGGCGCTGCTGCTCTACGGTATGCGGGCCTCCCGACGACCCCCCGACCCTCGACATCCGTTCGGATGGGGAAAGGAGTCGTATTTCTGGAGCTTCATGGTGGCGGTGATGCTCTTCGTCGGCGGGGCGGTGCTGTCGTTCCGTCGGGGCTTGGAGGCGCTGCGTGAGCCCCACGGAGTGGAGAGCCTCGGCGTGGCGTTCACGGTGCTGAGCGTCGCCCTGGTGATCGAGGCGGCTTCGTTCACCATCGCCGCACGTCAATTCGCCAAGGCGAAAGGGTCGCGTTCGTGGCTGCGGTCGGTGCGGGCGTCGAAGGATGCCCCGATCGTGGTGGTGCTGTTGGAGGACAGCGCCGCCGTGACGGGACTGGTGATCGCCCTCGCCGGGACCGCGATGGTGGCGGTGACGGGCGACATCGTCTACGACGCCGTCGCCTCTCTGCTGATCGGTGTGCTCCTCGCCGTCGTCGCCGTGTTCCTGGCGACAGAGACGAAGGATCTGCTCGTCGGTGAGGCGGCTTCCCGGGCCGACCGTTCCCTCATCCGGGCGCGGCTGTTGGCCATGCCGGAGGTGGAGTCGGTCGGGCGGCTCCTCACCATGCAGCTGGGTCCACACGACATCCTGGTCAACGTCGAAGTTGACCTCCGGGACGGGCTGTCGGGTTCCGGCGTGATGGACGTCGCCAGCCGGGCCGAAGAGGAGATCCGCCAGGCTCTGCCGGACGCCAAGACCGTGTTCGTCGAAGTGCGGGATCGGGAACGTGGCTGAGGCGTCGGCACCCGCCTCGTCGGCGAACCTGGGTCCCGGGTTCGACTGTCTCGCCCTGGCACTCGAGCTTCGCTGCCGGGTGGCGGCCGAGCGAGCGGAGGAATGGTCGGTGTGTCATGAAGGCCCGGACAGGCCCGGCCCGGGGGAGGCCGATGCCGTCCTCGTCGCCGCCCGGACGGTGACCGACGTCCCGCTACGTCTGGTTGTCGACAACCGGATCCCCCTCGGGCGGGGACTCGGTTCGTCGGCGGCGGCCTACGCCGCCGGGGCGGCCGCGGCGCTTCGGACCGTCGCCGGGGAGGCGAACGCCGACCGGGTGTTTCGGGTGGTCTCCGAACTGGAGGGGCATCCCGACAACGCCGCCGCCGCCGTGTTCGGCGGGTTCGTCCTGGCCGATGCCGAAGGCCGGGCGCGTCGTCTTCCCTGGAACCCCCGGCTGGGGGTGGTCGTGGCCGTCCCCCATGCACGCCTGGCGACCGCCGAAGCCCGTCAGGTGGTCGCGGCGACCCAGCCCCTCGCGGTCGTCACCCGGAGCCTCGCCCGGGTCGCCTGCCTCGTCGCCGGGCTGCTCGCCGCCGACGCCGACCTTCTCGCCGCTGCCCACGGCGACGAGATCCACGAACGTCCCCGCTCACGACGCCATCCCGACGTCGCTTCCCTCCTCGACGTCGCCAGGTCGGCGGGGGCGTTGCACGCCGCCTGGTCGGGGGCAGGACCGTCTGTCCTCGCCGTGGTCGAAGCGGCGAAGAAGGCTCCGGTCGTCGACGCGTTGACCCGGGCGTTGGGGGATGGGGGAACGGTGTGGGAACCGTCGATCGCGGTGCGTGGCCTGACCTGACCGGTTTGACCTGACCGGGACGACCCGCGATCCTAGGTCCACCCCCACACGGATTTCGAGGTATTGCATGGGTTCGCTGATCAAGAAGCGCCGGAAGAAGATGTCGAAACACAAGTACCGCAAACGGCGCAAAGCGAACAGACACAAGAACAAGCCGTGATCCGTGGCCCGGGGCTCGTCGACCCCGGGCCTTTCGCGTGCGGTCAGAGAACGACGGACACGGAGACGACGCCGAGGGAGACGGCCAGGATCGACGCCTGGAGTAGGCCGCGAACCGCGGGGCTCTGGTTGCGTGCCGCCACCTGATGCCAGGCGGCGAGGGCGACGACGGCCCCGACGCCGGTCGCTTTGACGGTGAGGAGACGGTCCCATCCCCGGTCGAAACCCTGCACCAGCCCGGTGACGACGAGCACGGCCATCGCCGTCCACGACACGACGCCGAACCTCCGGGCCATCACCCGCAGGATCTCCCGTTCGACACCGTGCCGGCGGAGGGCTCCGACGAGGGCTCCGAGGGTGATCAGGCCTCCGACCCACACCGCCATGGCTACGAGGTGGAGCCATCGGATGGCTGCCATCACGCCTCCTGCAGGGCGGTTCCGCGGATGAACACCCGGACGCCGTCGTCGACTTCCACGTATCCCATCCCGGGGCGGGGATAGTGCCCGGCGGCCATCACGGTGCCGCTTCCGGAGAGCCGTTCGAAAACCCGTTCCCGGGTGGTTCTGGCACGTCCGGGGTCGACGTCGAAGGGTACCCCCCAGCTCGGGTCCGGCACCTGGGCTGGGTGGTGGGTGACGTCACCGGTGATGAACGTGCGGGTGCCGAGGGAGGCGATGGTGACCGACTGATGGCCGGGGGTGTGGCCTGGAGTCGGTTCGACGATGATCCCGGGAAGGACCTCCCGTTCCCCGGCGACGGCTTCGATCCGGTCGTCGGTGACGAAGCCCAACATCACCTCGCGTACCGCGTCGGCCCCGGGCCCTTCGGCCCCCAGCCAGTAGTCGACTTCGGCTTCTTGGAGGACGAACCGGGCGTTGGGGAAGAACGGTGCCCCCGACAGGGTCCGGTCCCCTCCGCAATGGTCGAGATGCAGGTGGGTGTGGATCACCGTCTCGATGTCGGCCGGCGAGACCGCCAGCATCGCCAAGGCTTCGGGGAGGTGCCCGCTCTCCGTGCCGGGCGGCAGTCCGGGACGGCCACCGGCTCCGGCGTCGATCAGCACCGGGCTGCGGCCACCGACGACGAGGAAGCATCCGAGGGAGATGCGTAGCTGCCCGTCGGTCAGCCATTCGGGATGTGCATCCCAGACGTCGGGGTCGGATTCTGGGAACATCTCCGATGGCTCACGGAAGAACCAGCCGTCTTCGATCGCATAGACGGTGTAGGCGCCGCATGGCATGCTCCAGATCATCGGCGCATGATACGAAGGCGTCACCCATGACCGTCAGATACGAGACCAGAGGCACGGTGGCGGTGATCACCATCGACCGTCCCGAACGCCGCAACGCCATCGACCGTGCCACGGCGAAGGCCCTCGCCGACGCCTGGCAGCGCTTCGCGTCCGACGACGGCATCGCCGTCGCGGTCCTCTACGGTGCCGGCGGTGTCTTCTCCGCCGGTGCCGACCTGGTGGCCTTCGACCTCGAAGACACCCCCGGCGGCTGGCTCGGGTTCACCCGCACCCAGGTAGACAAACCGACGATCGCCGCGGTGGAGGGGTACTGCGTGGCAGGCGGATTGGAGATGGCCTTGTGGTGCGACCTGCGGATCGCCGGAGCCGGGGCGGTGTTCGGCTGTTTCGAACGGCGTTACGGGGTGCCGCTGGTCGACGGCGGAACCCAACGCCTGCCCCGTATCGTGGGGCTGGGCCGAGCTCTCGACATGATCCTCACCGGTCGTCCCGTCGACGCCGCCGAAGCCCTCGAGATGGGCCTGGTGAACGCCGTCGTGGCGGAAGGCGAAGCCCTCTCCGAGGCGGTGGCGTTGGCGGAACGGATCGCGGCGTTCCCCCAGGAGACGTTGCGGGCCGACCGTCGTGCCGTCTACGGAGGCTTGGGCCTGCAGCTCGCCGAAGGCCTGGAACTGGAACGGAGAGAAGGCGCCGAAGTGCTCGACGTGGCGCGACGAGGCGCCGAACGGTTCGCCGCCGCCAGGACCGCCCGGAACGTCCAGACACCCCCACCCCAGGCCCCGGCCGAGGTGGTGGTCCGGATCGAGAGCGAAGGGATCGAAGAGGGGCGGCCCGGCACCGTCGAACGTTTCCCGACGCCTGCGGGGACCGCCCGGGCCTACGTGTCCCTGCCGGTGGGCCGTCGCGGGCCCGGCGTGGTGGTCGTCCACGACTGGTGGGGTCAGCGTTCGTCGCATCGTGACGTGGCCGACCGGCTGGCCGAAGCCGGGTTCGTGGCGATGGCGGTGGACCTCTACGACGGGGTGCTGGCCGCCGACACCGCCCAGGCGGAAGAGCTGATGATGGCCCTCGACCCTCCCACCGTGTCGTCGCATCTCGCCGCCGCCGTCGACGCCCTCGTCGCCCATCCGGCGGTGACGGGCGAGCGGGTCGGGATCGTCGGATACTCGTTCGGCGGCGGCCTCGCCCTGTGGCTCAGCACGTTGGACCGCCGAGTCGCCGCCTGCGTCACGTACTACGGGGCGGTCCCGTGGACCGACGTGCGTCCCGACTTCGGTCGGGCGGAGGCGGCGTTCCTGGGCCACTACGCTTCTGAGGACCGTTGGGCTTCACCTCACGTGGCCGCCGACCTGGAACGGGGGCTGAGGGATCTGGGTCGGGACGCCACCTTCCACGTCTACCCGGCGACTGCCCACGGCTTCGCCGATCCGGCCGAGCCGACCTTCGCCCCTTCGGCGACCGGTGTCGCCTGGGAGCGGACCGTCTCGTTCCTCCGTAGGATCCTGGCTCCGACCTCCACCCTGCGCCCTGAGTAGCCTCTCGGGCATGGAGCTGGTCCGCCACGACCATGCGCCGCTGCACGCACCATCGGCGGTGGTGGCGTTCACCGGATGGGGAGACGCCGGGGAGGCCTCGAGCGCCGCCGTCGAGTATCTGCTCGGACGGGGACAGGTGATGCCGGTCGCGTCGATCGACCCGGACGGGTTCTTCGACTTCCAGGTGACGAGGCCGGTGGTCGAGTTGGAGGGGGGTGAACACCGCAGACTGGTGTGGCCCGAAGTCGAGATCCTCGGGCTGCGTCTCGAAGGGTCGGGACGGGACCTCGTCGTCGTTCGGGGTGCCGAACCGAACATCCGATGGAAGGCGTTCACCCGTCTCATCGCCGACGTGATGGTCGAACTCGGTGTCGACGCGGCGGTGACGTTGGGCGCGTTCATCGGGCAGGTGCCCCACACGCTTCCGGTCCCCCTGGTGGGTGTGGGAGGTGACCCGGACCGTCTCCGGGACCGGGGGCTGCTCATCTCCGGATATGAAGGTCCCACCGGGATCATCGGTGCCCTCAACGTGGCGTTGGGCGACGCCGGAATCGACACCGTGAGCGTGTGGGCGGCCGTTCCCCACTACCTCTCGGCCCAGGCCTACCCGCCGGGGGCCCTCGCCCTGTTGGAGAAGGCATCCGAGCTCCTGGGCATCACCGTCGACACGTCGGCGTTCACGGCGGAGGTGGCGGAGTTCCGACGGACGATGGAGGCGGTGCTGGAGGAGTCCGAAGGGCTGGCCGACTACGTACGCGAGCTGGAACAGGAATCCCGCGCCGACGGCGACGCGGAGGGTCGACGGCTGGTGGAGGAGATCGAACGGTTCCTTCGGGACCGCTGAAGCCGCCTCCGTCACAAGCCGTTCACCGGTCCGAAACGAAACGACAACAGTCCCGCGACCGCGCCGCAATCTCCTCCCCGTAGCTTCGCCGCCGTCACCCAACAGGAGGCGATATGAGACGAAGAGTGCTGTCCGTCGCGGCGACGACCGCCCTGCTGACCCTCGTGTCGGCCAGCCCCGCCTGGGCGCAGGAGATCACCGCCGAGTCGGTGCAGGCGACCCTCGACAACATCTGGATCGTGACCGCTGCGATCCTGGTCATCCTGATGCAGGCGGGGTTCGCCCTCGTGGAGGCGGGGCTCACCCGTGCCAAGAACGTGGCGAACATCATGATGAAGAACCTGATGGACTTCTCGGCGGGGGTGCTCGCCTTCGGGGCGATCGGGTTCGCCATCGCGTTCGGGGCGGGGAACGCCTTCTTCGGGACGAACGGGTGGTTCCTCGACCCTGGTCATTTCACCGAAGGGACCTTCGGGAATCTGTCCCTCGCCACCTTCTTCCTGTTCCAGGTGGCGTTCGCCGCCACCGCGGCGACGATCGTCTCCGGCGCGATGGCGGAACGCACCAGGTTCAAGAGCTACTTCGTCTACAGCTTCGTCATCACCGCCATCATCTATCCGGTGGTCGTCCACTGGCTCTGGGGCGGCGGCTGGCTGGCTCAGCTCTCCACCCCGATGATCGACTTCGCCGGTTCCACCATCGTCCACGGTGTCGGAGGATGGGCGGCTCTGATGGGGGCGTTGGTCCTCGGACCCCGCATCGGGAAGTACGACGCCGACGGAAAACCCCGGGCTATCCCGGGTCATTCGATCCCCTTCGCCATCGTCGGTGTCTTCATCCTCTTCATCGGCTGGTTCGGCTTCAACCCCGGTTCGCAGCTCGCCGCCGACGCGGCGGTGCCGAGGATCGCCGTCACCACCCTCATCGCCGGCGCAGCCGGGGGTGTGCTGGCGACCATCACCATCTGGTTGAAGACCGGCGTACCCGACGTGGCGATGGCCGGCAACGGGGTGCTCGGCGGCCTCGTGGGGATCACCGCCGGGACGGCGAACGTCTCCAACTGGGGGGCGCTCGTCATCGGGGCGCTGGCAGGCATCATCGTCGTCTACTCGGTGATCTTCTTCGACCGCCGCGGGATCGACGACCCCGTCGGGGCCGTCTCGGTCCACGGTGTCTGCGGAGCCTTCGGGACGTTGATGGTCGGCCTGTTGGCCACCGACACCGGTCTGTTCTATGGGGGTGGCTGGGCGCAGCTCGGATCTCAGATCATCGGGGTGGTGGCCGTCTTCGTGTTCGTCACCGTCACCTCCGGGGCGCTGTTCTACGCGATCAAGGCGACCATCGGGCTGCGGGTCCCGCCGGAGGAGGAGATCGAAGGGCTCGACGTCGCCGAGCACGGATCCCCCGGGTACGGTCCCGACGTGTCGGCGCTGTCCGCAGGTTGAGAGGAGCGGAGCACATGAAGCTGGTAACCGCGGTCGTCAGGCCGCACAAGGTCGACGAGATCAAAGAGGCGTTGCGCAAGGTCGGCGTGAAAGGGATCACCGTCACCGAGGTGAAAGGATTCGGCCGCCAGGGCGGACATTCGGAGACGTACCGGGGCGCCGAATACAAGGTGGAGTTCATGCCCAAAGCCAAGCTGGAGGTGTTGGTGGACGCCGACGACGCCGCTGCCGTCGCCGACGCGGTTCGTTCGGCCGCCGTCACCGGCCAGATCGGCGACGGAAAGATCTGGATCACCGACGTCGACGCGGTGATCAGGATCCGGACCGGCGAGCGCGACCGGGACGCCCTCTGAACCGACCGGTACCTACAGGGAGTCGAGGCGGTCCTCCAGCCTTCGCCGGAGGGCCGCCAGCTCCTCCTCCACCAATATGGGGATGCCGCCGACCCGGCGGGTGAAGAACACGTCACGGGCTTCGCCTCCCATCGTGTCGATCCGGGCGAGGTGGATGTCGAGGCCTTCCAGGTAGAGGGCTTCGACGATCTCGGCCAGGAGACCCACCCGGTCGGGAGCTCGGACCTCGACGATGGTGTATCTGCCTTCCCGCCGGACGGATACGGCGGCCCGTGCCATGGGACGTCGAGGGCGGTAGCTCTCGGTCCGTCGACGGGACGCCACCGCCAGGTCGCGGCGCCCTTCGAGTCCATCCACCAGGTCGGCTGCCACCTTCGGCCACCGCCCGGGCGGGACCGGGTCGCCGGTCCGGTCGTCGACGACGTGGAAGGTGTCGAGGGCGACACCGTCGGCTCGGGTGCGGAGACGGGCGTCGAGGACGGCCACGCCGTGGGAGGTGAACGCCCGGGTCACCGCCACCAGGAACCCGGCCCGGTCACGGCCCGCCACCAGCACCCGTCCTGGATCCTGAGGGTCGGGGACGACCGCCGCCGGCCCGTCGAGGGTGTCTGCGACCTGGAGATGCCAGAGGACCTCGGTGGGGCTGGATGTGGCCAGGTAGTCCGAAGGCATCGCCGCCACGTGCTCTTCGACCGCCCGGCGGTCCTGGTGGGCGTCGCAGACGGCGAGGACCGAGTCCACGTCCGGGGTCGCCGGGACGGCACCGCCGGCTTCGAGGGCTTCCCGGACCCGCTCGTACAGGCGCCGCAGCAGCGTCGCTCGCCACGAGTTCCACATGGTGGTGCCGGTGGCCCGGAGGTCGGCGATGGTGACCAGATAGAGGACCTGGAGTCGACGCAGATCACCGACGACCGCGGCGACTTCGTCGATCACGGCCGGGTCGTCGATGTCGCGGCGGGTGGCGGTCTCGGACAGCAGCAGGTGGTGACGGACGACGTCGACCACCACACCGGAGGTCGCCGCTCCGAACCCGTGACGGCGGAGGAAACCGGAGGTGAGTTCGGCGCCGATCTCCGAATGGTCGCCGTCACGTGCCTTGCCGATGTCGTGGAAGAACGCGGCGAGGAACAACTCTTCGGTGTCGCCGAGCTCGGCGGCGACCTGACCGACCGGCCCGTGGTCTTCGATGAGGTTCCGCATCTCGGCCGCGGTCCGCCACAGGTGGGCTCCGACGGGATGGTCGTGGAATGGCGCAAGCTGGGGTGCGGTGGCGACCGGTCCCCACTCGGGCAGCTCGCGGTCCACCCAGCCCAGGTCTTCGAGGAGACCGAAGACGGCCCGACCGCGTTCGCCGGCGGCGAGCAGCTTCACGAACGCGGCCCGGTCGGCCGCCGTCCAGGTGGCCGGTTCGGCATGGCGGATCAGCTCTTCTTCCCGGGGATGTAAGGAGACACCCGAGCGGCGGCCGGCTGCCCTCACCGCCACCTCCAGGACCGAGTCGGCGGGGGTGCCGTCGGCGTCCGGGCCGAAGCGACTGCGGACCCGTCCGAACAGTCTCCGTCCGAACCCGACCAGAGGGTCGTGTTCGGTGTGGAGGTCGGGCCACCAGCGGTCGGCCAGCCGGTCACCCCGTTCGAGGGCATGCATCAGGCGGGCAGACAGCTCGTAGACGTCGGTTCTGAGCCAGGCGGCGGCCGCTTCCCGCAGGTCGACGACGTAGCGGTCCATCGCCCGTCCGGACACGGCGTGGAGGGCGTTGCGGGCCTGGAGGAGGACGCGACGGGCGTCGGTCTCCTCTACCGACGGGTCGTGGGTGGCGAACCCGACGAGCTGGGCCCGCCGCCGCTCCCACCAGAACCCCTGGTGGGTGCGGAGGGCCCCTCGGCTCTCCTTCAGGTCTGCCGCCATCACCGGGTAGGGCTCGCGTGCCCTGCGTTCACGTTCTCGGGTGACGAGGTCGGGGGTGAGGGGCCGGTGTCGGACCAGATCGGTGAGGGTGGCGATCAGGTCGTCGTAGAGGCCCTGGTCGCCGGCGACCAGCCGAGCCGACAGCAGCGACGTGAGCGTCTCGAAGTCGTCGACGGCGGCGGCGCGGCATTCGGCGACGGTGCGGACCGCGTGACCGACCGCCAGGTGGGCGTCCCACAGGGGGTAGAGGACGCTGCGGACCAGCGGCTCGGGGTCGTCCCCGGCGTGCAGCACCATGACGTCGAGGTCCGACCACAGGCATTGTTCCCGACGGCCGTATCCGCCGACGGCGACCACCGCTGCACCTCCACCCAGGTCGGAGGCGAGCTCTTCGACGGCCGCGTCGAGGAGGGAGGTGAGGGCCTCACACACGTCGACGCCTCCGTCGCCGACCGGCGCCTCGACGAGGGATGCCCTGAACTCGGTGAAGGCTTGCAGCCCGGGGGTGGTCACGTCCGTTCAGCGTATCGACACCGGAAGGTTGCGAGGCCGGTCAACGGACGTTCCGCAGTCCGGCGGCGGCGAGGACGGTCCGGGCCCGGGCGATGGCTTCGGGTGTCGTGTCATGCCATCGCCGGGCGAGCGGTCGGGTTCCCTGGCGTCGGAACGGCATCAGCCGTACCGGGACCGACGGGTCTACCGACCGGACGATCCCGGCCCAGGCGAGGAGCTCGGTCTCGTCGTCGGTTTCACCTTCGATGACGAGCAGGCGGACCTCGGTGAGTTTGTTCCGTTCGGCGAGGAGCCGGAGCGACTCGATGACCGGTTCGATGTCGTGTCCGGTGAGGCGACGGTGCCGCTCGGGGGAGGCGGCTTTGAGGTCGACCATCGCCCCGTCGATCACCTTCAGCAGCCGTTCCCAGCCGTCCCGGTCGAGGCTGCCGTTGGTGTCCACCAGACGTTCGAGGTGGGCGAGGCCGGGGTCGTCGCGGAGGCGGCTGAACAGCCGGATCAGGCCGTCGAGCTGCAGGGTCGGTTCGCCGCCGCTCACGGTGACGCCGGAGACGAACGGGGCGTGGACGGCGATGTCGGACACCACCTCGTCGACGGGGAGCGGTCGGATGGTGGGGTCGGCGTCGGTGGGACAGACCCGGAGGCAGTCTCCGCACGAGTCGCAGCGGTCAGGATGGAAGAGGACCGTGCCGGTGACGGGGAGGGTGAGGGCTTCGAGGGCGCACACGTCGATGCAGACGCCGCAGCCGTCACAGCGCCCGATGGTGGTCGGGTTGTGGCAGGCGGGACAGTCGAAGTTGCAGCCTTGGAGGAACAGGACGTAGCGGTTGCCTGGCCCGTCGACGAAACTCGACGGGGCCACCCCGGCGACTTCGAGGATCTCGCCGTCGCGGTCGAGGGGATGACGGACGGCGAGGCTCATCCGGAACGGAGGAGCGACCGCATCCGCGGGTCGGTCTCCATTCCGATGACCCTGGGGACGCGATCGAGGAGCCGCCAGTTCTCGATGGAGTCGGCGCCGAGTCCGGTGCTGTTGATCCGTGAAGCCTCCCGGCGCAGCTTCTCGACGTCGGAGAGGCGGACCATGTATCCGGTGACGCGGACCAGGTCGGAGCCTTCGACGTTGAAGGTGATCTCCCGCATCCCCCGGGCGAAGGCCCCTTTGGTCACGTCGGCGATCGCCTGGGGGTTGGCGCGGACCGACCGTTCGAGGGCGAAGATGTCGCTGATGCCCGCCGGGAAGCGGGGATGATGGGGGGCCACGGTGAGGATGTGGTCGACGAGTTCGGGTTCGGCTCCGATCCGCACCCTCGCCCCGGCGGTCACGCCGACGTCGTCGGCGATCCCCGACTGGGCGTGGAGGAGCGCGCGGTCGTTCCGGCAGTAGGGGACCGGCCGTGACCGGACGATGTCGGCGATCGTGTCGATCACCTGCCGGGCCAGGTCGGCGGCTTCGTCGTGGCGCCCGTAGGTGCAGCCGGGGAGCAACCCTTCCACCAGTTCGGCCACGCCGAAGATCCCGAACATGGCGGTGAACCGCTCCGGATGGATGAGGCCTTCGTCGACGAGGAACGAGTGCTCGTAGAAGGCGGCCTCTTCCACCAGGAAACGGATACGGGCCTCCATCACCTCGAAGGTGAGTTCGACGTGGTCGGGCAGCGTGCGGGTGAGGTAACGCTCGATCGAGCCGGTGTGGTGGGCGAGGCTGGCGTGCAGGTTGAGACGGACGAGGGTGTGGGAGCCGCCGCCGAGGGGGAGGGTGTTGTAGCAACTCACGACCCCGTACCCCTCGGGGAAGTCGCGGCGGATCAGCGGGTCGTTGGCGATGTGCGGTTTGTTCACTTCGGCGATGGCGACGGCCGCTTCCCGCAACAGTCCGTCTCCGGACACCACCGGATCCCATTTCAAGGTGAGGTTGGGTACCACCTGCGCCAGGGCGCGATCCACCCGCAGGATCGACCGGGTGATCGGGGTGTCGTCCGGGCCGATGTTGGCGTGGGCGAAGGCGTCGGGGATGGTGCGGTCCAGGTAACGCCAGAACCGCGTGAAGAGGCGGTCGAGGCGGTCGTCGGTCCAGGTGTCGTCGAGGTACGGCCCGAGGATCGTGTCCAGATCCCCGAAGTAGACGGGCAGGCCGGTGATGGACGGGATGTGGTGGTAGAGGATCTGGAGGAAGTCGACGGCCTCTTCCAGGCTCTGCGGAGGGTCGAGCTCCAGATAGTCGGACCCTTGGCGGAGGGCGGTGGCGTAGTCGGGCAGGACATATCGGGGGCGGTAGGGGGCGTGACCTTCGGCGAGGTCACAGACGACGCCTTCGTCGATGGCCCGGCGGGCGTCGGCGGAGATCTCCGGGTAGGGCAGCAGATCTTCGGCGGCGAGGGCGAGTTGGTGGAGACGCTGGCGGTAGGTGAGCCGAGGGGAGGTGACGATGTCCCGTACCGCATGCGTCACGTCGTCGAATGAGGGCATGGTCCTCCGTCCGTCGCTGGCCTGAGGGTTCCATGAACGTCCCGGGGGCACCAGGGCCGGAAGGCCCCATCGAAGGGGCCGAGCGGGTTCGGGCTGTCTGGGCGGACGTCGATCCGGGCGACGGCCGAACAGAAGCGAGGCCCCGGCGGGATCACCGGGGCCTCGTCCTTCGGCGTCGCAGTGTCGGGGGAGGGGGAGAGAACCGGAACCGCGGCGCCTAGGAGATCAGGTGCCTTCAGGAACGATCCTGCCCCTGACCCGGGGGAACCGGACGGGAGCGTGGGCGTAGCAGTACTCCCGCTTGTTGTACCGGCTCAGTTTGGTGTTGCAGCCCTTCTTGGCGCAGACACGATCCTCTTTGAACTGTTTGTTGGGTCGAGTCACCCCCTTGATGGCTCTTCCCTTGAGAACTTCGGTCATCTGGTCGCCTCCTTCCCCGGAGGGGCATTCGTATGGGGAGAAACGTCTCCCGGCGTCGGTTTGTTCCAAAGATGCGACGAAGTCGGAACGACTTCCTCGTCTCCTGTCACCCCCCATTCTCCGGGACGCACGTAAACGGGCTGTAAAGGCGCGGTCACGTCTCCCTGTACGTGGCTTCGGGGGACCGCGGTTCAGTCGGATCCGATCCCGAGGTGGCGGAGGAACGCCCGAGCGTCGGGTTCACGTCCGAGGAACGCCCGGAGATGTTCGACGGCGTCTCGGCTGCCGCCGGTCTCGAGGATCTCGCGGCGGTAGGCCCGACCCACTTCGGGACTGTCGATCCCTTCGGCCTCGAAACGGCTGAACATGTCGTCTCCGTACACCTCGGACCACAGGTAGCCGTAGTAGCCGGCGTCGTAGCCGGAGAGAAGATGGCCGAAACTGGCCGGGAAGAACGTTCCCTCGTGGTAGGGCAGGAGGGTCACCGCCGTCGCCCGCCGGACCGCCTCGTCGAGGTCGACCGGTTCGGACGCGCCGTGGAGGAACATGTCGAGGAGACCGAACTGGATCTGACGGAGGGTGGACAACCCGATGTTGAGTCGACGGGCCGCGGTGAGGCGTTCGACCAGTTCGGCCGGGATCGGCTCCCCGGTTTCGTGGTGCCGGGCGAACCGGGCGAGGATCTCCGGCTGCCAGGTCCAATGTTCCATGATCTGGCTGGGGGCTTCGACGAAGTCCCGCTCGGCGTTGGTGCCCGAGAACGAGGCGAGTTCGGTGCGTGTCAGGGTCTGGTGGAGGACATGGCCGAACTCGTGAAAGAGGGTCGTGACCTCGGAATGCTGGAGGAGGGAGGGTCGGCGGTCGGTCGGTTTGGTGAAGTTGGCGACGATGGCGGAGACGGGACGCTGGTAGCTCCCGTCCCGCAGCCGTCTGCCGGGGACGAGGGTGAACGCCGCCGCGTGGCTGAATTTGCCTTCGCGGGGGAACAGATCCGCGTAGAAGGTGGCGATCTGGCGGTCGCTGTCCCGGTCGACGATGGCGTAGGCGACCACGTCGGGATGCCACACCGGGGCGTCGACCTGTTCGTATCGCAGCCCGAAGACGGTGCCGGTGAGGTCGAACAGCCCTTCGAGGACCCGTTCCAGGGGGAAGTAGGCGGCCACTTCGTTGGGGTCGACCCCGTATTCGGTCTTGCGGAGCACCGTGTCGTAGTAGCGCCAATCCCAGAGCTGAAGGGGTGGCTCTTCGCCGTCGGCGACGAGGAGCTCGGTCATCCGTGCGATCTCCGCTTCGGCGGCTCGGGTGAGGGGCGGCAACAGGTCCTCGTAGAAGGCTTCGACGGCTTCGGGCGTCTTCGCCATGCGTTCTTCGAGCTGGTGGTGGGCCCAGGAGGGACGCCCGAAGATCTGGGCGATCTCACGGCGCACCTCGACGGCTTCGGCGAGGATGGGGCGGTTGGCTTCGACGGCCCGGCTGTTGAACTTTCGTGAGAGGCGTTCACGAAGGTCGCGGCGGCGGGCCTGCTCCATGAACGGGACGACGTGGGGATAGGCCATCGTCACGAGGAACCGTCCGTCTTCTCCCCGCTCCAGGCCGTCGACGTAGCCGTCGGGGAGCCCTTCGAGGTCGTCACGGGTGAGGGCGAGGTGGTCTCGGTGCTCGGCGATGTTCCGTTCGAAGGCGACCCCCAACTCGACGAGACGCTGGGTGAGCCGGCGGACCCGCTCCCGGTCGGCCGGGGCGAGTTCGTGCCCGGCCCGTCGGAGGTCACGCAGGACGAAGCGGAGGAGCCGCGCACGTTCGCCGGTGAGGGAGGAAGCCTCGTCGGTGGCGGCGAAGCGCCGTACCGCCCGATACAGGTCGTCGCGGAACCACAGATCCGACGCCCAACTCCCCAGGCGGGTCTCCGCCTTCTTCCCGGCTTCCCGGGTGTCGGGGTCGGGGTGGACGTACCCGCAGAATCCCGACATCCCGAAGGTGCGGGTCAGCAGGTCTGCGAGGTCGTCGAGGGGGCCGAGGACACCGTCGAAGGTGGGGGGTGTGTCGGGGTCGACGACCCGGGCGACGAGTCCTTCGGCGCGGTCGAGGGCTTCCTCGACGGTGGATTCGACGGTTGCGGAGTCGACGGAGCTGTAGTCGAAGGTCATGGCAGCGGCACGTTACCGCCCGGGGGGATTTGGGTCGTATCCTCGGGGCATGCGTACCGTCACCATCGAGTTCTGCCGCACCTGAAACTACACCGACCGTGCCGTGGGCATGGCCAGTGAGATCTTCGAAGAGTTCGGCCAGACCTTCGAGGTCAGGCTCATCCCGTCCTCGGGAGGGGTGTTCGAAGTCACCGTCGACGGGGACCTGGTGTATTCGAAGAAGGCGACGGGCCGCCACGCCGACTACGAGACCGACGTCGCCCCCGCCCTGCGCCCGTGAAGCCGTTCATCCCGGCCAGGGCAGAGGGGTCGCTACGACGGGTTCGCCCGCCTTGTAGACGGCGACGACCCTGAGGGTCGAGGGGTCCGCCACGGTGGGGTCACCGTCGAGGACGACGAGGTCGGCCGGTGCGCCGGGCTGGAGGGGAGCGCGCAGGCCGAGGACCCGGTGGGCCTCGTCGGTGTAGAGGCCGAGGGCGTCGGATCCGGAGAGCCTCTCGACAGAAGAGAACCCGTCACGCCGCCGGGCCGCGGCGATACCGGCCAGCGGGTCGGGGGATTCCACGGGGGAGTCCGAACCGGCGACGGTGGGGATTCCATGCCGGCGGAGGGTGGCGAAGGGGTAGACCCGTTCCATCCGGTCGCCGAGACGCCCCGGCAGCCACGTTGCCTCCGAGGCGAGGAACGGTGGCTGCACCGACGCGACGACCCCGAGATCTGCCATCCGGACGATGGCCTCTTCGGTGGGGAGCGACACGTGTTCGATCCGGACGGGGGGAGCCGTCGGATCTGCGGCGAGGTCGAGCACCGCGTCGATGGCACGATCGCCGATGGCGTGGATGGCGGCCGTTCCGCCCAGGTCCCGGGTCGCGGCGACGAGCTCACGGTCACGGGTCGGGTCGAGGCGGAGCGTCCCCCGGTTGTCGGGATCGTCGCTGTACGGCCGATGGAGGGCGGCGGTGCGGCCGCCGAAGCTGCCGTCGGCGAAGAGCTTGACGCCGGCGAAGTGGAGGCGGCCACCGGCGTCGGCGACGGTGCGGGCCGACCGTTCGAGCTGGCGACGGTCGGTGGTCGCCACGAACAGGTGGACGTCGAGGGGGAGCCGGTCGGCGATGGCGGCGAGGGCTGCCACCTCGTCGGTTGGACCACACCACAGGTCGTTGGACCCGGCGGCGGCGATGGCGACGATGCGGGTGAGACCCAGCGCGGTGAGCGACCCCAAGGCGGCGAGGACGTCGTCGGGTCCGGGGGGAGGCACCCGCGGGGCCACTGCGGAGGCGACCAGGCCGATCGCGGTTTCGCGGAGCACCCCGGTGGGGTCCCCCTCCGACGTCCGGTCGATGATCCCTCCGGGCGGATCGGTGGTCCGGGCGTCGACCCCGGCGAGGCGGAGGGCGGCACGGTTGGCCACCGCCACATGCCCGCAGTAGCGGTACACGACGGTGGGGACGTCGCCGGTCCAGCGGTCGAGGTCGTCGGCGGTGGGGAGTCGCCCTTCCGCCAGACCGTCCTCGTCGAGACGGACGGCAACGAGGGCGCTCTGGGGCGTCCGCTGGGCCGCGGCGGCTCCGAGCAGCTCCCCGAGATCGTCGAAACAGGCGGCGGGGCCGACGCTGAGCCCGGCGACGGTGGTGGCGTAGCCGACGGGATGGAGGTGGGAGTCGACGAGGCCGGGGACCACCACGCCGTCGTGGACGACCGGTGTCCGCGATGCGAACCGGGGATCGTCCCGACGGCCGACGGCCACGATCCGGCCCCGGTCGACGAGGACGGCGTCTCCCTGTCGACCTCCAGCGGTGACGACCGCGTCGGCGAGGAGGACCTTCATCGCAGGTGGCGGGGTCGGTGCTCGGCGACGGTCCGGAGGAGCTCTTCGTGGGCGACGCCGTTGGTCACCACCCAGGCATTCGACTCGAGACCGGCAGGGTTTCCGTCCAGGTCGGTGACGGTCCCTCCGGCTTCGGTGACCAAGAGGATCCCGGCGGCGACGTCCCAGGGTGCGAGGCCGAACTCCCAGAAGCCGGCGAACCGTCCGTCGGCGACCCAGCAGAAGTCGAGGGTGGCTGCGCCGAACCGGCGGATCCCCTGGGCGCGACGGAGGACGGCGCCGACCGTGGCGGCGTAGTCGGCGGCGTGGTCCCGGCGGTCGTAGGGGAAGCCGGTGGCGACGAGGCCGTCGGAGAGGGGTCGGGCCGAGACCGTGACGGGTGTGCCGGAACGGGTCGTCCCTTCACCGACCGCCGCCACGTATTCGTCGCCGCCGATGGCATCGACGACCACACCCACCTTGGGTGTGCCGTCTTCCCACAACGCCACCGACACCCCGACGTGGGGGATTCCATGGAGGAAGTTGACGGTGCCGTCGAGGGGGTCGACGATCCAGACACGCCCCCGGAGCCGGCCGGTGCGTCCACCCTCTTCGGCGAGGACGGCGTCGTCGGGTCTGAACCGGTGCAACGTGTCGAGGATCGCCCGCTCCGCCGCGCGGTCGACGTCGGTGACGGGATCGACTTCGCCTTTGAAGGACGTGTCGATCCTGCCTCCGAACCGGGACCTGACCAGCTCCGCCCCGGCACGGGCTGCTTCGAGCGCCACTCGTCGATCGTCGGTCATCTCGATACCTTTCGTCGTCCCCATCCAAGCGCGAGCGGAGAGTCTGGTCGCCGGATGGCGGTACGATCCCGCCGATGCGTGCATTCTTCGCGGCGGCTGTCGCCGCCGTTCTCCTCGTCGCCGCCTACCCGCCGTACGGTGCCGGGTGGTTGGTCGTCCCTGCGCTCGCCGTGTTCCTGTGGGCGTTGACGGAGGTGTCGACGGTACGACGGGCGGCGGCGGTGGGTGCGGTCTTCGGGGTCGTGTTCTTCGGGCTGCTGTTCCCCTGGATCGGCGAGCTGGGCGTCATCGCCCTCATCCCCCTGGTGTTGAGCCAGGCGGCATACCCTGCCCTCTACGGCGCGCTGGTTCGCCGAGTCGGTACGGGTCGGAGCCTCCGATGGTGGGCCGTGGCGACCGGTGGCTGGGCGGCGATGGAGTTCCTCCGTGTCCGGTTCCCGGTCGGTGGGTTCGGCTGGGGGCTGGCCGGATACCCGATGGGTGAGTATTCGCCGGCCCGGGCGGCGGCCCGGTGGATCGGCACCAGCGGCTGGTCGGTGGTGCTGGTCGCCGCGGCAGCCGCCGCCGTCCTGGTCCTACATGGGTGGCAGAAGCGGCGTCTCCGGTGGCTCCTGTCGGCGACGGTGGCGGTGGTGGCGGCCCTGGTGACGTTCGGCGCCGTCGCCGGGCCCGTCGACCGGGGACGGGAGGTGCGGGTCGCCATCGTCCAGGGCAGCACCCCCTGTCCCGGCGAGCACTGCGAGAACGAACGGTTTCGGACCTATCGGCAGCATCTGGCGCTGACCCGGACGATCGCCCCAGGTTCGGTCGACCTGGTGGTGTGGCCGGAAGGCTCGACCGGGGGCATCAACGCCGACCCGGTCCTCAACCGTGAGGTCGGAGAGGCCATCGCTGCCGAGGCTCGGCGGATCGGCGCGGCGTTCCTGGTGGGCGGTGACCGGGTCGTGTCCGAGACCGAATGGGTGAACGCCAACGTCGTGTTCGACCGGTCCGGTCGGATCGTCGGTGAATACCGCAAGCGCCATCCCGTCCCCTTCGGGGAATACGTCCCGGCCCGGCCCCTCTTCGGCTGGGTCCGGGAGCTCGCAGCGGTGCCCCGCGACATGATCCGCGGCACCCATCCCCTCGTCTTCGACGTCGGGTTCGGGCCGTTCGGTTCGGTGATCTCGTTCGAGAGCTCGTTCGCCCGCTATCCGAGGGATACCGTCCGGGCCGGAGCCAAGCTGCTGGTCGTCGCCACCAGTCAGGTCAGCTACCCGTATTCGGCGGCGTCGGATCAACTCATCGGGATCACGCGCATGCGGGCGGCGGAGCTGGGTGTCGACGTCGTGCACAGCGCCGTCACCGGACGCTCCACCTTCATCACCGACGGCGGGCAGGTGGGGCGACGCACCGGCCTCGCCACCTCCGAGCTGATCGTCGGTACGGTCCGGCTCGCCGAGGGCGGACCCACCCTGTATGTGCGTTGGGGCGACTGGCTGCAGGTGGGGGCGATCGCCGTGGGCGCCGTGGCGTTGACGGGGCGTCGTCGAGATCCTCAATCCTCCGGGTCGGAGCGCCGATAGAAGCGGTGGGGACGGGTTCCCCGCGTCACCATGAAACCAGTGTCCGAAACCCTCGCGGCCGACGGGCGAGGCGAGACGCCTCCGCCGGCGGTCGAACGTCCGGTCCGGATCGAACGCGCCGTCGCCGTGGCTGCGTCCACGCTGCTCGCCGACGAAGGCGACGACGGGATCGAACGGGTCCTCGATGTCCTGTTGGAGGCGACGGACACGGATTTCGTGTTCCTCGACCGCAACGTCCACGACCCTGAGCGGGGCTTCGGTTTCACCAACGTGGCGGCTCGGTGCCGCCCAGGGTTGGAGCTTTCGAGCCAGGTCGCAGACATCTTCACCTTCGTTCCGTGGAGCCGCCTTCCCCACAGCAGGCAGGGGCTGGAGGAGGGGCGGGCGGTGGCCTTCACCGTCGACGAACTGGAGGGCCCCGAACGGTGCTTCTACCGGGACGTGGTGGAGACGGTCACCCGCTCGGTGGTGAAGCTCCCCGTCGGGCGGCGGGGACGCTGGATGGGCGTGTTGGGATTCGCCCGGACCGAAGCGGGGCACCGGTGGTCCGACGACGACCTCGACCTCCTCGGCACCGTCGCCAGCCTCATCGCCACCTTCTGGGAACGCCAGGAGCTCGACGAGGCCCGTACGACCAGCATGGCGGCGATGGCCCGTCGCATCGAGATGGAACACGCCTTGGCCGAAGCCGGGCGCATGCTGCTGCTGGGCCACGGCGAAGACTCGCTCCGCCAGGCCCTCGAAGCCCTCCGGCGGGCCACCGGCGCCTCCTTCGCGTTCGTGAACACCTGCGAAGACGACCCTGAGCTGGGACCCGTCATCTGCAGCCACGTGACCGTCGCCGCGCCGGGTCTGGTGGCGACGGTCGCCGACTGGGAGTACTGGCGGAGAGTCCCCTGGTCGCGTCTGCCCACCGCCTACCGACAGGTGGCGCAGGGCCGAGCGTTCGCCTTCACCATCGACGAGCTGAACGGGAAGGAACGGGCCTGGTACGAACAGGCTCCCACCAGGATCCGTTCCGAAGTGAAGATCCCCATCTTCATCGGCGGGGACCTGGCGGGGATCATCGGGTTCTCCGACCTGTCCCGAGCCCGCACCTGGGACCGCCAGGATCTGCTGTTGTTGGCGACGGCGGCCCGCATGGTCGGGGTGTTTTGGGATCGGATGCGAGCCAAGGAGACGTTGGAGAAGCTGGTCCGTTCGAAAGACGAATTCGTGGCGGCCGTCTCCCACGAACTGCGGACGCCGTTGACGGCGGTGGTCGGCCTCGCCCAGGAGCTGCGGTCCGACCTCGGGCGTTTCTCCCGTGACGAACTGGAGGAGTTCGTCGGGCTCATCGCCGACCAGGCGACCGAGGTCGCCCACATCGTCGAAGACCTCCTCGTGGTCGCCCGGGCCGATATCGGCCAGGTGAACGTGGCACCCACCCGGGTCGAGATCCGCCCCGAGTTGGAACGGGCCCTCGCCGCGGTCTTCGCCGATGGCGAGGTGACGGTGGCGGGCGATCCGGCGACGGTGACCGCCGACCCGCGCCGTCTCCGCCAGATCCTCCGCAACCTGTCGACCAACGCCCGCCGGTACGGCGGGCCCCGGGTCGAGGTGCGGGTGCGTCCCGGCGACGGCGTGACGATCATCGAGGTCCGCGACGACGGCGAGGGGATCCCTCCCGAGCTTCGCGAACGCATCTTCGAGCCCTACCGGACGGCCCACGACATCATGGGCCAGCCGGCGAGTGTGGGTCTCGGGCTCACCGTGAGCAGACAGCTCGCACGCCTCATGGACGGCGACCTCGTCTACCTCCGTGACGGTTCGTGGAGCGTGTTCCGTCTCACCCTGCCGTCGTGACCGCCCGTCGGTAGAGTCGGCTCCGTGGGTCGCTGGTTCCGTCGTTTCGTGTGGCTGATCGTCCTCGGAGGTGCCGTCCGGGCGTTGTCGGGGACGGTGGTTCGGTTGCTGGGTGAACGAGTGACCCCCGAGGCCGACGACTTCGACCTGTTGGCGGTGATGGGGGGCCGGGTCTTCACCAGCCGGGCCGTCGGCCTGCGAGGAGGTCGGGTTCGGGTCGTCGCCGGAGGAGCCGACGTCGACCTTCGACCGGCGACCCTGTCTCCCGAAGGGGCCACCGTGGAACTGACGGTGGTCGCCGGCGGGATCCGGCTCGTAGTCGACCCGGCATGGAAGGTCGAGACCGATGTCGATCTCCGTTGGGGGCAAACCCAGATCGACGTGGCCGATCCCGAGGAACTCCCCGAGGATGCCCCCACCTTGCGGGTCCACGGAGCCGTCCGTGGCGGAGGGGTGGTCGTGACTGCCGTTCCCGTCAGGGGAGGGTGAGTCAGGAGAACGTCTCCCAGCGGACGACCTCGTCGAGGGGTTTGCGGCCGTGGAGGGGGGACCGTTCCCGGGCGCGGCGTTCGGCCGCGTGGTCGGGGTAGCCGAGGGCGATGGCGTATCGGCTCCGGTGGTCGTCCGGGACCCCCAACACCTGGCGGGCGCAGGATTCCCGATGCATGGTCACCGGGCAGGAGCCGACCCCCAGCGCCGCCGCCGCCAACATGATGTTCTGGGACGCGCGGCCCAGGTCCCATTCGTACGATCCGGGGAGTCCGACCGGGACGATCGCCTCGGGTGCCCGCCGCAGCGGAGTGGTGAAGTCACCGCATTCGGCGAGACGGTCGAGACGTTCCCGGTCTCGGACCACGACGAACACCCAGTCTTGGCGGTTCTTCGAGCTTCCGGTCCAGCGGGCCGCCTCCAGGATGGCGAGCCGGTCTTCGTCACGCAGGGGTTCGGGCAGGTAGTTCCTCACGACCCGGAGCGAACGGATCGCCCGGTAGACCTCGGATGACGGTTCCACGGTGATCACCTCCCATACCGCAGCGTAGGCCCCGTGGCCGGCCACCGGAGAAAGATTGGGGGAGGCCGTCGAATCTGGTGGGTGTGCGGCGTCTGTGAGGGAGAACCCGACCCGAGAGGTTGCCCATGACGATGTCCGTGAAGATGAGAATCCTGGTCGCCGGTGTGGCGGGCGCACTCGCCGCCCTCGCCTTCGGCGCCTTCGCGCTGGCCGACGAAGCCCTCGCCCCCGGCCAGTACGACATCACGATCCCCGGTGTCGGCACGATCAGCGTCGCCGTCGCCGACACGGGTGGTGTGGAGCTGGTGACCGTCCCCGACGGATACACGGTCACCCCCGACCACGACAACGACGACGACGAGGCCGAGTTCAGGCTCTCCGACCCGAACGGTGTGCTGGCCGCCCTGAAGATCGAGGTCGAAGAAGGCGAGCTGAAGGTCAAGGTCGACGGCCTCGCCCCCGGTGAGCATTCGGTGAGCATCCCCGACGTGGGCGTCGTGACGATCAACGTGAACGACGACGGCACGTTCGACGTGATCTCCGTGCCCGACGGGTGGACCTTCGAGGTGGATTCGGACGGCGACGAGACCAAGGTCAAGCTGGTCTCCGAGGACGGGGCCGTCGAGGTCAAGCTTGAACTCGAAGACGGCACCTTGACCTTCAAGGTCGAGGCCGAAGAAGCCGATGACGAGGTCGATGACGAAGCCGACGACGACGACGCCGCCGACCACGACGATGAGGACCGTGACGACGAGGACCGTGACGACGACGATGACGACGACAAGGCCTCGTCGAAGTCGAAGCGTGGCGGCGACGATGACGACGACGAAGGGTCTCGCGACAGCGACGACTGATCCAAGTTCCCCTCGACCCCGGCGATGGGACGGCCCCGGTGGCCGTCCCTTCGCCGTGTGATCTCCGTGCCTGACCCCCTCGACCACCTCGTTTCCGGCATACGCGAACGCGACGACCAGGCGTTCGCGGATCTCTACGACGCCATGGCAGGTCCGCTCCTCGCCTTCGCCGGGCGGATGCTGCGGGACCGGGGGGCGGCCGAAGACGCCGTCCAGCAGGCGTTCTTGGAGCTGGCCCGAGCCTCCCACCGGTTCGAGGGGGACGGCAGGAGTCTCCGGAGCTGGCTGTACCGGGCGGTGCGTTTCGGTGTCCTCGACGAGGTTCGGCGACGCCGTCGACACCCTGAAGAGCCCCACGAGCGGATGCCGGACCGCCCGTTCGCCGAGGCCTTCGACGACGGCATGAGCCCCCAGCTGGAATCCGCCTTGGCTGCTCTCAGTCCCCGCCAGCGGGCGATCGTCCTCCTTCGCCACGTGCATGGCTTCGACGGGGCGGAGATCGCCGAGATCCTCGGCTCGAACCGGGCCGCCGTGTATGCCGCCGGTTCCCGGGCGGAGGCGACCCTTCGCCGGCTCCTCGACGGGGCCGTCGAATCCGCGAGCTCGCCGGCGTCCGTATCTGTGGAGGCGGACGTAATCGATCTTGGAGGCGCCCGTGAAGGGTGACGTGGACAAGCTGTTCGACGGCGTGAGGGCCGAGGTGAGCGTCCCGGAGTCGCTTCGGGACCGCCATCTCGCCGCCATCCGGCGTGAACTGAACGCCCCACCGGTCGGAGCAGCCCGGGGTGTGAGCTGGTTCGTCCGTCACCGGGCCGCCCTCGCCTGGCTGACCACCGGGATCACCGCGATGCCGGTGGCCGCGGTGGCGAGCCAAGACGCCCTCCCGGGTGAGGTGCTCTACCCGGTGAAACGGGCGGTGGAGGTGGTGGCCGAACCGTTCTATCCGCGGATCCAGGCGGAGCATCGTGTCGCCGAGCTCGAACGGTTGGCCGCTGAGGGTGTGGAAGGCGACGTCATCGAGGAGGCGATCGAAGCGGCGCGGGCGGCGGTCGCCGAAACCAGGGCCGACGACCTGATCCCCCGAATCGACGAGATCGCCGGTGCCGCCTACGTGGACGACGACGACGATGACGACGACACGCCGCCGGCGACCGCCGCCGTCGTCGAAGAAGAGGACGGGTCGGAGGTGGCGGAGCCTTCCACGACGACGTCGATGCCGGCATCGGAGGAGGATTCCGACGACGACCGGGACGGTCGTGACGACGACGACCGTGACGACGACGGCACCGACGACGACCAGAACGACGACCGTGACGACAGCAACGACCACGACGACGACAGCAGCGAGGACGACGATGACAGCAACGGCAAGAAGGACGAGAAGAAGAAGGACGACTCGGATGACGGGTCGGACGACGGCGACTCCGACGGCGACGACGGGTCTTGACCGATGAGGCGCTTCGCTCCGCTCCTCCTCGTGGCCCTCGTCGCCGCGGCCTGTGGCGGCCCGTCCACCGACACGGTCGGCACCGTCTCGCCGGCGACGTCGGCACCGGAACCGGTCGCCCCGTCGTCCACGATGGCCCCGAACCCGACCCTCTCGGCGGAGAGTCCGTTCGGTGAGGCCCTCGCCGCGACCCAGGCGGCTTCCGCCTACGCCTTCGAGGCGACGGTCAGTCTGTTCCCCGCCTCGGGTGAAGTGAAGGTCGAGTTGAGCGGCTGGGTGGACGGCGCCGACCGCGAACTCCTCGTGACCGCCGGCGACCAGACGGTGAAGACGCTCGTGTTGGACGGCGTGGCGACGGTCGTCGGCCCCGACGGGGCCACCGAGATCCCCCTGGCGGAGGCACCGACCGGCCCGTCCCTCGGCCTGTTGGGTATGGTCCAGGTGACCGAGGAAGGGCCCGGCATGGTGCGGGGCGTCCTCCCGGCGGCGGCGGTGCCCGACTTCGGCCAAGGTGACACCGAGCCGGTCGACGCCCAGATCACGATCTTCTACGAAGACGTGATCACCGGATACCAGCTCGCCGACCCGGGGAACTCGTGGGTCGTCGAAGTGACGTTCGCAAACGTGGGTGAGTCCCAGACGCCGAACGCCTGACCCCATCAGAGAGGCTCGAAGGTCGCGGTGAAGTGGCGAAGCCATGGGGGCTGACTCACCATCCGTAGACCCCGGAGGTCTCCCGCCTTCTCGGCGACGGCGATCATCACCTCCCCCACGTAGTCGATGTGGCTCTGGGTGTAGGTCCGCCGTGGCACGGCGAGACGTACCAGCTCCATCGGCGCCGGGATCTCGGTACCGTCGGGCTGCGGTTTGCCGAACATGACGCTGCCGATCTCCACCCCGCGCACCCCCCCTTCCAGGTAGAGGGCGCAGGCGAGCGCCTGGGCCGGATACTGGGAGGGGGGGATGTGCGGGAGCAGCGCCTTGGCGTCGAGGTACACGGCGTGGCCCCCCGGCGGTTTGACGATGGGGACACCGGCGGCGGCGACCTTCTCCGCCAGGTACTCGGTCGAGCGGATCCGGTAGCGCAGGTACTCCTCTTCCAGGGCCTCCCACAAGCCCTGAGCCACCGCTTCGAGGTCGTAGCCCGCCAGCCCCCCGTAGGTGGGGAAGCCTTCGGTGAGGATGAGGAGGTTCCGGCATTCCTGGGCCAGGGTGGGATCGTTCATCGCCAAGAACCCGCCGATGTTGGACATCCCGTCCTTCTTCGCCGACATGGTGCATCCGTCCACCAGGGAGAACATCTCCCGGGCGATCTCGATGGGGGTCTTGTCGGCGTAGCCCGGCTCCCTGAGCTTGATGAACCAGGCGTTCTCGGCGAACCGGCAGGCGTCGAGGAACAGGGGGATCCCGTGACGGTCGCAGACCTCCCGGACGGCCCGGAGGTTGGCCATCGACACGGGCTGGCCTCCCCCGGAGTTGTTCGTGACCGTCACCATCACCAGCGGCACCCGGTCGCGCCCGACCTCCTCGATGGTGGCTTCGAGGGCGTCGACGTCCATGTTGCCTTTGAAGGGATGCTCGGCGGCGGGGTCGAGGCCGGCGGGGATCACCAGGTCCCGAGCTTCGGCCCCCTGGTACTCGACGTTGGCGCGGGTGGTGTCGAAGTGGGTGTTGTTGGGGACGACGTCGCCGGCGTTCGTCGTCACCGCGAAGAGGATCCGTTCTGCAGCCCGCCCCTGATGGGTGGGGATCACCTCGGTGAGGCCGGTGATCTCGGCCACGGTGTCCCGGAAGCGGTAGAAGGAGCGGCTCCCGGCGTAGGACTCGTCACCCTGCATGATCCCCGCCCACTGGCGGGTCGACATCGCCCCGGTGCCCGAGTCGGTGAGCAGGTCGATGATCACCTCGTCGGCGTGCAGGCCGAACACGTTGTAGCCGACCCGTTCGAGCGCCGCCCGACGCCGGTCCTCGTCAGGGAAGTCGATCGGTTCGACGGTGTGGATCCGGAACGGTTCGATGATGGTCCGGTAGGGCACGGCGATCCTCCGCGGTAGACACACCCCCAGTCTGCCAACCCCAGGCGGCCGTCCATCCGTGTCGGCCGGATGCTCCTAGTGTGGACGGCATGGACACCTTCCAGTTGGAGTTGGCCGCTCGGGTGGCGCTCGCCGCCCTCCTCGGGGCGGTGCTGGGCGCCGAGCGGGAGATCCACATGAAGACCGCCGGGCTTCGCACCCACACGATGGTGTCGATCGGTGCCGCGTTGTTCACGATCGCCGGTGCGTACGCCTTCGACGAGGTCGGGGTCGACCGCACCCGGATCGCCGCCCAGGTGGTGACCGGCATCGGGTTCATCGGAGCCGGGGGGATGCTGCGGACCGGATTCACGGTGACCGGCATCACGACGGCGGCGACGCTGTGGCTCGCCGCCGCCCTGGGGCTGGCTGCCGGGTTCGGCCTCTACGTCCTCGCCCCCCTCGCCCTGGTCCTGGCGTTGACGGTGATGGTGGGTTTCGCCCCGATCCGGAAGTACATGCGTCGCAGCGCCCTCCTGCCGCTGGAGATCGACTACCGCGCCGGTCACGGGACCCTGACGCCGCTGTTCGAGTCGCTCAACGCCGTCGGTGCCCGGGTCGAGTCGATGTCGATGACGGAATCCGACGGGCTGCGGAAACTGGTGGTGGAGATCGCCGGGGCGGGGCCGGAGGACGTGGCGCAGATCGTCGACGAGTTGCGGGCACGGGAAGAGGTGGTGCGGGTGGTGCCGCCGCCGGGGGTTCCCTGACGTCGGGCGGCGACGGCCCGACGGCGCCGGTCCGGACCGCAGGCCGGGTCATTCGGCCACCCCGGTGCGGCCCACGATCCGGTCGGGGGTGAGGCGCACCAGGAGCTCGCCGGGGACACCGTTGCGGCGTCCGTACGTCTCCGCCCGGCCGGTCCCCATGTACCGTGCCGCGATCACCGTCGCCCAATGGAGGAGGGCGTCGGGGTCTTCGGAGATGGAGACGGTCCCTTCGACCATGACGAACGCGTACGGCGGGGATTCGTCGTCGACGGTCAAGGCGACGCGAGGGTCCCGACGCAGGGCCTTTCCTTTCACCGAGTCGCCCCACGTCGTGAACACCAGGTCGTCGCCGTCGAGGACGAACCACACCGGGCTGACGTGAGGACGCCCGTCTGCTCGGACGACGGCCAGCTTCCCGGTGCGGGTCCCCGAAGCGAGGAAGGCCTTCGCTTCGGTGTCGTCCATCGTCTTCACGGTGGGTCTTCCACCATGAAGGCGGCGCCGAGGACCCCCGACGAGTCGCCGTGGAGGTTGCGGACCAGCCGGGTGGCGACCTCGCCCCCGAACACGTAGCGGTCCCACACCTTCGGTACCTGCTCGTACAGGGCCGCGACGTTCGACATGCCGCCCCCGAGGACCACCACCTCCGGGTCGAGGATGTCGATGACGACGGCGAGGCTGCGGGCGAGACGGTCCGTGTAGCGGCGGAGGGACTCCACCGCCCCGGCGTCTCCGGCCGCCGCCCGGGAGGCGATCTCGGGTGGGGCGAGGCGTTCACCCGTCGCCGCTTCGTGGTCCCGAGCGAACCCGGGCCCCGACAGGAACGTCTCGACACATCCCGACTTTCCGCAGTAGCAGGGCGGTCCGGGGAGTTCGTCGGGCCGAGGCCAGGGGAGCGGGTTGTGGCCCCATTCCCCACCGATCCGGTTCGGGCCGGTGACGACCCGGCCGCCGACGACGACCCCGCCACCCACCCCGGTGCCGAGGATCACCCCGAAGACCGGGTCGGCTCCGGCGGCGGCTCCGCTCCGTGCCTCCGACAGGGCGAAGCAGTCGGCATCGTTGCGGATCAGCACCGGGCGACCCAAGGCGGCGGCGAGATCCCGGTCGAGGGGCTGGCCGTTGAGGACCGTCGTGTTCGAGTTCTTCAACGTCCCTGTGAACGGCGAGATCGCACCGGGGGTTCCGACCCCCACCGTGGGTGCTGCCGGGCCTGTCGCCTCTTCCACCCGGGCGACGAGGTCGACGATGGCGGCGACGATGGCCCGGTAGTCCGACGCCGGTGTGGGGACTCGGGTGCGGACCAGCTCCTCGTCGCGGTCGCCGAGGGCGACGGCTTCGATCTTGGTGCCTCCGAGGTCGACACCGATGCGGACCGTCACCGGGCAGCCTTCGGGTAGACCTCGGCCAGGACGTCGTTGAAGGAGGCGGTGGGGAGGAGGACGAGGGCCCCGGCTTCGGTGCGGTAGTTCTCGACCGGGATCCGCAGACGGATCACGTCGTTCTTGTCGAAGTTCCGGTAGCGGTAGGCGAGAGCGGCGGCTTCGGGGACCGACCAACCGGAATCCATACGGACGGCGTAGGAGAGGTTCTCGAGGGCCTGGGTGAGGGATCCCAGGGTCGAATACGAGGCGAGTTTCCTGCCGAGCTGGAACAGGACGTTCTGCTCCCTCGTCTGGCGGACGAAGTCGCTGCTGGCCACCCGCTTCCATTCCCCGTCGATGAGCTGTTCGGTGCTGCGGGACCGGACCCAGGCGAGGGTGGTCGCCCCGTCGGCGAGCACGCATCCGGGTGTCTCGATGAGCAGCTCCGACTTGACGTCCCGGGTCGGGTATTCGACACAGATGGTGACCCCGCCGAGGCCGTCCACGACCCGTTTGAACCCGTCGAAGGAGACCCGGGCGAAATGGTCGACGGGGATCCCGGTGAAGTCCTCGACCGTCAAGGCCAACAGCTCCGAGCCGGTGGCGTACCCCTTGCAGCCGCCCAAGGCGGTGTTGATGCGGCGGTAGGTACGGGTGCAGCGGTTCGGCAGATACAGGTCACGGGGGATCGAAGCCATGATCGGAGGCGAGCCGTCGGTGGGGAGGAGCACATAGACGATGGCGTCGGCGAGGTAGCCGGAGGCGTCGGAGCCGATGAGCAGGACCGTGTCGAACATGTCGTCGGGCAGGTCGGGGCTCTCCGCGTACGGGGAGGAGAAACCCTTCGACGCCGTGGACAGCAGTTCTTCGGCGTCGGCCAGTGCCTGGGCTTCGGCCTGGGCCGCCTCCAGCTCGCGCTGGTAGGCCCGGGCCAGCGCCGCCCGTTGTTCCTCGGACAGGGTGCGACGCAGCTCCGCCACTTCGGTGTCGGACAGCTCGTCCAACGCCGCGCGGGCGGTGTCCACCTCGAACTCTTCGGCGGCGATCTCGTCGAAGGCACGGACCGACCGGACGACCACGAAGCCGACCGCGCCGACGACGATCGCAGCGACGGCGATCACCGCCGTTCGGATGGGATGTGCACGGACCCAACCCATGACCCAACTCCCGCGCGTCTGTGGGGCTCCCAGATCCTAGAACCCGCAGGCGTGTTGTCGGGAGTCGTCAGCTCTGAATGAAGACGGTTCCGGTGAACACACCCACCACCCGCCCGTCTTCGCGACGGACGGTGATCCGGTAGGTCGCCAGGGTCCGGCCCCGGCTGGTCTCTTCGGCGACGGCGGTGAGGGTCTCACCGACTTCGGCCGACCCGGTCAGCACCAGGTGGGTGTCGATCGCCACCGCACGCGGTCCGGGAGCGTTGGAGATGAGGCTCAAGGCGGCGTCTGCCAGGGAGAAGACGGCCCCGCCGTGGACCCCCCCGAGGAAGTTCCGGTGGAACGGCTGCACGTCCATCGCGACCGTCACCGCCGCCTCCCCGGCTTCGACCACCCGGATCCCGAGATGGGCGGCGTAGGGATCCTCGGCGAGGAGCCGGAAGACGTGGTCACGGATGGGACTGCTCACGTCCGATGACGGTAGCCGGGTTCCCGCATCGACGGCAGGAGGGTACCCTCCGGTCGGTGCGTGCCTTCGTCTCCCTCGTCGTCTTCGCCACCGTCGCCGCCGCCTGCGGCGGCACCTCGGCTCCTGCCGAGACCGAGGACCCACAACCGACGACCACTCTCGGTTTCAGCGAATCGGCCCTCGTCACCTACACGTCCACGCTGGGGTTCTCGATCGACTATCCGGCCGACTGGACCGTCGAAGAGGACGAAGCAGCCGGGATCGTCACCTTCACCGGGCCGACGGTGGGGCCGGGATTCAGCGACAACTTCAACGTCGTGGTGGGTGAAGTCGGGAACCTGCTGCCGGTCGCCTACTACGACGCCGAGGTGCAGCGGATCCGGAGCGTGTTGCCGGACGCCGAGATCCTCGAGGAGGCCACCGTCACCATCGACGGCGTGCCGGGTCGCGGGATCACGTTGACCGCGACCCAGGACGGCGTGCCGGTGGGGATCTCGCGGATGCTGTTCCTCCGGGACGGGACCGCCTACGAGGTGACGTTCGTCACCACCGCCGACCGCCTGGGGCTGCTGTCCAAGCTCGTGCAGAGGATCTTCGCCAGTTTCCGGTTCAGCGACTGAGGGACGACAGCCACCGGGAGAACAGTCCTTCGGCGGCGACCTCCAGATCCCGGTCGGACGCTCGGACCATCGCCGCGTACTCGTCGACGGTCAGCCCGGCCGGCTCGAGGATCGAGGTGGCGGCTTCCTCCCCCCACGACAACGCCAGATCGGTCGGCGTCTCCGGATGGAACTGCAGGGCGAGCGCCGAGCCGAAGCGGAAGATGTGCGGGAACCGGTCCGAGCGGGCCAAGAGCTGCGCTCCCGGCGGAACGTCGAAGGTGTCCTGATGGAAGGCGAACACCTTCGACGGAAGCGGCCCGACGACCGGGTCGGCACGTCCCTCCGGGGTGAACGAGAGCTGCACCACCCCCACCTCGGGTTTGTCCGCCTTGAACACCTGCCCGCCGAGGGCGTCGGCGAGGAGCTGAGCTCCCAGGCAGATCCCCAACACCGGGACGTCACGTTCCACGGCCCGGCGGGCGAAGGCCTTCTCGGCGGCGAGCCACGGGTACTGGTCCTCTTCGTAGGCCGCCATGTATCCGCCCAACAGGACGACGGCCGCGGTGCCGTCCAAGTCCGGGAGGTCCTCTCCCTGGTCGGCGCGGACGTCCCGCCAGGACACCCCGGCCTTCTCCATCGCCGAGACCAGCCTCCCGGGGGGACTGGTCTCGTCGTTCCAGATCACGACGATGTCACCCATGGGCCGCCAGGGTAGAGGCCGGGAGAGGGCTGTCGGACGGGTTCGGCGAACACGGCGGCGACCTGCCGCCACACAACGGTGGCCAGCGACTACGCTGCCGCCGTCTCGTGACGAAGAACGGGTCCGTGAGCCTCGCAACGCTGCCTTTCCGCCACCTCGCCTCCGGCAAGGTTCGGGAGATCTACGAGCTCGACGACGAGCGGCTGCTCTTCGTCGCCACCGACCGGATCTCCGCCTACGACGTGATCCTCCCCGACCCGATCCCCGACAAAGGCCGGGTCTTGACGGGACTGTCCCTCTACTGGTTCGACCTCCTCGACGTCCCCAACCATCTCCTCACCACCGACCTCGGCGACCTCCCGCTCGACGACGACGCCCGGCGGGAACTCGTCGGCCGGGCGATGGTGGTCCGCCGGGCCGACGTGGTGCCGATGGAATGTGTCGTGCGGGGCTACCTGTACGGGTCGGCATGGCGGGAATACCGGGCGGGAGGCGGCCCGACCACCGAGCATCTCCCCGCCGGCCTCGAGATGGGTTCGGAACTGGACGAACCGATCTTCACGCCGGCGACGAAAGCCACCGACGGCCACGACGAGAACCTCGACGAGGCAGGAGCCCGGACCCTGGTCGGTGACGACCTGTACGAGGAGCTGCGTCGCCGCTCCCTCGACATCTACCGCCGCGCCGCCGACCACGCCGTCTCCCGGGGTGTGATCCTCGCCGACACCAAGTTCGAGTTCGGGTTCGTCGGCGACGAGCTGGTGTTGGTCGACGAGGTCCTCACCCCCGATTCGTCCCGGTACTGGCCCGCCGACGAATGGGAGTCGGGCAAGACGATGCCCAGCTTCGACAAACAGTACGTGCGCGACTGGCTGGATTCGACCGGGTGGGACCACACGCCACCGGCTCCCCGGTTGCCCGACGAGGTGATCGCCGGAACCCGATCCCGGTATGTGGAGGCGTACGAGAAGATCACGGAACGACCCTTCACCGAGTATCTGGAGGAGATGGGGGCATGAAGGTGACCGTGAACATCGTCCGGCGCCCCGACATCGCCGACCCGCAGGGCGCCACCGTCGCCCGGGCGTTGCGTGACCTGGGTCACGGCGCCGTCCGGTCGGTCCGGGTCGACCGATCCATCCACCTCGAGGTGGACGGCGACGACCCGGACCAGGTGCGGGCCGAGGTGGTGCGGATGTGCGAAGAGCTGCTGGCGAACCCGGTGCTCGAAGACTTCGATGTCGTGGTGGAGGGATGAGCGAGACCCGACGTCGGGGGAGTGGGCGGCGATGACCAGAATCGGAGTGATCACCTTCCCCGGCTCCAACTGCGAACACGACACCGTCCACGCGCTCGGGCTGGCCGGGGCCGACGCCGAGTTGGTCTGGCATCGGGACACGGACCTGGCGGGCCTCGACGGCGTGGTGCTCCCCGGCGGTTTCGCCCACGGGGACTATCTGCGTCCCGGGGCGATCGCCCGTTTCTCGCCGGTGATGGGCGAGGTGGCACGTCTCGCCGACGAAGGCCGACCGGTCCTCGGCGTCTGCAACGGGTTCCAGATCCTCTGCGAGGCAGGTCTGCTGCCCGGCGCCCACATCGCCAACCGGGACCTCGCCTTCATCTGCCGTCCCGTCGAAGTGGAGGTGGTCGACACCGGGTCGGTCCTCACCCGGGCCGCCGAGCCGGGACGGCGTCTCCGTATCCCCCTCAACTCCTACGAGGGAGCGTGGGTGGACCCCACGGGCGAAGGACGGGTCGTCCTCCGCTACACCGACGACCCCAACGGCTCCCAGGACCAGGCGGCGGCGGTGGCGAACCAGGAGGGCAACGTGGTCGGGGTCATGCCCCATCCGGAACGGGCCTCGGAACCGATCCTCGGCTCCGACGACGGTCTGGTGCTGCTCAGCGGCTTCGTGGAGGCCTGCCGGGAGGTGAAGGTGTGACCACCCCCACCGACGACCTCAAGTTCGAAGACGCCTACGTCCCCGAACCGGAGCCGGGTCCGGAGCCGCTTCACCGACGTCTCGGGTTGACCGACGACGAGTACCGGTCGGTCTGCCGCATCCTCGGGCGAGAACCGAGGCCGGCGGAGCTGGCCATGTACTCGGTCATGTGGTCGGAGCATTGCTCGTACAAGTCGTCCCGACCGTTCCTCGACCGGTTCCCCACCGAGGCGCCGTGGGTGGTGGTGGGACCGGGCGAGAACGCCGGTGTCATCGACCTGGGGGATGGCTGGCTGGCGGCGCTGCGGATCGAATCCCACAACCATCCCACCTTCGTCGAACCCTTCCAGGGTGCTGCCACCGGGATCGGCGGGATCCTCCGGGACGTCTTCACCATGGGGGCACGGCCGGTCGCCCTCTGGGACCAGATCCGCTTCGGGCCCCTCGACCAGCCCCGCAACCGGTATCTGTTCACGGGGGCGGTCTCCGGTATCGCCTGGTACGGCAACGCCGTCGGGGTCCCCACCGTCGGCGGCGAGGTCGCCTTCGAAGAGTGTTATTCGGGCAACCCCCTCGTCAACGTCATGTGTCTGGGGCTCATGCGTTCCGACGAGCTGGTGTTGGGGACCGCCGGCCGGCCGGGCACGGTGGCGGTCCTCCTGGGTGCCGCCACCGGACGGGACGGGATCGGCGGAGCATCGGTGCTGGCGTCGGCCTCCTTCGACGAGTCTTCGACGACGAAACGCCCGTCGGTGCAGGTGGGGGACCCCTTCGAGGAGAAGAAGCTCATCGAAGCCTGTCTCGAACTGTACCGCAGGGGCCTGGTCGTCGGCATCCAGGACCTCGGCGCCGCCGGGCTGTCCTGCGCCACCTCCGAACCGGCCGCCCGGGCCGGCGTCGGCATGGAAGTGCACCTGGAGGCGGTCCACGTCCGCGAACCGGGGATGACCGCCGCCGAACTGCTGATGTCCGAATCCCAGGAACGGATGATGGCCTTCGTCGACCCCGACCACGTCGACCAGGTCCTCGCCGTCGCCGAACGGTGGGAGGTGGACGCGTCGGTGGTGGGCACGGTGCGGGCCGGTGGGACGCTGTCGGTCTACGAAGGCGACGAACTCGTCGCCGAGGTTCCGGCGGCGTCGCTGTCCGAGGACGCTCCCCGCTACCACCGGGAGCTGGGGGAGCCGGGGTGGATGGAGGACCTGTGGTCGAACACCCTGGGTCTGGTGGCTCCGCCCGACACGTCGAAGACCCTGCTCCTGCTCCTCGACGACCCGTCGATCGCGTCGGCGGCGTGGGTGTACGAACAGTACGACCACATGCTGTTCCTCAACACGGTCATCGGTCCGGGTCACGACGGCACCCTGTTGCGGGTCAAAGGGACGAGGAAGGGTCTGGCCGTCTCCACCGACGGCAACGGTCGGCTCTGCTATCTCGACCCGCGCCGGGGCGCCGCCCGGCTCGTGTACGAGGCCGCCCTCAACGTCGCCCTGTGCGGAGCCCGGCCGCGGGCGGTGGTGGACAACCTGAACTTCGGGAACCCGGAGAAGCCCGAGGTGATGTGGCAGTTCCGGGAGACGGTGGAGGGGATCGCCGAGGCCTGCGAGGCCCTCGGCGTGCCGGTGGTGGGCGGCAACGTCAGCTTCTACAACGAGACCGACGGCCAGGACATCTACCCGACGCCGGTGGTGGGGATGTTGGGTCTGGCGGACCCGATGCCGGCTACGCCACCCCGCCTCGACCGGGCGGCCGACGGCATGGACCTGTGGCTGTTCGGCCCCGAATGGGCAATCAACCTGGCGGGGTCGGCGTTCGAACAGGTCGCCTTCGGGCACGTGGGTGGACGCCCCGTCGCCCCCGACCCGACGTTGGCGGCGGCCGCGATCGACGCGGCGGTCACGTTGGCGGCCGACGGTCTGGCGCCGGTCCTCCACGACATCTCCGACGGGGGGCTGGCGGTGGCGGTCGCCGAGATCTGCATCGCCTCCGACATCGGGGTGTCGCTGCGGGTGTCGGACTGGCGTCACCTCTACGCCGAAGATCCCCACCGGTTCTTGGCCGCCGCCGCCCCCGAGGACGGCGACCGCATCGCCGAGGTGGCCGCCGAAGCGGGGATCCCGGCCCGGCGGATCGGTCGGTTCGAAGGGATCGACATCGTCTTCGAGCTGCCGGGCGCCGTCGCGTCGGTGGACGTCGAGACCGCAGCCCGCACCTACCGCGAGGCGATCCCCCGCCGGGTGGGGTAGTTCGAGTTAGGCGAGAACGCGAAAAGGAAGCTTGCCGAATCTCTTGACAGGGGTGGCCGGCGCGATACTTGGCGACGAGGTGTCGTGATGTTCAGGTTTCGTCACCCGCTGGCTCGGTCGGGGTCACCGCGATCCTGTTCCTTCGCGGCCTTCCTCGCCGTTCTCGCCCTGGTCGCAGGAGCCTGTTCGCCGGCTGGCACCAGTTTCAGTGGTACCGAAGATGCGACCGACTACCTCGCGGCGACGACCTGGCTGGTCGAAGCCGACGTCGTGGCGCAGGAGGACATCCCCCCCGCGTACCGCTATCTCGACCTGGTCGTGACAGACGTGTTGTTTCAGAAGCCGGTGTACGTGTCGTGGGTGGAGTACGAAACGCCGGAACTCCCCGTCGGTACGCCGGTTCCGGCGATGCTCGTCGCTCCGTCGACGAAGGTGGATCTGAAGGGCCGCCGGGCGTTCGTCGCCCTCCAGGCTGCCGGGAGTCCCGCCGAACTGGAACGAGGCGTCACCGAAGGTGACGGACTACGCGCCTATGCGGTGATCATGGTGTTCGACGAGCAGTGGCGTCTCATCGACGCAGCTACCGGGAACTACGACCAGTACGCCGAGGTCTATGCCCTCTATGGGCAGGGTCGGGAAGCGGTGTTGGGATTGATCGCGGATGCGATCGCCGGCCGGAAGGCCCGGGACGCGCGCACCGAAGCCCTCGAGGCGGGCTTGCCCGCTCCTGAGGCCACTACTCCGGGCCCGTTGGGGGAGTGGCGCCGGGAGAAGGGGGTGGAGGGGCCTCCATCTGAGGGGACTGCATCGGACCGGTTGGAGGCGTGGCTGGCCGACCCGCCCGAAGCACGCCAGCTCTTCGTCACCGACGACGAAGTCATTCCCGGTGCCGACGTGGCCGCAGGTGTCGACGGCTGGGTGCAGCGGGAACTGGTGATCGCCGACGTCACCGACCTCGCCGCCGCCTACCCGTGGGTGGGGCTGCGGTTCCCTGGAGTAGGGATCCTCGGTCCCTTCGGGCTCCGGACCGAAGAAGGCCCCGAGACCGGGCCGGTGCCGGTGTTCGGCTACTTCCCCGCCGGCACCGACGCCGAACTGGTCGGCTGGGCGTCGACTACGTTCCCCGACCTGACGACCGCCGGCGTGATCGCCACGCTCCCGGCAGACACCTGGGCGGAAGCCGAGTCGGTGACGATCGACGTCACCGGCGACCCAGCCGCCGGATTCCAGGTTCGGGTAGCTGCGGCACCCCAGGGCTGAGCACCGGATCGGTCGGCCGCCGCCACGGTAGCCTGGGGGTCGATGAGAGCGATCGTCAAGCCCACCGCCGGGTCCGGGCTGGAGATGGTCGACCTCCCCATCCCCGAATGTGGCCCCGAAGACGTCCTCATCCAGGTGAAGGCAACGTCGATCTGCGGTACGGACCTCCACATCGCCCGCTGGGATCCCTGGGCGGAGACCCACGTCACCCCACCGCTGGTGATCGGCCACGAAATGTGCGGAGTCGTCGTCGACAAAGGCCCGAAGGCGAACGGTCCCGACCTGGGTCAGCTCGTCTCGGTCGAATCCCACGTCGTCTGCGGCCGTTGCCGATTCTGCCGCACCGGGAAAGGCCACCTCTGCGACAACACCCAGATCCTCGGGGTAGACCGGGACGGCGTCTACGCCGAATACGTGGCGGTCCCCGCCATCAACGCCTGGCCCGACCCGCCCGACATGCCCCTTTCGATCGCGTCGCTCCAGGAGAACTTCGGCAACGCCGTCCACACCGTGTCGGTCCCCAGCGTCTCGGGACGGAAAGTGCTGGTGACCGGCTGCGGTCCGGTCGGGGTGATGGCCATCGCCACCGCCAAGGCGATGGGGGCCCGGCTCGTCATCGCCTCGGATATCAGCGCCTACCGGCTCGACATGGCGAAGACCATGGGGGCCGACGTCACCGTCGACCCGAGCAGCCAAGATCTGGTGGCGGTGGTCCGGGAGATGACCGACGGCGAAGGTGTCGACGTGCTCCTGGAGATGTCGGGAGCACCATCGGCCATCGACCAGGGGTTCCGTTCCCTCGTCCGGGGTGGTGAAGCCGCACTGTTGGGCCTCTCCTCCCGGTCCCTCGAATTCGACCTCGACGACAACGTCATCTTCAAGGGGGCCACCGTGCACGGGATCGTCGGGCGGAGACTGTGGGACACGTGGTACGAGATGCGGGGCCTGTTGCGGTCGGGGGCGGTGGATCTGGGCCCGGTCGTCACCCACCGCTTCGCCCTCGACGACTTCGAACGGGCCTTCGACCTGATGGCGTCGGGGGAATGCGGGAAAGTGGTCATGTTCCCCGACCCGGCCGACGCCGATGGGCCGCTGAGCTGAAAGGAGCCGGTATGGACAAGGTCGGCTACCTGCGGGACCTCCTCGCCGAACTGCGGGAGCAGGGGCTCTACAACACCATCCGCCACATCGACTCGCCCCAGGGCCCGTGGCTCGTCGTAGACGGCAAACGGGTCCTCAACTTCTGTTCCAACAACTACCTGGGGTTGGCGTCGGATCCCCGTCTGGTCTCGGCCGCCAAAGCTGCCCTGGGCCGGTACGGCATCGGTCCGGGGGCCGTCCGCACCATCGCCGGGACGATGACCATCCACGACGAACTGGAGGAGAAACTGGCCCGGTTCAAAGGGGTGGAGGCGGCCATCTCCTTCCAGGCCGGGTTCGTCGCCAACGCCGGGACCATCCCCGCCCTCGTCGGCGACGGCGACGTCATCGTCACCGACGAACTCAACCACGCCTCCATCATCGACGGGGTCCGGCTCTCCAAGGCCTCCCGGAAGATCTACCGCCACTGCGACGTCGACGACCTCGCCGCCAAACTGGCGGAGGCCCGGGCCGAAGGGGCCCGGCGGATCCTCGTCATCACCGACGGGGTCTTCTCGATGGACGGGGACATCGCCCCCCTCGACCGGATCGTCGAGACCGCCGATGCCTACGAGGCGATGGTGATGGTGGACGACGCCCACGGGGAAGGGGTCCTCGGCAAGGGCGGACGGGGCATCGTCGACCATTTCGGGCTCCACGGGCGGGTGGAGGTGGAGGTGGGGACCATGTCGAAGGCCTTCGGAGTGGTCGGCGGCTACGTCGCCGGGCCCGCCCCGGTCGTAGAGTGGCTGCGCCAGCGGTCCCGGCCGTTCCTGTTCTCCTCGGCGGTGACGCCCCCCGACGTGGCCGCCTGCATCGCCTCGGTGGAGATCCTCGACGCCTCCACCGAGCTGGTCGACCGGCTGTGGTCCAACGCCGCCTGGTTCAAGGAGCGGATGGCGGCTGCCGGGTTCGACCTGGGCCTGTCGCAGACCCCGATCACCCCGGTGATGCTGGGCGACGAACAGACCGCCCAGGAGTTCTCCCGGAGGCTCTTCGACGACGAGGCGGTGTTTGCCCAGGCCATCGCCTATCCGACCGTGCCCCTCGGGAAGGCCCGTATCCGGGTGATGATCTCCGCCGCGCACAGCCGGGAGGACCTCGAGTACGGGGCGGAGGCGTTCCTTCGGGTGGGGCGGTCCCTCGGCGTCGTCTCCTGACCCGGCCGTTTTGACAGCAGATTGGGGCGGTATTTGCCGTTTTGTGCTGTCAGTTCGGGTGGTGGGGTCGGGGTCGGGAGCCGGTACCCTGTCACCATGGCCCAGACCATCGGGATCCTCACCGCCGGGGGCGACTCCCCCGGACTCAACGCCGCCATCCGGGCGGTGGGCAAGGCGGCGGAACGCACCTACGGGATGCACGTCATCGGCTTCCGAGACGGGTTCCGGGGGCTCATGCACGACCGGTCGGTCCGTCTCGACTCCGAAACCCTCTCCGGCATCCTCACCACCGGCGGGACGATCCTCGGTACCAGCCGGGACAAGGTCCACAAGATGCACGTGGGCAACGGCAAGCGCATGGACATGCGGCCCCTCATGAAACAGGTCGTCGAATCCCACGACCTCACCGCCCTGGTCTGTCTGGGCGGTGGAGGGACGATGAAGAACGCCCTTCGCCTCGCCGAAGTGGGGATCCCCGTCATCGCCCTCCCCAAGACCATCGACAACGACGTGTGGGGCACCGACGCCACCTTCGGATTCGATACCGCCCTCACCATCGCCACCGAAGCCATCGACCGACTCCATTCCACCGCCCACTCCCACCACCGCATCGTCGTCGTCGAGCTGATGGGTCACAACACCGGATGGCTGGCCCTCGGAGCCGGGCTGGCGGGAGGCGCCGACGTGATCCTCATCCCCGAGATCCCCTACGACGTCGAAGTCGTCGCCGAATCGATCCTGCAACGGAAAGCCGCCGGGTCGGCGTTTTCGATCGTCGCCGTCTCCGAAGGGGCCCTGTCGGCAGCCGACCGGGAACGTCACGACCGTCTCGCCGAACTGGCCACCAACCCGGACGACGGCATCCGCGAACAGGCGAAACGGGACCTGGCAGAGTTCCACGCCGTCCAGAAACGGCACACCGAAACCCTCGCCGCCGACCTCGAAGAACGCACCGGCCTGGAGTCGAGGGTGACGATCCTCGGACACGTGCAACGTGGCGGTACGCCGTCGGCCGTCGACCGGGTGCTGGCGACGAGGCTCGGCACCGCCTGCGTCGACTACATCGTGGAGGGTCTCCGCGGGGTGATGGTGGCCGCCCGGGGGGAGGGCACCGAACCGGTGGACCTGAAGGAGGTGGCGGGCAAACGCAAGGCGGTCCCCGTCGACCATCCCTGGGTGGTGAGTGCCCGCCGTCTCGGGATCTGTCTCGGCGACTGATGCGGGTTCCCTCCTACGACGGTCGGGGTCTCGTCAACCTCGTCGCCGAGCTGGAGCGTCGCCTCGTCGGGGACGCACCCACTCCGGGGCTCACAGCCGATGCGGCCGCGGCCGTCCCCGAATCGGACCGATACGTCCTGGTCCTCTTCGACGGCTTGGGCGACCGCCAGCTCACCCATCCCGCCGCCGGCCCGCTGACGTCGGCCCGGGTGGCGACCCTCGACGCGCCCTTCTCCTCCCAGACCACGGTGGCGACGGCCACCCTGGCGTCCGGGCTGGCGCCGTCCCGGCACGGTCTGATCGCCTACCTCCTGCACGACCCCGACTTCGGCGGCGTCGTCAACACCGTCTGGTGGTTGCGCATCGACGGCGAGGCGGTACCGGCGGATCCGGACGGGTTCCTCCCTTCTCCGAACCTGACCGAACGTCTTCTCTCCGGAGGATGTGAGGTGTCGGTCGTGTTGCCTGCCGGGTTCATCGGCAGCCCCCTCGAGCGGCTCCTGTTCCGAGGGGCGACACCCTTCGGATGGGACCACGTCGGCGAGATCGTTCCGCTGACCGTCACCGCCGTGGAACGGGGCCGCGGGGTCACCGTCGTCTACCTGCCGGACGTCGACGCCGCCGCCCACTATCACGGGCAGTCGTCCGTCGAATACGCGGCGGCGTTGGGACGGGCTTCGGCGGTGTGGGAGGAGCTGGTGGAACGGCTCCCGGCTGGGGTGTGCCTGGTGGGTACCGCCGACCACGGGCACGTGGACATCCCCGAAGAGCACCGGCTCGACTTGACACCTCCCGACGGGGTGGTGCTCTACGGTGACTCCCGGGCGGTGTACGTCCACGGAGACCCGGAGCTGGGCGAGGAGATGGCGGAGAACATCCCTGCCGTCTGGTATCCGGCTGCTGCCACCGACGGTTGGTGGGGCCCGGAACCGTTCCATCCCCGGTTCGAGGCCCGCCGTCCCGACGGCGTCCTCCTCGCCGACCCCGGGTACGCCTTCTCCTTCCCCGGCAACGACGCCTGGACCATCGGCCAGCACGGCGGCCTCACCGACGAAGAGATAGCGATCCCCCTGCTGGTGCGGTGACGGTTCAGGGCTGAGGACAGACCCGTTCCAGGCGGTCCCATTCGGACGCCGAGAGGTCGTCGGGGAGGGACAGGTAGGGATGCCACGGCCCCGTTTCGTAGGTGTCGACGAAGGCTTCGAGGGACGGCGCCGGGGCGATGTCGTAGCCTTCGTTCCGGAGGCAGTCGGCGACTTCGAGGAGCTCCTCGTAGATCTGGGCGATCTCTTCTTCGCTGGGTGGCGGCGCCACCGGACGGGGTCCGCGTCCCGCCCGACCCTTGGTACGGTCCCTGCCCATGGAAGAGCCCCGGTCGGTGCTGTCGCGTCCGTTGTTGCCGCTGTCGGCTGCGATCTACACGACCGTCGCCCTCGTCGCCTTCGAAGGCCTCGCCGTCGTCGCCGCCCTCCCCGACGTGGCTGCCGACCTCGGGCAGGTGCGGCTGCTGCCCTGGGTGATCACCGGGTTCCTCGTCACCTCGGGGGTGGCGACGGTCCTGTCGGGCCCGCTGGTCGACTCTTTGGGGACGACGGTCATGTTCCGATGGTCGGTGGCGGTGTTCGTCGTCGGCAGCGTCCTCGCCGCCGCCGCCCCGTCGATGGAGATCATGGTGGCGGCCCGGATCGTGCAGGGGGCCGGCGGGGGACTCATCATCGCCGTCGGGCTCGCCGCCGTCGCCCTCGGATATCCGGACCATCTCGTCGCTCGAGCCTACGCCGCCAACTCGACGGTGTGGGGGGTGATGGGTGTGGCGGGACCGGCCTTCGCCGCGTTCCTGCTCACCGCCTTCGACTGGCGGTGGATCTTCTGGGTCAACGTCCCCCTCGGTGCCCTCGCCCTCGCCTCCGGATGGCGGGCGATGCCTCCCCGTCGTCCCGACGCCGAACCGCTCCGCATCGACGTCGTCGGGACCGCTCTGGTGGTCGCCGTCACCGTCACCACCCTCCTCGCCGTGTCGTCGGTGTCGGCGGCCAGCCTCGGGTGGCTCGCCGTCTCCCTCCTCCTCGCCGCCGCCTACGTAGTCCATGCCCGCCGAGCTTCTCAGCCGGTGGTGCGGCTCGAACATGTCGTTCGTCAGCCGTTCGCCGGGCTGGCTCTGGGGATGGGGCTGCTGCTGGCAGGGGCCCTCGGCGCCCACTCGTACCTTCCGCTCTTCCTCCAGGGAGGCAGGGGCACGTCGACGGCGGTGGCGGCATGGTCGGTGCTGTTCATCACCATCGGATGGACGACCGGCGCCAACGTGGGGAGTCGGCTGACGGAACGGATCGCCGAGTCCACCTTGGCCGTCTCCGGCTTCTTCGTGACCGTCCCGGCCCTCTCCGCCGCCTGGGTCTTCACCGAAGGGTCGATCGCCCTCCAGTTTACGGCCTGGTTCGTCGCCGGGCTCGGCGTCGGGGTGTCCACCAACGCCGCCCTCACCCTCCTGCGGGCCGTCTCCGACCCGGCGGAGATCGGGCGGACGTCGGCGGCTCACCAGTTCCTACGGAACCAGGGGGTCGCCTACGGGGCCGCTCTGGCGGGGACGGTGATCCTCTTCGTGGTGGCCCGCAGGGTCGGTGACGTCGAACAGGTCCGTCGGCTTCTCGCAGGGGAGACCACCGGGGTTCCGCCCGGTGCCGACGAAGCCATCGTCGAAGGGTTCCGGGCGGCGGTCGTCACCGCCGTGGTCCTCGCTGCCGCCGGCGCACTGCCGGTGTGGCGGCTGCGGCGCCATCTGGCGGAGGCTCGACGTCGACGCAGAGGTATCTGAGGCGTTCTGTCAGGGGCCACGACCGGCCGGGCCTGCACGGCCGACTTCGATCCGGGCGTCGAACCCGGCAGAATCGGACCCATGGATCAGAGCCAGTACGGAACGCTCCGCTTCGAATACCCGGCAGACGGCGTGCTCGAAGTGGTGATCGACAACCCCGAAACCCTCAACTCGGTGGGGATCGAAGGCCACCGTGAACTCACCTACGTGTGGCGGGACATCGACGCCGACCCCGATGTCCGGGCGGTCCTGTTGAGGGGCGAAGGTCGGGCGTTCTCGGCCGGGGGTGACTTCACCCTCATCGAACGGGTGATCGAGGACGCGGCGTTCGCCAACCGGATCTTCCGGGAGGCGAAGGACCTCGTCTACAACGTCATGGACTGCTCGAAACCGATCGTGTCGGCGATCAACGGACCGGCGGTGGGCGCCGGGCTCGCCGCCGCGCTCGTCGCCGACATCCCCATCGCGGGCCGGTCTGCCCGGATCCTCGACGGTCACGTCAAACTGGGCGTCGCCGCCGGTGACCACGCCGTGATCATCTGGCCCCTGTTGGTGGGGATGGCCAAAGCCAAGTACTACCTGTTGACCAACGAACCCCTCGACGGCGAGGAGGCGGAACGGATCGGCCTGGTGGCCAAGGTGGTGGACGACGACGAGCTGTACCCCACCGCCCTCGCCATTGCCGCCGAGCTGGCCCAGGGCAGCGCCACCGCCATCCGATGGACCAAACAGGCCCTCAACCTGTGGCTGAAGACGGCGGCACCGGCCTTCGAAGCCTCTGCCGCTTTCGAGTTCCTCGGTTTCCGGGGCCGGGACGCCCAGGAGGGGTTGGCGGCGTTGAAGGAGCGCCGGGCACCGAGGTTCGTCGACGAGTGACCACCTGTCGGGTGTACCGGCTCGCGGTTTCCGCCAGCCCGTGCACACGGCGAGTGACATCCTGGCCGTTCGTGGGCGCCGGCCCGGCGGATCCGACGCACCGACGTCGACGGCGCCAGGGGCATTCGGTGTGCGACGCCCGGTCCTACAATCCCGCCAGGTGACGGCTCGACGTCCCTACCACGTGTTCGCCGGTGACCGCCCGGGAGAGGCCTGTGGCGTGTTCGGGGTGTACGCGCCGGGCCGACGAGCCGCCTCGCTGGTGTACTTCGGCCTCTTCGCGCTTCAGCATCGGGGCCAGGAGTCGGCGGGGATCGCAGCGTCCGACGGGCAGACCCTCACCGTCTTCAAAGATCTCGGGCTCGTCGCCCAGGTGTTCGACGAGGCGTCCCTCGCCGGCCTGGAAGGCCACATCGCCGTCGGACACACCCGCTACTCCACGACCGGGACGACTCGGTGGGAGAACGCCCAACCCACGCACCGCCAGATCGGCGCCACCTCGGTGGCTCTCGCCCACAACGGCAACCTCACCAACACCGCCGATCTCGCCCACGAGCTGGGGGTGGGGTCCGCCACCACCGATTCCGATCTGATGACCGAGGCGATCGCTCGGGCGGTGGCCGACGGGCGCTCCGACGGACGTGGCCTCGAACTCGCCCTGGTCGAAGTGCTCCCCGCCTTCTCCGGAGCGTTCTCCCTCGTCGTGATGGACCAGGGGCACCTCATCGGAGTGCGCGACCCCCACGGGTTCCGTCCCCTCACCTTGGGGCGTCTGGAGACCGGCGACTGGGTGCTGTCGTCGGAGACCTCGGCCCTCGACCTGGTCGGCGCCAAGGTGGAACGGGACGTCGAACCGGGGGAGATGGTGGTGATCGACGCCGGCGGTCTGCGCAGCTTCCGGCCGTTCCCGCCGGCCCGGCCCGCCCTCTGCATCTTCGAGTTCGTCTACTTCGCCCGTCCCGACTCGATCCTCGACGGACGGTCGGTCCACGCCGCCCGCCAGGAGATGGGTCGGATCCTCGCCACCGAACATCCCGCCCTCGCCGACGTGGTGGTGCCGGTCCCCGAGTCGGGGATCCCGGCGGCGGAAGGCTACGCCCAGGTGAGCGGACTGCCCTACGTGGACGGGTTGGTGAAGAACCGGTACGTGGGACGGACGTTCATCGAGCCGAGCCAGATGCTCAGGGATCGGGGCATCCGCCTGAAGCTCAACCCGATCCCGTCCACGGTCGCCGGCCGCCGTGTCGTGCTGGTCGACGACTCGATCGTCCGCGGTTCGACCACCCGCCAGCTCGTCCAGATGATGCGAGACGCCGGCGCCGTCGAAGTCCACCTCCGGATCTCGTCCCCGCCCTACCGCTGGCCCTGCTTCTACGGGATGGACACGTCGGACCGGTCGGCGCTGCTGGCGGCCAGGGTGGCGCTCGACGACATCGCCGACGTGCTCGGCGCCGACTCCGTCGGCTACCTGTCCCTCCCCGGGCTGCTCGAGGCGGTGGGGGGTGGAGACCGGTCCTGCACGGCGTGCCTGTCGGGTGATTACCCGACCGACGTGAGCGGGGCGTCGGACAAGTTCGAGTTGGAGCGGGTGGCCCGCCGGTGACCGCCTACCACGAAGCCGGGGTCGACTTGGACGGAGCCGACCGGCATGTGGGACGGATCTCTCCGGTGGTCACCGCCACCTGGGGGCCGGACGTGGTGGGCGGTTTCGGCGGTTTCGCCGCCGGTGTCGCCGTGCCGTCCGACATCCCCGATCCGGTCCTGATGATGACCACCGACGGGGTGGGGACGAAGCTGGAACTGGCACGACGGACCGGCCTCTGGCAGGGGGTCGGATACGACCTGGTCGCCATGTGCGTCGACGATTTGGCCGCGGTGGGTGCTCGCCCGATCGGGTTCGTCGATTATCTGGCGGTCGGTGCCCTCGACGGGGACCGTGACGCCGCCATCGTCGAGTCGATCGCCGCGGCGTGCTCGGAGGCTCGGTGTCCTCTGCTGGGCGGGGAGACGGCGGAACATCCGGGGGTGATGGCCGCCGACCAGGTCGATCTGGCCGGCACCGCCCTCGGGGTGGTGTCCCGGGACCGGATCTTGGGGCCAGACCGGGTGCATCCCGGCTTGACCCTGGTCGGGTTGGCGTCACCGAACCTCCGCTCCAACGGCTTCTCCCTGATCCGGCGACTCTTCGACGACCTCGACGCGCCGTTCCCCGGTGGGGACGCCACCGTCGCCGAAGTCCTGTTGGAACCGTCGGTCATCTATTCGCCGGTGGTGGCGACGCTGGTCGCTCGTGACCTGGTGGCTGCCGCCGCCCACGTCACCGGTGGCGGGATCCCGGGGAATCTGGTCCGTGTGTTGCCGCCCGGATGTCGAGCGGTCGTCGACGCTTCGTCGTGGGAGCCGCCGCCGGTGTTCGCCGAGATCGGGCGGCGGGGCGTGGACGTCGACTCGATGCGGCGGACCTTCAACCTGGGGATCGGGTTCGTCCTCGTCGTCGACCCGGAGGACGTGGGGGAGGTGGAGGGCGTCGTCGCCGACGGTGGACATCGGGCGACGGTGATCGGTGAGGTCGTCGCCGGACCCCGGGGTGTCGTCTTCACGTGAGCCGGAGCCGTCGACCCGATGTGTCTGGCAGAATGACCTCCATGGAGCGACCGACCCCGCGCCAGTCCCGGAGGGCGCTGTTCGCCGCGCCGTAGAGACACCTCGGATCTCGGCACCCCGTCCGTCCCCACCGTCCGAGGAGGCGCCCCATGAACGACCTCATCCGCCGCCACGGCGACGTCATCGCTCCCGTCATCGCATTCGACACGACGCTTCAGATCGTCCGGGCCGAAGGGCTCTGGCTGTACGACCGGAACGGCAACCGCTGGGCCGATTTCGCCTGCGGCACCGCCGTCACCAACCTGGGCCACAACCATCCGGCGGTGGTGGACGCCGCCCGCGCCCAACTCGACAAGGTGATGCATTCCGGCTGCGTCTTCCGCTACGACGCCCTCGTCGAGGAGGCCGAACGGCTGGCACGGATCACCCCTGACGGCATCGAAAAGTTCGGGTTCGCCAACTCGGGGGCCGAAGCGGTGGAGGCGGCTGTCAAGCTCGCCAAGTACACGACCGGCAGGCAGGGGGTCGTCGCATTCCGGGGAGCCTTCCACGGTCGGACGATGGGTTCGGTCACCTACACGACGTCCAGCGCCAAGTACCGCGACGGATACCACCCGGTCCTCGGGTCGGTCTGGGTGGTGCCGTTTCCCCACCCCTACCGGTGGGGGATGAGCGAAGAACAGGCGGTGGAGCATGCGCTGATGGAACTGGAGATGCTGTTCCGCCACGAAGTCACGCCGAAGAACATCGCCGCCATGTTGGTGGAACCCGTCCAGGGCGAAGGCGGCTACTACCCGGCGCCGGCTCCGTTCCTGACGGCGCTGCGGGAGATCTGCGACCGGCACGGGATCGCCCTCGTCTTCGACGAGATCCAGACGGGTTTCGGGCGCACCGCCGAATGGTTCGCCGCCGACCACTTCGACGTCACCCCCGACATCGTCGCCCTCGGCAAGGGGATCGCCAACGGGCTCCCCCTCTCTGCCTACGGGGCGTCGGCGGACCGTATCGACGCCTGGCCGGTGGGGGCGCACGGCACCACCTTCGGAGGCAACCCGGTCGCCTGTGCGGCGGCGGCGGCGGTGATCGACGTGATGGGCGATCTGCTTCCCCACGCCCGGGAGCTGTCCCGGCGGGCGTTCGCCCGCTTCGACGAACTCGCCGCCTCCCATCCGACGGTCGGCGACGTCCGCGGGCTGGGTCTCATGATCGGGGTGGAGCTGGTCGCCGACCGGGACACCCGGGTCCCGGATCCGGAGGCCTTCCGGCATGTCCAGGCCTACACGTTGGAACGGGGGCTGGTGATCATCCCCTGCGGACCCGACGGCAACGTGATCCGGTTCATCCCGCCTCTCGTCACCACCGACGAGGAGCTCGACTGGGCGATCGGCCTGATCGACGAAGCCCTGTCCGACTACGAACGCTGAGACGACCGTCGATACATCAGGGAGACGCCGTCGGCCATGGGGAGGAGCGCCACATCCAGCCACGGCGACGCCGCCGCGTCGGCGTTGAACCGGCGGATCCCTTCCGTCTCGGCGGACCGGTCGTCGTCGTCGACGACCCGCCCGTACCAGAGGGTGTTGTCGGCGACGATCGCTCCGCCGGGGCGGACCAGACGGATCAGCTCGGGGAGGTACCGGGGGTAGTTCTCCTTGTCGGCGTCGAGGAAGGCGAGATCGAAGGTCCCGTCGAGGCGGGCGAGGGTGTCGAGGGCCGGTGCGAGATGCAGTTCGATCCGGTCGGCGACACCAGCCCGCTCCCATGCTTGCCGGGCCACCGACGTGTAGTCCTCGGAGACGTCGCAGCAGACGAGCCGGCCGTCGGCGGGGAGTGCCTCGGCGATCCAGAGCGACGACAGACCGGTGAAGGTTCCGACCTCGAGGACCCGACGGGCTGCCAGCAGTTCGACGAGGACCGCCAGCAGAGGACCCTGGTGGGATTCGATCTGCATCTGGACGAGGTCGGGGAAGCGGCGGTCGGTTTCGGCGACGATCCATCGGTGGACGGGGCCGGGAGCCATCGAATGGTCGGCGGCGTATCGGAGGACGGGCCCTTCGAGGGGGGTGCTGTTGCGCATGTGGCGCCCCAAGATAGGCGGACGGTGACCCGATGTCGGCATCGTGGCCGGGACGGTCCCTTGAGGTGGCGGGATGCCGACCGCTTCCACCATCGGGTTGTTCCTCGCTGCTGCCGTCGCCCTTTTCGTCGTACCGGGCCCCGCGGTGCTGTATGTGACGGGTCGAAGTGTCGCCCAGGGTCGGACGGCGGGTCTGGTGTCGGTCCTCGGGATCCACGCCGCCAGCCTCGTCCACGTCGCCGCCGCCATGGCCGGTCTCACCGCGGTGGTCGCTGCTTCGGCGTCCGCCTTCGCGGCGGTGAAGTGGGCCGGTGCCGTCTATCTGGTCTATCTGGCGGTCCGGGCCGCCACCGAAGGCGACTCCCCGACCGCAGCCGGTGCGGTGCAGCCGGTGGGTCTGCGTCGGGTGTTCGTGCAGGGGTTCGTCGTCAACCTCCTCAACCCCAAGACCGCGGTGTTCTTCGTGGCGTTCGTGCCCCAGTTCGTCGACCCGGCCGGCGCCGCCCGCCTGCAGCTCCTCGTCCTGGGAGCGCTGTTCGTGGTGGCCGGGCTGATCTCCGACGGTCTCTATGCGGTGGGTGCGGGGCGGATCGGACGGCTGTTGCGGCGACGACCGCACTTCGCGCGCCGTGCCCGCCATCTGTCAGCGGGTGTCTACGCGACGCTGGCGGTCGTGACCGTCGTCACCGGTCGCCGTCCTCGCTGACGAGGAACCGCCCCGGGTTCGGGGACGTCGAATGGGTATGCGGACGTTCGTCGCGTTCCTCGCCGCGTTCGCTCTGATGACCGCCGCCTGCGGTGGCGGGGTCGGCTCGAGGCTGTTCGACGATCCCGACGCCCCCGTCCTGCAGGTCCGAAGCGAAGGTGGGTTCGCCCCGGCGATGTTTCTGCTCAACCGGGCACCCAGGTACGCGTTGACCGCGGGTGGCGACCTCATCTTCGAAGGTCCTGGTCCCGGTGCCTTTCCGGGTCCGATGCTCATCGGACTGCAGGCGACCCGCGTCGACGCAGTGACGATGGAACAGATCTTGGAGGTGGTCGACGCCATGGGCCTCGCCGGTATCGACTTCGAAGCCAACACCGAGGCGTCGTCTCGGGTGGCCGACGCCACCACCGAGGTGGTCACCTTCTTCGACGCAGAGGGCCGACCTCACCGGTTCTCCGTGTATGCCCTCGGCCTGGTCTCATCTTCGGATCCGAGGGTCGCCCGGTTCGAGGAGCTGGCGGCGCTGCTCGAAGGGGTGGCGGCTTCGGGCGCCGCCGTCCCCTATGTGGGGCAGCGGCTCCAGGTGTGGGTCGGACCCGCCGAAGGCTCTGCCGAACGGCCCGTCGGCGACGTTCGGGACTGGCCGCTGCCGGAGGCCTTCGACGATCTCGTACCGGTCTTCGCCGGGTGGCGGTGCACCACCTACGAAGGTGCGGAACGAGACCGGCTCGTCGAGCTCTTCTCCGACGCCACCCAGGCGACCCGCTGGCGGAGCGGTGACGCCGAATACACGATGCTCGCTCGTCCGCTCGTGCCCGGCGAGGAGCCGTGCGCAGCTCCGGCGGGACCGGGCTGATCGCCGCCGCCGGGCGAGGCAAGGGGGGGTCTTCCAGGCTGTCGGAGGGGGCGTGCTCGGCGGTGAAGACCCCGCATCCTCAGCGGGACCGTATCTGCTGGCAGCGGACTCGAGGTCTTCCCGGCCGCCGGGTGTGGTCTTTTGGCGGGCGCGATGTTCCGTCTACGGACGGGTGCGTCGGTGATGGGACATCGGGTTCTCTTCTGCACCTGGACGCGACCCGGGTGAGGGCGACGTGACGAGAGCGGGCCGGTCGGTTCAGGTCCCGGCGGGGGCGTCGAATCGTGCGGCGGCTTCGGCGAAACCGGCGGGGGCCCGTCGGGGTCGCCCACGAAGGTCGGTGAAGGTGGCGAAGATGTCCGCTTCCGCCACCGTCTCTCTGTCCAGACATGCCCGCTGCCGCCACCGGCTCGTCGCCCTGCCGACCTCCTCCACCCAGGTGACGATCTCCAGTTCGTCGTGGAGCCGGGCCGCCCGCCGGTAGCGGACGGTGAGTTCCACCAGGACGATCTGGACGCCGGCGGCCTTCATCGTGTCCATCCCGAATCCGATCTCGTCGAGGGCTTCGATGCGGGCGGACTCGAAGTAGGTGAGGTAGCGGGCGTGGTTGACGTGGTCGTAGGGGTCGAGGTCGGCGAAACGGACCTTGATGGTGGTGCGGTGCGCCATGGCTCCGACGACCCTAGCGGGGTGTCGGAGCCTCTACCCTCGGAGTCATGCGAGCCTGGCAACTGCACGACACCACCGGCCCCGACGCCTTCTCCCTCGACGAGGTCCCGACCCCCGAGCCCGGTCCTGGCGAAGTCAGGGTGGCGTTGCGGGTCGTCGCCCTCAACCATCTCGACCTGTGGGTGTCCCGGGGCCTCCCCGCCCCCGACCGTCTCCCCCATATCGCCGGTGCCGACGGTGCCGGCATCGTCGACGCGGTCGGTGACGGTGTCACCACGGTGGCGATGGGGGACGAGGTGATCGTCAACCCGTCGCTGTCCTGTGGGCTGTGCCCCGCCTGTCTGGCAGGCGACATCGTCTTCTGTCGGTCGTACGGCATCCTCGGCGAGCACCGCCCCGGAACCCTGGCGGAGGCGGTGGTCGTCCCGGCCCGCAACGTGGCGCCCAAACCGGCCGGTCTCGACTGGGAGACCGCCGGATCCTTCGGGCTGGCGACCGGGACGGCCTTTCGGATGCTGCGCCGAGGCCGGTTGGGTGCAGGCGACGTGCTGTTGGTCGTCGGGGTCGGAGGTGGCGTGTCCAGTGCCGCCGTCGTGTTGGGTCGGGCGATGGGTGCCCGGGTGTTCGTCACCAGCCGGAGTCCGGACAAGGTCGCCTGGGCGCTCGACCACGGCGCCGAAGCGGGCTTCGATTCGGCTGGGGAGTTCGCCAAGGAGCTGAAGGCGGCAGCCGGAAGGCCCGCCGACGTCGTCGTCGAGAATGTCGGCCCGGCGACGTGGGGCCAGTCGGTCCGGGCTGCGGGCCCGGGTGGGCGGATCGTCGTCTGCGGGTCGACGTCGGGACCGAAGGTGGAGCTGTCGATGCCGGTGCTGTTCTTCAAACAGCTCGAGGTGGTCGGTTCCACCATGTTCACCTTCGGGGAGTTCGCCGATGTGGTGGATCTGGTGGCGTCGGGGGCGGTGCGTCCTCCCGTCGACCGTGTGTACGACTTCACCGACTTGCCGGAGGCGTTGGCGCGGCTCGACGCCGGAGAGCAGTTGGGGAAGGTGGCGCTGCGGATCGGCTGAATCCGACGCCCGTCGTGTGCACTCGATGGCGGATTCCGCGTTCTGATGCCCACGGGATGATTCCGCCGGTGTCCGGGGTTGTCCGCCGGTGGGTGGCACCTATACTGCTCGTGCCGAGATCGGCGGCCGCTCGGCCACAACTCCCGGGGGCGTGGTGAAGTCTGGAGTTCACGCCGGCCTGTCAAGCCGGAGGTCGCGGGTTCAAATCCCGTCGTCCCCGCCAGCCGAGGCGCCGTCCTCGGCGGCCGCCCCGGTCAGGTAGCTCAGTTGGTAGAGCGCCGGTCTGAAAAACCGGAGGTCGGCGGTTCGACCCCGCCCCTGACCACCGCCGCCTCTCCCACCGACCCGACACCGTCGCGACCCTTCGGTCGTCGGGCTCTCCTGTCCGTGTGGTCCGTTTCGGCCGTTCCGCTTCGTCTCGCGGTGCGGCTCGTGGGATCCCCACCGGTCTCCGCCGACGGCGTTTCCCGATCGCCGGCGCAGAGGTGTTCGGGTACCGCCTCGGGTGCGGTGACGGGACGTGTGACGGGGAGAGGGCACAGCCACCGCCGCCGAACATTCCGTCACCCTGTCGGCTCTTCCGGATAGACTGTAGGTCCTGTGAATCCCAAAGGAGGAGTCTGTCGTGCGTTCACGGCTCATCGCGCTCATAGCCGCCCTGGCGTTGGTGTTCGCCGCCGGTGCCGTGGTGGCCTTCGGTGCCGGCGACCAGCCGTCCGGTGACGAACTGGTCGCAGCCCACGCCGAAGTCGAATGGAAGCAGCCCGGCGAGGATCCCGACTGGAACGGGCCCACCACCGGCGGAGCAGACGGCGGGTTTCAGCCGATGGCCAGCGTGGTCTCCACCCTCGCCACCATCACCGACGGCTGCGGTGACGGCGCCGTCGGCCAAGCCGACATCGACGACGTCGTCATCGAACTCCAAGACGACGGGAATTGGCGGTTCACCGTGAACCTGTGCTCCGCCTACGACCTCCGGGACGAGACCGGTTGGGCGTTCAACTTCGCCACCAGGGCGACGCCGTCGTCGACGACGGCCGAGGACGTCACTGCGTGGACGACCCACTACGCCGTGCTGACCCACCAAGTGGAGTACGGGACCACCTACGAACCCGACGCCGCAACCTACTTCAACGACAGCTTCTCGTTCTTCGGGATCACCTGGGGCCGACCCGACGGAGACACCTTGGCGTGCGCGGGGCGGACCGGAGCCACGTCGGGTGATCCGGACCGCTTCTATACGCCGTCGGTGAGCGCCGCCACATCCTTCACGGTGGACATCGACCCCGACTGTTTCGGCGGTTCGGGACGGGTCTGGTTCGGGATCACCTCCCCCGGCGACTTCTTCACCGTGGCGGCCGACAACGCCAATCTGGTGATGACGTCCGGAACCGCCGTCACCCGCGCCGCCGGCTCGGACCGTTATGCCACCGCGGTGGAGATCTCCCGTCGTGCCTACCCGGTCGGATCCTCCGTGTTGATGACGACCACACCGCTCACATACGGGACTGGCGGCACCTTCACCGTCTACCTGGCCGACGCCTTCAACTTCCCCGACGCCCTCGCCGGCGGAGGGCTGATGGGACAGTCCGACCCCTACATGGCCGGGCCGATCCTGTTCTGGAACAGCCTCGGGGGGACCGTTCCCACCGTCACCCTGCGGGAGATCTGCCGTCTGCAGCCCACCCAGATCGTCGCCCTGGGCGGGTCGGCGGCGGTGAGCGACGCCGCCCTGGCGGCGGCGGAAGCGGCCGCGGCGTCGAACGACTGCCTGGCCGACTACGGCCTGGCTCGCTGACAGAACGGTCTCGCGCAGCGTCCGGAGGGGCCGCGTCGGCGGCCCCTCCGGACCGTCTCCGGGAGCTAGTCATGTCGGGCAGAATCCGAACCCTGCTCCAGCGTCGGGACGTCCATGTCGATGCAGACATCATGGCGGATCGACGGACATCGGACGACGGCACCTGTGACCGCTGTGACCGTCCGGCGACGGTGATCGCGACGATCGGAAAGTTGTGCTCACGCCACGCCCGAGAGGAGACGGAGCGAGACGCCGAAGCGCTGCGGCGTCGGATGGGGAGAGCCGAACCGACGGACCGGGGACGGTGACCGTCCCCGGTCCGTCTCGTCTGTGCCCGGTTGGGGAGACCAGGGCCGGCAGGCACCGGAAACGGTGCGGTGTCTATTTGATCCGGTAGCCGCCGTGCTCGTTGGCGAGCACCCAGGCGGCCACGGTGCCGACCTCGATCCCCTCCGGGAGGTAGGAGGCCAAGGTGACACCGGCCGAACCCCGCTGCGCCTTGCCGAGACGGGCCTTGCGCATGGCCGTGAAGCGGCCCTGCCACCGTTCGACGTTCGACGGCCGTAGATCCACCCAACCTTTCTCGGCCCAACGGTCCCGGTCCTCGGCGGTGACGGGGACCTCCCGTTCACCGGGGACTTCAGGGATCCGGATGAACGGTCCCCGGAGGATCTCTCTGCCGTCGGCGGAGAGGATCGGAAGTCCCAGGGAAGTGATCGTGTCCACCAGGTCCGAGCGGTCCCGGAGGAGTGCCTCCAGGTCGGCCGCCAGCCTGGTCGGGTCGGCGTCGACGACCCCGTCGACGGTGCCGGCCACCACCGACAATAGCTCCGCCTCCCACAACAGCTTCGACAGTTCGGGCGGGCCGAGCTGGCCGAGGGCGACGGAATGGGTCCCCGTTTCTGATTCGAGTCGTCGCAGCTCCTCGAGGGCCCGAGCCCGGAGGATGCCACCCCGGTAGCTGGGGCCGATGATCGCCCCGTCCATGGCGGCGATGACGTCCCGGCCGGTGTTGGCCCCCCGGATCTCGGCGACGCACAGGTGGGCGATCTCCTCGGGGGTGACGAACTCCATCTGGCCGAGGGAGGTGATCGCTTCGAACTCCCCCCGGGTGAACACCCCGTTCTCGCCGGTGTTCACCACCGGCAGCGCCATGTCGCCTTCCCGGGTGAATTCGTCGGCAGGGAGGTGGAGGCTCAGGCTCGACCCGAGGTTCTCTCTCCGTGCCCGGAACCGGCCCACCGGTTCGCCCCGTTCGGAGACCACCCGATGGGAGATGTCGGCGTATCCGATCAACGCCGCCGGTTTCACCTCCTTCACGATGGGGCCGCCGGCCGTCCGGGCCATGAGGAACAGCAGCCCGGTGTGGGCGAAACCGACCGCCGCCTTCGTCATCAGCTTCGCGGAAGGTCGGTCTTCCGAATGGGTGTAGGGGATGTTCAATCCCATCCCGCCGGTGCCGGTCGTGCCGACCTTCAGGTAGAGGCGGGTGCCGACCTCCACGAGGGCGCGATGGAGGGTACGTACGTGACGGATGAGCTGGGGCACCGACAGCGACAGGATGAGGGATTCGACGTGTCCGGCCAGGTCTTCGACGGCGACGTCCTCTCCTTCCTGGAGGGCGTCGACGTCACGTTTGGCCAGTACGGCGGTGGTGTAGACGTCCTGGTAGCTGATGGCGGTGGCGGTGTTGATGGCGTCGACGACGACGTCAGGACGGTGTTCACGGATCAGTCGAGCCAGACGGGAACGTTCGAAGGCGGGGTCGAAGGGGCCGAGGAGGTCCGAGAAGATCGCCTCCCGGGCGGACGGGTCTGCCAGCAGGTCCCGGCGGGGACGTCGGGAGAATTCGTCGCGGACGAGGATGTCCCCCCACTCTCCGAGGATTTCGACCCCGGGGGCGAGTTCGGCCAGCGCCTCCGCCGCTTCCTCCACCTCGGTCTCCCGGAGACCGACCAGCACGACCCGGCGTGGGTTCAGCTCGGTGGCGATGCGGTAGGCGATCTGGAAGCCCACCATGCCGGCGCCACCGAGCACCAGAAAGTTCGAATCGGTCAAGTCACCTCCTTTGCGTTGCTCCCTGGTCTACCAGAACCGGAGACGTCACGACCCGACCAGGGCTCGGGGGACGTCCATCTCTCGGGCACGAAGGTACTCGCCGAGCCCCTTTGCCTGGGGGTCGACCCGGAGGGTGGAGCTCACCCCGCCGTCCAACAGACCGTGGATGACGAAGTTGACGGCGGCCAGGCGGGGGAACTCGAACCGTTCGATCCGATATCCGGCCAGGTCGGGGAGGAGCTCGGCGAGCCTGGCCGGGGTGAGGGTGGCGACCAGCCACCCGTAGGCGGCCCGGTCACGGACGAACACCCCCAGGTTGGCGTTGCCTCCCTTGTCGCCCGAGCGGGCTCCGACGACCCGGCCGAGCGGGACTCGGACGGTGGGGCCGTCGGGGACGGCCGGAGTCGGCGGCGGAGGGGGCACCGATGCAGGGTGAGGAGGGCCCGGGTCGGTGGGCTGGACCGTGAACCGTTCGTCGCCGAGATGGACGGTCTGGGTGATGTGGCGTCGCGGGACGGTCGTCGGCCAGTATCGGGCGAACGGTTTGGCGGGAGCCGGCGGCCACAGTCCGAACAGCCCGGGGATGGACGTCAGGGCGATCTGCGCCATGACGTTCGACCATGCCCTCCCCACCTTCTCCTCGTCGGGGTCTTTGACGGCGATCTCGAAGAAGGTGATCGCCGCGGCGTTGGACCGGGGATCTGCGGCCGGGGTGCCGATCAGGGTGGCGCGAACCTCTTCGTAGTCGTCGGGGTCCCAAGGACACGCTTCCCAGAACTGTCGGTACACGAGGTCGGCCTTCGCTTCGGCGTCGAGGCCGGTGAGGCCGATCATCACCGAGTTGCGGTATCCGCCGGGGATCGCCGCCGCCACCTTCAGGTCGGTGGGAGGCGGCTCCCCTTTCACCCCGGAGATCCGGACCCGGTCGGAGGCGATCTCGGTGAGTTCGATCGAGTCGAAACGGGCGGTGACGTCGGGATTGTGGTACCGAGGGCCGCCGATCTCGTAGAGGAGCTGGCTGGTGACGGTGCCCACCGACACTTCACCGCCGGTGCCGTCGTGTTTTCCGATCACCGACGACCCGTCTTCGTGGATTTCCGCCCACGGGAAACCCGGGTATTCCAGTCCGGCTACGTCGGTGAAGAACGAATAGTTGCCGCCGGTCGCCTGGGCGCCGCATTCGATCACGTGGCCGGCCACCACCGCCCCGGCGAGGGCGTCCCAGTCGTCCCGGCTCCATCCGTGCCGCCAGATCGCCGGGCCGACGGCGAGGGCGGCGTCGGTGACGCGGCCTGTCACGACGATGTCGGCTCCGCGTTCGAGGGCGGCGGCGATCCCCCACCCTCCGAGGTAGGCGTTGGCGACCACCATCTGGTCGAGACGGTCGCCGATGTCTTCACCGGTGTCCAGGTTGGCGAACGAGACGCCGGCGTCGACCAGCTCCCGGAGCCGGGGGGTGAGGTCGTCCCCGGTGATCGCCGCCACCACCGGCGACAGTCCGAGACGGGCGGCCACCTCTTCGACGGCGGCAGCACACCCGAGGGGGTCGAGTCCGCCGGCGTTGACCACGACCTTCACTCCCCGGGCGAGGCAGGTGCCCATCACCTCCTCCATCTGATCGACGAAGGTGCGGCCGTATCCGCCGTCGGGACGCCGGGCGCGGGTCCGGGCCAAGATCAGCATGGTCAGCTCGGCGAGCCAGTCTCCAGTGAGGACGTCGACGGGTCCGCCTTCGAGCATCTCCCTTGCGGCGGAGGGACGGTCCCCGAAGAGACCGGCGATGTTGGCGATACGGATCGGTTCGGCCACCTGCCCTCCCGGTCGGCTGTCCTCCGATTCCACCACACCGAGCCGCCGGCACATAGTCGGGACCCGGCGGGGATAATCCGCCCGGCGTGAACGACTCTCTGATCATCCCCGCCGGAGCAGAGCCGGACGAACCCGAAGGCGGCGTGAGGCGCCGTCGTGGGGCGGCCGGTCTCGTTCTGGTCGGCCTCGTCGTCGGTGTGGTGCTGGGGGGTCTGTTCGGCAGTGCCCGGGCCCCGACGCTGCCGACGACGGTGCCGGAAGAGGAGCCGGTCGTCGCTCCGCCCTCGTTCACGACGACGACCACCCGGGTTCCCCGGGACGTCACCCGACTCGCCACGATGGTCCCGGGTCTCGTCGACGGGGTGGTCATCACCATCCCAGCCGATCTCGGTGGCCGCCAGGTCTGGGTGTGGGAGGCGTCGGCGGAGGCCCCCACCCCCCGCCCGCTCCCGGGAGGGGAACTGGCCGCTGACCTGGGAGGTTTGTGGCTGTCGTCGGTGACGCCGAGCAGGTTCTCGATCGGCAACGCCCTCTGGATCGGAGACGACGACCGGATGGATCCGGCCGCCACCAACGTCATCGGGGCGACCTGGAGCTCCAGCCTTCCGGCACGGGTCATCTGGTCGGAGATCACCTCGACCGCGGAGACGGTCCTCGTCGAAGCGGAGCTCCGGACCCGAGGATCCCCGCAGCGGCGGGTGATCGCCCGGATCCCACCGGGGGCCTATCCGGTGTGGTGGACGGAGGCGGGTGTCGTGGTCGCCACCTCACGCCGGCTCACCTTCATCGACGACGCCGGGCGGGTAGCGGCCCAGGCCGACGGCGCCTTCCTCGCCGGCGGATCCACCTTCGGGGTGGCCGAACTGGGCGGCTCCGTCCAGTTGGTCTCCGCCGACCTCACACCGCTGATGGAGGTCCCCTGGGGTCGGGACTGCGGGATCGTGTCCTTCTCCCCGACCGATCCGGGAACGGTGGCCGTCGTCTGTGGCGCCGCCGCGGACTCCCGGCTCGAGGTGTGGACGATGGGAGACACCGAAGGGTCGGGTTGGGAGGTGGCGGTCACCGTCGAAGGGGTGGACCGGGTCGTTCCGGCGTGGAGTCCCGACGGCCGGTTCGTGGCTTCCGCGTCGACCGACCGGTTCCGTCCCCGCAGCGATCTCGTCTTCGCCGACCTGGAAACCGGGGCGCGGTACCGGATCCCGTTCCGGGCCCGGGTCCTCGGGCTGGCCTTCACGAGGACGTGAGGACGGCCGCCTCTACGGACTGAACGCCTGGATCCCGGTGATGGCGTTGCCCATCACCAGGGTGTGGATCTCGTTGGTGCCTTCGTAGGTGTACACCGTCTCCAGGTTCGCCATGTGGCGGATCACCGGGTATTCGAGGGTGATGCCGTTGGCGCCGAGGACCGATCGGGCGATCCGTGCCACTTCGAGGGCGTTGCGGACGTTGTCCATCTTCCCGAAGGAGATCTGGTGGGGTGTGAGCCGACCTTCGTCTTTCATTCGCCCCAGGTGGAGGGCGACCAGTCCCGCCCGGTTCACCTTCACCATCATCTCGACCAACTTGGCCTGGGTGAGCTGGAACGAGGCGATGGGGCGACCGAACTGGTGGCGTTCGATCGCGTATTCGAGGGCCGTCTCGTAGCACGAACGGGCGGCACCGACGACCCCCCAGGCGATCCCGAACCGGGCTTCGTTGAGGCAGGAGAGGGGACCACGCATCGACGCCACTCCCGGCAGCACGAATTCGTCGGGTACCCGCACCCCGTCGAGCACCAGCTCCGAGGTGATCGAAGCCCTGAGGCTCGCCTTGTGGTGGATGGTGTTGGCGGTGAACCCGGGGGAGTCGGTGGGGACGATGAAGCCACGTACCCCTTCGTCGGTCTTGGCCCAGACGATGGCGACGTCGGCGATGGAGCCGTTGGTGATCCACATCTTCGACCCGTCGATGATCCAGTCGGAGCCGTCACGGCGGGCCCGGGTACGCATCGACGACGGGTCCGACCCGGCGTCCGCTTCGGTGAGTCCGAAACATCCGATGACTTCGCCGGAGGCCATCCGGGGCAGCCAGTCCTGTTTCTGCTCTTCGGAGCCGAACTTCCAGATGGGGAACATGGCGAGGGAGCCTTGGACCGACACGAAGCTGCGGGTCCCCGAGTCGCCCGCTTCCAGTTCGAGGCAGGCGAGACCGTAGGCGACGTTGGATGTCCCGGCGCACCCGTAGCCTTCGAGATGCATTCCGAACAGCCCCATCTGACCCATCTCTTTGGCCAGCTCACGGGGGAAGGTCCCCGCCTCGTACCATTCGGCGACGTCGGGGAGGATCTTGTCTTCGACGAAGCTGCGGACCGTGTCGGCGAGGAGTCGCTCTTCGTCCGACAGCTCTGACCGCAGGTCGAGGAAGTCTTTGGGGTCGGGGGTGTGGAAGGAGAGGTCGGCCATGGCCTCCAGTATCGCAGCAGGGTCGTCGGGAAGGCGAACCTCGGTACGCCCCACCCCGGAGGGGCACCCACCCCCGGGGGGATGGGTACCTCCCGGTTCTCTCTATCATCTCGCGCTCAGCGTCGAACCTCGGGGGTGACCCACGGTGCCCAGGTCGAGTCGACAAACCGCCGGACGGTGTCCACACACCGAACGAAGGGACCCGTCGGTCCGCCGTGCCCCGTCGCGGCCATCGTCAAATGGGCGGCCATCCGAGCCGGGCGAACGCCCGTTGCAGGGGGATGAAGATCTGCTGCCACCATCCGGCGACGAAGGCGACACCTACCAGGATCACCATCACCCCTCCCGCCACCTCGATCCTGCGTCCGTTGCGGCGCAGCCACGCCGTCGCCCGCCGCGCCCGGTGGAAACCGAGGGCGATCAGCACGAACGGGATACCGAGGCCCAGGGAGTACAGGGCGAGGAGAAACGCCCCCCACGCCACCGTCTCGGTCGCCGCCGCCGCGGCGAGGATCGTCCCCAGCACAGGGCCAATGCAGGGGATCCATCCCACCGAGAACGCCATCCCCATCCCGAAGGCGGACCGGCCGCCGGGCCGGAACCGCTTCAAGGCGAAACCGCCCCGACCCAGCCCGGGGATCTTCAACCATCCGACCATGGCGAGGCCCAAGGCGATGATCCCCACCCCCGCCCACCGCACCAGCACCGGCAGGTTGCGGAGCAGCAACGTGCCGACCAGGGCCGACGACGCCCCGAGGATGGTGAAGACGAGGGTGAAGCCGGCGACGAACAGCAGCGACGTCCTCAACACCAGCCGGCGCGTCCCGGCGGCCCCCACTTCCGAGACGGGCAGGGCCGTCATGTAGGAGACGTAGCCGGGGATGAGCGGCAGGACGCAGGGGGAGCTGATCGACACCACCCCTGCGGCGACGGCGAGGAAAGGCAGCAACCATGCCGGCATGGTCGGCAGGCTAGCCCGGTTCGGTATGCAACAATTCCGACGGAACCGGCTCCCGTCTCGGTCGCCGGCGACGAAGCGACGACCGGAGGCACGAGGTGACGACACCCCCCGACCTGACTCCCGAACTCGGCGACCCGACCCGCCAGAGCAGACGGATCTGGGCGGTGGTCTCGGTCGTGGGCGTCCTGGTCCTGGCGTTCCTGGTCGTCCTCGGGTCACGGTTCGGAAGCGACCCGAGCCTCGTGAAATCACCCCTCATTGGCCAGCCCGTCCCCGACCTGACCCTCCCGCTCCTCGAAGGTGAGGGGGCGATCTCATTGCGTGAGAAGCGGGGTACGATCCTCGTCATCAACTTCTGGGCTTCCTGGTGCACCGCCTGTCGAGAAGAACACCCCGATCTGATGGCCACCGCCGCCGCCTACGCGGATCGGGGGGTCGAATTCATCGGGATCGTGTACCAGGACGACCCGAAGGCCGCCATCGCCTTCCTCGACGAGCTCGGGCGGGGATACCCGAGCGTGTTGGATCCGGACGCCCGGGCGGCGATCGAATTCGGGGTGTTCGGAGTGCCCGAGACCTTCTTCGTGGATGCCGACGGCACCATCGCCGGCAAGATCACCGGACAGTCGAACGCCTTCATCCTGGCTTCCACGATCGACACGATGCTCGCCGGGGGACGACCCGGCTCCCAGACGGTCGGGACGGTCCAGTCGAGTCCCGACTCCTGAGGTGGCCGTGACCCCCCAACGATCCTACGACTGCAGGAGGGTTCGATGATCGCCCTGTTCGGCAAGGCCGGCGTCCTGTTGGGGGTGCTGGCGTCTCTCGAGATGATCCGGCGTGGGGTCATCGGGTTCAGGAACCCGAACCGGGCGAGCCGCGCCTACCTGGGGGCGGCCACCGCGGCGCTGGTGGTGGGAGCCCTCGCCGCGATGGGGGCGCTGCAGGCCGCCCTGTTGGGGAACGACTTCTCCATCCGTTACGTGGCCGAGAACCATTCCCGGTCGACGCCCTTCCCGTTCAACGTCGCCACCGCTTGGGCGGCGCTGGAAGGTTCGATCGTGCTGTGGGGCCTGGTGCTGGCCGGATACGCCTGGACGGTGGTGAGGAAACACCGCGACGGAGACGATGTCGGGTCGGGAGCGATCGCCGTGATCGGCGTCGTCGCCTTGTTCTTCTTCGGTGTGATGGCGACCGTCGCCGACCCCTTCCAGACGTTGGACGTGGTGCCCCCCGACGGTCCCGGACCCAACCCGCTCCTCCAGAACCACATCATGATGGCGATCCACCCGCCCCTCCTCTACCTGGGGTTCGTCGGGTTCACCGTCCCCTTCGCCTTCGCGGTCGCCTCGTTGGCGAAAGGGGTGTCGGGCAGCGACTGGCTTGAACGAACCCACTCGTGGTCCCTCGTCGCCTGGAGTTTCCTCGGGGCCGGCATCGTCATCGGCGGATGGTGGTCGTACGAAGTCCTCGGCTGGGGTGGCTTCTGGGCGTGGGATCCCGTGGAGAACGCTTCGTTCATCCCCTGGCTAACGGCCACCGCCTTCATCCATTCGGCGGTGGTGGAGCGGCGGCGGGGAGTGCTGCGGAGCTGGAACTTCGTCCTCGTCATCCTCACCTTCGCCATGACGATCTTCGGCACGTTCCTCACCCGGTCGGGGGTGATCGGATCGGTCCATGCCTTCTCGCAGTCGGCGATCGGACCGGTGCTCCTCGGGTTCTTCGCCGTCATCCTGGTGTCCAGCCTGATCCTCCTCGGGTTCCGTGCTCCGGCCGTGTCGTCGCCGCGGCGTCTCGACACGATGGTGAGCCGCGAAGGGATCTTCCTCCTCAACAACCTGGTGTTGTCGACCCTGGCGGTGGTGGTGCTCCTCGGCACCATCTACCCGATGATCGTCGAAGCCATCTCCGGAGAACAGATATCGGTGGGCCGACCCTTCTTCGACCGGTACGCCGTTCCCCTCTCCTACATCCTGTTGGCGGCGATGGGGGTGGGGAGCATCGCCCCCTACCGGAAGGCACGTCCGGTCGTCGTGTGGGATCGGATCCGCGGGTCCCTGGCGGTGGCCGCCCTCGCCGGCGCCCTCCTCGTCGTCGTCGGAGTGCGGGTGGGTCACGTCGTCGCCATCGTCGGACTCGCCATCCTGGTGGTCGGCCCGGTGGCGGAGCGCCTCTGGCGTCAGGCGTCGGCGGTGATGGAGTCCCAGGGTCGGACACGGTGGGAGGCGGTCAGGCGGGTGGTGGTGCGCGACCCCCGCTTCTGGGGAGGTCAAGTCGCCCATCTGGGGGTGGCGATCCTCGCCGTCGGGGTCGCCCTGTACGGCAACCTGAGTTCCGAGGCGATGGTGACGCTGCGTCCCGGCGAGACCGGCTCGGCCCTCGGCTACGAAATCACCTATCTCGAATCGTTCCAGCGGCCCGAGCCGAACCGCCTCGTCACCGGGGTTCGGGCCGCCGTCTACCGGGACGGCGAACTGGTGGCGGTGATGGAACCCAGCCTCAACCAGTACCCGAATTTCCAGCAGGCGATCGGCACCCCCGCCGTCAACACGAGTCTCGCCCGTGACATCTACCTGACGATCCGCAGGCTGGACTCCGACTCGGTGATCCTCGACGTCCAGACCCACCCGATGATGTACCTGGTGTGGATCGGGGGGATCCTGATGTCGGTCGGCGGTCTGGCGTCGTTCGTGTTCCGCAAACCGGAACGGGACGACCTGACAGCGGCGAAAGACCATGTCGGATCACCGACCTGACCTTCCAGGCCCCGACGCGCCCCGTCCGACCCGGCGGGCGCTGGTGGTGCTGCTGGCGGTGGCGGTCGGGGTCGTCACCGTCGGGCTCCTGACTGCCCCTCCCCGCCCCCAAGATCGCACGAAGATCATCGCTGCCCAACTCCGATGCCCCGTATGCCAGTCCGAATCGGTGCTCGACTCACCGTCGGAGACCGCCCGGGAGATGCGCGAGCTGATCGCCTCCCAGGTGGCGGAAGGCCGAACCGACCAGGAGATCATCGACTATTTCGTTGCCCGGTACGGGACCTGGATCCTCCTCGATCCGCCTCCCAGCCCGAGCACGCTGCCGCTGCTGGTCGCCCCGGCGATCGTCGTCGCCGTCGGACTGTGGCTCATCCGTGGCCGTATCCGTCCTCGCCGGGCACGACGGGTCGCCTCGCCACGCTGACCGGGACCGCCTCCTGGCCGTCATCGGCTGTCGGTGGCGACTAGACAGAACCCATGGCCCTGATCGAGATGCGGGTCCACGGGGTGTCGGGGACGCCGCCGGACATCATGCTGGGTACGGCGCCGGTCGTCCTCGAGGATCGGGGCGACACCCGGATCTTCCGGCCCGCTCCCGCCTACGGCGGGCTGCGGGCCTACCAGTGGAGCTCCCTCACATCGGGGAGTCCCCGCAAGGCGCTGTGGCTGCTGCTCGTCCCCTACATGCTGCTGAACGTGGCCGGGTGGGCCCTTCCGCCTCGTCCTCCCCGGGTGCGGCGCGCCGCCGTCGTCGTCGTCCGCCTCGCCGGTCTGGCGCTCACCGCCCTGTTCTCGTTCGTCGCCGGGATCGGATTCGTGGAGCTGGGCGGCTATTGGCTGGCGTCCCGACGCCTCGGCTGGTTCGGTCCCGAAGGCGGTGTCGTCGTCGGTGGGCTCGTCGCCGCTTTCGTCCTCGTCGGGTTGTGGATGGTGACCAGTCGGGTCGAACACCCAGGACCCGGCAGGGACCCGTTCCGCCGGTTCCTCCACTCCCGATCCCATCCGGGCGGTTCCGACCCGGCGGCGGACGTGTCGGTGGGGGATCCGGCCACCTGGGAATCCGACCTGGTCGGCGAGACCCTCCGAAACCTGCACATCAGTGTGGCGCTGGCCGTCGTCGCCGCCGCCGTCGTGTTCGCCAACGGTGCCCTGTCAGGAGCCGGACCTGCCCCGCCGGGGCTGGTGGTCCTCGCCGCCGTCGGCGCAGGTGTGGTGGTGACGGCCGTCACGGCGGCCCTGCGGCGGGACGGCACCCACCGCTGGGTGGAACCGGCGTCGTTCCTGCTGGCCCTCACCGCCGCCGCCGCTCTGGCGTCCCTACTGGTGCTCTCCGCCCTCGTCGGCCCGTGCGGTCGAGGATGCGTCGACGACCCCTCCTTCCGGGCCCTCGGCGACGCGGTGCGTGTCACCGTCCTCGTGTATGCGGCGGCGACGGCGACGGTGTTCCTCCTCGGCTGGGGAGGCAGGGCCGTCACGGTGGCGCCTGCGCTGATGACGTTGGCCGGGGCGAGCGGGGCGAGCGTCGGCGCCGCCCTCATCGTGGTGGGAGGAGGGTTGGCCGGTGCGGAGCGAACCGAAGGGCTGGAACGGCTGGCCGAAGGGTTCCTGGTCGGCGGGGTCTGGGTGCTGGCGGTGGCCTTGGTCCTGTACGTGGCGGGGGTACGGCCTGGCCCGGACCGAACCGTTGCCCTGTTCGTGGGGCTTCGACGCTGGCGCGACCGGGCCGAGCTCGTGTTGGGGACGACGCTGGCGGTGACGTTCGTCCTCGTGTCCGTCGACGCCGGGGCGGCGGTCGGATGGTGGGACCTCCGCCCGGACGCCTCGTGGGTGGCGATCCCCGGCGGTGTGATCGTGGTGGTCGGGTTGGGCTTGGCGTTGTGGGCGTTCACCTCGACTGTGCGGCGGCTCCTCGTCGTCGCCGCCACGGTCGGGACGTTCGGGTGGCTGACGTTGGTCGACTCACCGGCGTTGTCGCTGTTCGGCGTCCGCCTCGGGTTCGCCGGGTTCACCGACACGGCCGTCTCGGTGACGCTGCTCCTCCCGCTCGGGCTGGTGGCATCCCGGATCGTCGGTGCCGTCCGCAGCCGGGAGGATCGACGAACCCTCGCCATCATCTGGGACGTCGGATCGTTCTTCCCCCGGTGGTTCCATCCCTTCGCCCCACCGGCGTACGGGCCGGTGGCGGTCCCCGACTTGGCCGACGTGATCCGCTCCCACGTCGACGGTCCCGACCGTCTCCTGTTGGCCTGCCATTCCCAAGGTTCGGTGGTGGCGGCCGCCGCCGTGCGTGCCTACGGCGTCCCCGCGGCGAAGGTGGCTCTCCTCACCTTCGGGAGTCCCCTCGGGTCGCTGTACCGGCGGTTCTTCCCCGCCCATTTCGACGACGGATTCTTCGACGGCCTCGACCGCGCGCTCGGCGGGCCCGACACGCCCGCCTGGGTGAACCTGTTCCGCGCCGACGATCCGATCGGAGGGCCGGTCCGTCGCGGGATCGACGCCCCACCGCTGGACGATCCGGAGGTGCGTATCCACGGCGGCTACTGGTTCGAACCCGCCTACGGGGAGGCCGTCGCCGCCCTGTCGGCCATGTTGGGCTCGTCGCCTGGCGGAGGCAGTGTCCCGACGTCCCCGTCGGGGAGCCGGTAGCGTTCCGCCATGGACTTTCCGGTCACCTATCAGCGCAAGGTGCGGTTCTCCGACAGCGACGCCCAAGGCATCGTCTTCAACGGGAACTACCTCACCTACTTCGACGACACGATCACCGACTACTTCGACGCTCTCGGGATTCCCTGGGACGAGTTCACCGGCCGAGGCTACGAGATGGTCCTGGCGAGGGCGGAGGTCGATTTCCGGTCGTCTGCCCGGATCGGCGACGTGCTCCTCACGGGAGCTCGAGTGGCGAGGATCGGGACGACGTCGGTCGTCTTCGAGCTCCGCACCTGGGAGCTGGAGTCGGGCCGTACCGTCGTGGAAGGTCGGGAGGTGCAGGTGGTGGTCGACGCCGAGACGTTCCAAAAGACCCCGGTCCCCGACTTCTTCGTGGAGGCGGTGGAACGGCTGCAAGGTCCGGTGGAACGATGAGACCCGACCTGTTGGTGTTCGACGTCAACGAGACGCTTCTCGACCTGGCCGCGTTACGTCCCGGATTCGTCGACGTCTTCGGATCGGCGGAGCCGATGGGCGAATGGTTCGCCCGGATGCTGCACGGGTCCCTCGTCGCCAACCATGTAGGCAACTACCGTCCCTTCGGCCAGATCGGGGCCGAAGCCCTCATGGTCCTCGCCCTGAAACGGGGGATCGACGTGTCGCCGGAGCGGATCGCGGCCATCGTCCAAGGCATGCGTTCCCTGCCCGCCCACCGTGACGTCCCCGACGCGTTGGAGCGGCTCCGCTCCGCTGGGTTCCGTCTGGTGACGTTGACCAACGGCTCCTCCGAGGCGGTGGTCGACCAGCTCCGCAACGCCGGAATCGAAGGCTTCTTCGAACAGTCGTTCTCCGTGGACGCCGTGTCCCGATTCAAACCGGCGCCCGAGCCCTACCTCCACGCCTGTGCCCTGGCCGGCGTCGACACCGACCGGGCGATGCTGGTGGCAGCCCACGACTGGGACATCATCGGCGCCCGGTCGGTCGGCATGGAAGGCTGTTTCCTCGCCCGACCGGGAGTGGTGTGGGGCCTTCCCGACCCGCCTCCCGACCTGGTGGTGGGCGACCTGTCCGCGGCGGTGGAGAGGCTCGCCGACATCTGAACGTCACCGTCCCAACGCCGCGAGGACGGGTGCGAGGGCAGCGACGGTGTCTTCGGTGATCGGGTCGAGGACGAGCTGGAGATGGTCGGCGCCGGCTGCACCGAACGCAGCGAGGGCTTCCGCCATCTGCTGCGGGGAGCCCTGCACCGGGCGGATCCCCTGCGGCATCTGCCCCCCCATGATCCTGCCGCCGCCGCCTGGGAACTGGCAGAGGACAGCCGCGGTCCGTTCGATCCCGGCCGGGTCCCGACCCACCTCTTCGCAGACGTCGTCGACCAGGCGGGACTGTCGGGCGAAACCTTCCGGGGTGTTCCCGAAACGCGCCCACCACACGTTCCAGGCGTCGGCGTGGGGGAGGGTGATGGTGAGCATCCTTCGGCCCGTCGAGCCGATGAGCAGCGGAGGTCCTTGGGGACGTGGGCCCCGGGGGGAGAGGACACAGTCGTCGGCCCGAAAGAACCGGCCCTGGAAGTCCACCTGCCCTTCCCTGAGGAGCCGTCGGATGATGGTGAAGGCCTCCTCGAACCTCGACACCCGGTGGTCGTAGGGGAACCCGAAGGCCCGGAACTCTCGTTCGTTCCAGCCGGCTCCGAGGCCGAGGACGAGGCGTCCACCTGAGATCTCGTCGACGGTGGCGGCCATCTTCGCCAGCATCTGAGGCTGATGGAACGCGGTGGCGGCGACCAGGGGGCCCAGTTCGACCCGTTGGGTGGCTTCGGCGAGGGCGGCGAGGGACGTCCACGCCTCCCACGGTCCACGGGGACCGACACCGGGCAGGTCGTAGAGGAGGTGATCGCCTACCCACACCGAGTCGAGTCCGACCTCTTCGGCCAGGCGGGCCATCCGCACGAGCTCCGCCCACCGGACTTCCCGTTCCACCTCGGGGAGCTGCACTCCGATCTTCATGGAGGGGCGACGGTAGCGGATCGCGGTCAGCGCCCAGACGCGTCGTCGGAGTTCCGACGTGCCTTGCGGAGCGTGTCGAGCATGGCCTCGACGATGGGGCTCGGCTCGGGGGGCTGCCATGCCCGGTAGGCGGTTTTCACGTCGTCCGGCCATTCGAGGTCCAGGTCGACCCGGGTCTCCGGTTCGGTCGCCGAGGCGACCAGTCGGACGGCGGCTTCGGCCACGATCCGGTGCGTGTCGTCGTCGCCGACGGGTCCGAAGGCCTGGCCGAAGGGGAAGGGGACGCCGACGGTCCGGGACAGGCGCGCTCGGTCGGCGAAGACCGGCATCATCGTCACCGTGACGGTGGGGATCCCGGCCGCTTCGATCACACGTGCCAGCACGGGCACGTTCACGCAGCAGTCCGGTCAGGCGGGGGCGAGGACGAGGACGTCGACGTCGGCGGCGTGGCAGCGGGCGGCGATCTCCGGTCCGGTCTCGGTGATCCAGACTTCCGCCCCCGGCTCCTGGTATCCCATCACCGAATAGTGCTCGGCGGCGACGGCCCCGATCTCTCCGTCGTCGGCGAGGCGTCGAAACGTGCGGAGGGGCAGGGCGACGTCGAGGTCTGTGCGGATCGGGTCGGTGTTGATGTGGAGGTGGGCGACGTCGATGTCGCCTTCGGTGGCGTCGGCGGGGATCACCCGGAAGGTCGGGTCGCCCCAGGTGGGCTCGGCCCGTTCCCGGTCGAGATCGAAGGGACGCTGACTGGCCGGCAGGTAGACCCCGGCGGAGGTGAGCAGGGCGAAGGTGGCTTCGGTCACCGGCTTGGAGAGGGGAGCCCAGACTGGTTCGTCGATCCCCTCGTAGCGACGCTGTTCGTAGAGGGGGATGAAGCTGCGGGGCAGGTACCGGAACGAATCGACGGCCATGGGAGCCTGAGCGTAGTTTCCGCTGTTCCGTGCGTCCGAATGCACGCACCAGTTCTTCCCCCTCTCGAGGGGGAAGTACCCCACGCCGAAGGCGTTGGGGGGTAGGGAGTGGAGGCAGCTCGAGGCTGGTGCGGGGAGCGCGTGAGGTGGGAGGCGCATGCACCGAGCCCCCCTCACCATCGCCGCAGGCGATGGTGAGGGGGGC
>WFOA01000122.1 GCA_015488325.1 Acidimicrobiia bacterium | reverse complement strand
GCCTAACGGCCGCACGGAGCAGCGGACCCCCTCACCATCGCCTGCGGCGATGGTCCCCTCCCCCCGCAGGCGGGGGGAGAACGGGTGCGGCCTAACGGCCGCACGGAGCAGCGGACCCCCTCACCATCGCCTGCGGCGATGGTCCCCTCCCCCCGCAAGCGGGGGGAGAAGTCTGTGGTTTGAGTTCTTCCCCTTCTTGAGGGGGAAGTGGCCGCCGACGGAGGAGGCGGTCGAAGGGGGTGGAGGCCGCGCGGGAGCTGGGAGGCGCATGCGCCGAGCCCCCCTCCCCCGGCGGCTGGGCCGCCGGGTACTCCCCCGTTCCGCTTCGCTCCACGGGGGGAGAACGGGCGCACGGCGCAGCGGAACGGCGGATCTACCATCGCTGCCGTGCTCGTGTTCACGGTGCGGCGACTCGTCATCTTCGCCGTCAGCCTGTGGGCGGCGTCGGTGGTGGTGTTCGTCGTCCTGTCGGTCCTTCCCGGCGACCCGGCGACGTTGATCCTCGGCACCCAGGCCACCCCGGAGGCGTTGGCGGCTGTCCGGGCCGAACTGGGCCTCGACCGGCCCCTCGTCGTCCAATACGTCGACTGGCTGGGAGGTGTCCTCACCGGCGACCTGGGCACGTCGTACATTTCGGGGCTGCCGGTGGGTCCCCAGATCGTCGACCGGCTGCAGGTGACGATCCCCCTCGCCGCCTTCGGGATCGCCCTGTCGATCCTCGGGGCGGTGCCTGCCGGGATCGTCGCCGCCGCCCGCCACCGGCGTCTGGCGGACACGGTGATCTCCACCGCCAGCCAGCTCGGGTTGGCGGTCCCTGCGTTCTGGGCGGGACTCATGTTCGTCACGTTCCTGGCGGTCCGCTGGCGGCTGTTCCCGGCCGGCGGCTTCCCCGGCTGGGCGGAGGACTTTTGGGGGTCGGTGCGGGCCCTCGTCCTTCCCGCCGTCTCCCTCGCCCTGGTGCAGGGGGCGATCCTCACCCGGTATGTCCGTTCGGCGGTGCTGGAAGTGTTGAACGAAGATTTCATCCGCACCGCTCGGGCGAAGGGCCTCACCCGCACCGCCGCCCTGTGGCGTCACGGGCTCCGCAATGCCGCCATCCCGGTGGTGACGATCCTCGGGCTGCAGCTGGCGGCCCTCTTCGCCGGCACGGTGGTGATCGAATCGGTGTTCGTCCTTCCCGGCCTCGGCAACCTGCTGCTGCAGGCGATCACCCGCCGTGACCTGCTGCTGGTGCAGGGGGCGGCGTTCGTGATCGCCGCCGTCATCCTCGTCGTCAACCTGGCGGTGGATCTCGTCTATCCGCTCATCGACCCTCGGGTGCGTCGGACATGACCGACATCTTCGACGTCCCCGAGTTGGAGGTGCGGCGCCGCCGGTGGCGACGCACCAACCTGATCGTCGGGGCGGTGCTGGTGGGTCTGGTGGTGGTGACGGCGGTGGTGTCGCTGTTTTGGACGCCGTTCGACCCCGAACAGGTGAACGTCGCCGACCGTTTCCTCGGGGTCGGCGAAGGTGGGCACCTGTTGGGGACCGACCAGTTCGGTCGGGACATCGCCTCCCAGCTCATGGTGGGGGCCCGGAACACGTTGTTCGTCGGGGTGTTGGCGGTGTCGATCGCCATCGCCGTCGGGATCCCGCTCGGTGGGGTGGCGGCGGTCCGCCGGGGATGGGTGGAGGAGGCGGTGATGCGTTTCTCCGACCTGATGTTCGCGTTCCCGGCGGTGCTGTTGGCGATCCTGCTGGTGGCGGCGTTGGGGCCGTCGACGTCGTCGGCGATGGTCGCCATCGGTCTGGCGTATGTGCCGATCGTCGCCCGGGTGACCCGGGGGGCGTCGCTGCCGGTGCTGGAACGGGATTTCGTACGTGCCGCCCGCGGCTATGGGCGGGGCCGGACGTTCATCTTCGTCCGGCATGTCCTCCCCAACATCGCGTCGGTGTTGATCGTCCAGGCGACCGTCCTGTTCGCCCTCGCCATCCTCGCCGAAGCCGCCCTGTCGTTCCTCGGGATCGGCACCCAGCCTCCCACCCCGTCGTGGGGCCGCAGCCTCAACGACGCTCAGACGTTCATTTCGGTCGCCCCCACCCTCGCCCTGTGGCCGGGGCTGGCGATCGCCGTGTCGGTCCTCGGCTTCAACCTGCTCGGTGACGGCCTGCGGGATGCCCTCGACCCCCGGCTGGAGGTGCGGCGCACATGAACCCGGTGCTCACCGTCGAAGACCTCTGTGTCCGGGCCGGTCGGACGGTGCTGGTGGACGGGGTGTCGTTCCGGATCGGACGGGGGGAACGGGTCGGCCTGATCGGCGAGTCGGGGTCGGGGAAGACGATGACGGCTCTGGCGGTGATGGGTCTGCTGCCGGAAGGGGTGGAGGCGTCGGGGCGGGTGCTGTTCGGCGACTCCGAGCTGCTGTCCCTGCCGGAGGCGGAGCTGTGCACGGTGAGGGGCAACGGTATTTCGATGGTGTTCCAGGAGCCGATGACCGCCCTCAACCCCCTCATGCGGGTCGGCAACCAGATCGCCGAGGCCCTCACCGTCCATCACGGCATCCCCCGTTCGGAGGCCTGGGTTCGGGCGACTGAGGCGTTGGCTCGGGTGGGGATCCCCGATCCGGAGCGGAGGGCGCGGGCGTTTCCCCATGAACTGTCGGGTGGGCAGCGTCAGCGGGTGATGATCGCCATGGCGATCGCCTGCGGACCGGATCTGGTGATCGCCGACGAACCGACGACGGCCCTCGACGTCACCGTCCAAGCCCAGGTGTTGGCCCTGTTGGACGATCTGGTCGGGTCCGGTGAGACGGCTCTGTGGTTGATCACCCACGACCTGCCGGTGGTGGCGGGGATGTGCCGCCGGGTGCTGGTGATGCATGACGGCCGGCTGGTGGAGGAGGGGGAGACGTCGCAGGTGTTTTCGTCACCGAAGGACGGGTACACGGCGTCGCTGGTGGCGTCGGTGCCGGCCCTGTCCCGGACGGCGGATCCGCCGCCGCCGAAACCTCTTCCGGCGTCCGGCGACCCGCTGGTGGTGGTGTCCGACGTCACCCGCACCTTTCCGCTGCCTCGCCGCCACCTCACCGAGTCCCGGCCCCGGGTGACGGCGGTGGACGGGGTGTCGTTTCAGGTGGCGTCGGGGGAGTCGTTCGGGATCGTCGGGGAGTCCGGGTCGGGGAAGTCGACGCTGGCCCGGATGATCGTCGGGCTCGACCATCCCGATTCGGGTCGGATCGAAGTGGCGGGGATCCCGGTGGCGGGCCGCCGCGACCGGGAGTTGACGGGTCTGCGACGGATCGCCCAGATGGTGTTTCAGGATCCGATGGGTTCCCTCGACCCGCGGATGAAGGTGGGCGACGTCGTCGCCGAGCCGCTGCGGGCGCTGCGGGTCGACGGCGACCATCGGGCCCGGGTCCGGGAGCTGTTGGAGGCGGTGGCGTTGCCGGCGGACGCCGCCGACCGGTACGCCCACGAGTTCTCGGGCGGGCAACGTCAGCGGATCGCCATCGCCCGGGCCCTCGCCCCCCGTCCCCGGCTGTTGGTCGCCGACGAGCCGGTGAGCGCCCTCGACATGACGATCCAGACCCAGGTGTTGGAGCTGCTGGCCGAACTGAAGGAACGGTTCGAACTGACGATGGTGTTCATCTCCCACGACCTGTCGGTCGTCTACGAGGTGTGTGACCGGGTGGCGGTGATGAAGGACGGCCGGGTCGTCGAGGTGGGTCCGGTCGCCGACGTGTATGCCCGCCCGTCTCATCCGTACACGGCGGGGTTGGTCGGGGCGATCCCGAGACTCGACGGCACGTTGCCTCGGGCCGGGTGAAGGCCGGGCCCACGGCCGGGTTCACCGCCATAGAATCGGGGTCTCCCATCTCCGTGAGGTACTGATGAATCTCCGTCGTTCCATTGCGATCCTGCCCGTGCTGGCGCTGGTGGTCGCGGCGTGCACCGGCGGTGGGGCTCCCACCACCGAGACGACCGCCCCGCCGGAGACGACGTCGTCGACGGCGCCGGCGGTGACCACCACCCAGGCGACGACCACGACCGCTCCGCCGACGTCGGCGGTCCCGGAAGTGAGGATCGGCCTCCAGTTGGAGCCGCCCACCCTCGACCTGACCACGACCGCCGCCGCGGCGATCCCCCAGGTGCTCCTCTACAACGTCTACGAGACGTTGGTGAAGCTCGACGAGACCGGGTCGATCCAGCCGCTGCTGGCCGAATCCTGGGAACTGTCCGACGACGGCCTCGAATACACCTTCCAACTGCGCAAAGGGGTGAAGTTCCACAACGGCGACCCGTTCAACGCCGACACCGTCGTCTTTTCGATCAACAACGTGCTCCAATCCGAAGAGCACCCCTTCCGGGACACCTTCGAGCCGATCGACTCGGTGGTGAAGGTCGACGACTACACGGTGAAGCTGAAGCTGAAACGCTTCAGCGCCAACCTGCTGTTCTACCTGACGCAAGGCCAGGGGGTGATGCTCACCCCGAGCGCCATGGACACGATCGCCAACTCGCCGGTCGGCACCGGCCCGTTCGCCTTCGGCGAATGGGTGCCGGGGGATTCGATCACGCTGGTACGGAACCCCGACTACTGGGGTGACCCGGCGTTGTTGGAGAAGGTGGTCTTCAAATACATCAACGACCCGAACGCTCTCAACAACGCCCTGCTGGCCGGCGACATCGACATCATCGCCGGGGTGTCCGCCCCGGAGCTGCTGGAGGTGTTCAAAGGCGACCCGAGCTTCGTCGTCTACGAAGGACTCACCAACGGGGAGGTGACGTTGGCGATCAACGCCGACAACCCGCCCCTCGACGACCTGCGGGTCCGTCAGGCGATCAGCTACGCCATCGACCGTCAGGCGATCATCGACGGGGCCTATTTCGGCTATGGCGTGCCGATCGGCAGCCACACCACCCCCCTCGACCCCTACTACGTGGACCTGACCGACGTCTACCCCTACAACCCGGACAAAGCCCGGGTGCTGTTGGAGGAGGCGGGGGCGGTGGGCACCACGTTGCGGCTGTTCCTGCCGCCGGTCTCCTACGCCCGTCGGGGCGGGGAGATCGTCGCCTCCCAGTTGGAGGACGTCGGGTTCGACATCGAGATCAACAACGTCGAATGGGGCGTGTGGCTGGAGGACGTGTTCCGCAACAAGGACTACGACCTGTCGATCGTCGCCCATGTCGAACCCCGCGACCTCGGCAAGTACGGGGACCCCGACTACTACTGGGCGTACGACAACCCCGAGGTGGCGCAGATGCTGATCGACGCCGATTCGGAACCGGACGAGGCGAAACGGAACGAGATCTACGCCGAGATCCAGCGGCAGATCACCGCCGACGCCGCCAACGCCTGGCTGTTCCTGCTTCCGGCGTTGAGTGTGACGAAGCAGGGGATCACCGGCTACATCGCCAACGCCCCCGGCCTGTCCCTCGACGTCACCAAACTGGCGTTCAACCCGTGAACCTCGAGGTCGACCACGCCGCCGTGATCGACCTCACCCGCCGGCTGGTGAGGATCCCGTCGGTCGCGGAGCGGGGTGAGGCGGAGGCGGCTGCGCTGGTCGCCGAGGTGATGGCCGGCTACGGCTGGGACCCGCAGGTGGAAGAGGTGGCGCCGGGGCGTCCCAACGTGGTCGCCCGGGTCGACGGCGGCCTGCCGGGTCCCACCCTCATGTTTTGCGGTCATACCGACGTCGTCACCGCCGGGGACCTGTCGGAGTGGACGGTCGACCCGTTCGGGGCGGAGGTCGTCGACGGCCGTCTGTACGGCCGCGGCGCCGCCGACATGAAAGGCGGGGTGGCGGCGATGATCGAAGCGGCCCGGGCGGTGCAGCTCGCAGGCCCCTTCCCCGGCACGATCCTGTTCGGGATCCTCTGCGACGAGGAGGGGATGATGTCGGGGGCGAAGGCGTTCGTCGCCGCCGGCCATGCCGCCGGGGTGGACGGGGTGATCGTCGGGGAGCCGGAGGCGGGGGAGGTGTGTGTCGTCCAGAAGGGGGCGATGCGGCTGCGGGTCGACGCTTCGGGGAAGATGGCCCACGGGGCGATGCCCGAGGAGGGACGCAACCCGATCCCTGCCCTCGCCGCGGTGGTGGCCCGGTTGGGGGCGCTGGAATCCGACCTGCAGCGGACCGTCGGCGAGGATCCCCGGTTGGGGTTGCCGTATGTGACGCCGACCGTGTTTGCGGCAGGGTCGCTGCCGCAGCTCAACGTGATTCCGAGCGGCGGTTCGGTGGCGGTGGATGTGCGGACGGTGCCGGGGGTGGACCATCGGATGCTGGTGGAGCGGCTCCGGACGGTTGTGGCGGAGGTGTCGGCGGTTTCGGGTGTCGAGTTGACGCTGTCGGTGCTCGACGACCGGCCTCCGACGGAGACCCCGGTGGACGACCCGGTGGTGCAGGCGCTGGTTTCCGCCCATGAACAGGTGACGGGCGAGGTGCCTCCGTTGGGTGGGGTGCCCGGCACGACCGACGGCACGATCCTGCACCGGGACGCCGGGTTGCCGGTGGTGGTGTACGGGCCGGGGGGGAAATGGGTCGCCCATCAGGCCGACGAATTCGTCGAACTGGAGGAGCTGACCCGCTGCGCCGACGTGTTCGCCGTGGCGGCGCTCGAGTTTCTGCGGACCGCTCGCCCCCTTCACTGAGGGGGAAGTTCCCCCGCGTTCTGCGCGTGGGGGTTGGTTTTTGTTCTTCCCCCTCGTGAGGGGGAAGTGGCCGCCGACGGAGGAGGCGGTCGAAGGGGGTGGAGGCCGCGCCGGGCGGGTGGAGCTGTGCCCCCCTCACCATCGGGCCTTGGGGGCCCGATGGTCCCCTCCCCCCGCAAGCGGGGGGAGAAGTGTGTCGTCTGTGTTCTTCCCCCTCGTG
>WFOA01000121.1 GCA_015488325.1 Acidimicrobiia bacterium | reverse complement strand
TGGACCGGATCGGCCGTCTTCCTCCAACTGCAACGGTCCCTCGACACCATCTTCCACGCCCCGCCCCACGACGTCCACGGGGCCGTCCGCATCGTCCGCCAACGCACCATCTCGTTCTTCCCCGCCCTCGGGATAGGCGTCGCCCTCCTCACCCTCCTCGCCGTCAACGCCGTCGTCGCCAACATCGGACGGCTCCTCCCCCACGAACTCGACTGGCTGCGGAGCCTCCTCCGATACGTCACCCCGGCGGCGTCGCTGCTGCTGCTCGTCGCCATCTTCTCACTGCTGTTCCGCTATCTGACGTCGGTGCGGATGCCGTGGAGGGCCGTCCTCCGCGGAGCCGGGTTCACCGCCGCCCTGTTCGTCGCCGGCGGCATCGCCGTCGGTATCTACCTGGGCCGGTTCGCCGGAGCCGGCACCTTCGGGGCGGTCGGCGCCGTCGCCGTGCTGCTGTTCTTCGCCTACCTGATGGCCCAGATCTTCCTGTTCGGAGCCGAAGTCACCAAGGTGTACGCCGACTACCTCCAACACGGCGACATCCTCCAACCGTCGGTACGGGAAGCCAACGGCGGCGAACAGGAACCGCCGCGGGAACCGATACCGGCACCGACCGCGGTCGTGTGGGCGTTCCTCGTCGGCCTGGCGGTCGGCTGGTGGCGGCGGCGGAGATAGGAGACACCCGCCCGGTCTGAAACGGCGAGCGTCCCCGGCGAGAAAGGCGAGACCGACCGCCGGCTCTCGTACAGTTCCGACCGACACGCGCGGCCCCCACCCCCTTCGACCGCCTCCTCCGTCGGCGGCCACTTCCCCCTCGGGGAGGGGGAAGAACTCAGACGGCAGACTTCTCCCCCCGCCTGCGGGGGGAGTGGACCATCGGGCCCCCAAGACCCGATGGTGAGGGGGGCTCGGTGCTCGCGCCACACGCAGCCTCCACCCCCTACCCCTGCCGACTCCGTCGGCAGGTACTTCCCCCTCCCAAGGAGGGGGAAGAACTCGGAGTTGCAGCCTTCGCGCTGCGCCGACGGGTCCCGGCGGCAACAGCTAGAGCAGACGGAAATCCACCCCGACTCGTTCGTAGATCCGGGCCGCCCGGCGATCCCTCGTCACCAGCGTCGCGTCATGATGAAGGGCGGTGAGGGCGACCACCGCGTCGTGGGTCGCACCACCCGAAATGCCTAAAGAAGCGCAGCGCCTGGGAACGGACCGCTGAAGCGCGGGTGGTGGGACCAGGATCCCATCTTTCGGGAACGCCGATGCGAGAAGGCGAGCAGCATCCGTGGCAGCCAGCGGTCGAGGGAGGCGGGTCAACACCGAGTAGGTTTCGGTGAGGGCATGGACCGGGATCGAGGCGCCCTTCATCGCAGGACGCGTCTCCGCGTGGGCCTCGTGCCACGCCAGCAGCGCAGCGACGGCGACACTCGTGTCCACCGCCGTCATCTGCGGACCGACTCCAAGACGTCGCGTACGGCCTCGTCGTCGAGGGCCGGGACGGGTTCGGCCGCCCTGGCCACCGGAACACCGTCGTCGACGACGACGTCGACGGCGAGCGGAGCCGGGCGAATCTCGATCACACCGTCTCGCTCCACGACCTCGAGTTCTTCGCCACCGACGAGCCGGAGACGGTCACGGATCGCCTTCGGGATCACGATTCGGCCGGAACGATCGATGGCAGTTCTCATGGCACCGACTCTACCATCCGCCCCGCCACTCAACAGGCCGGATCATCCCGCCAGGCCGGGGATGGCGTGAGCGGCACCCGGAAGGCCGGGCCGAACAGGTCGGGGGGAACGTCGATGCCGACCCGGCGGAACGTTGCGGCGGGGATGCCCAGGTCGGCCAGCCACAGGGCGCCGACGGCGGGAACGTCGAGGCCGGACTTGGGGAGAGCGAGGGTGAGGGTCACCGCCGCCGAGACGTGGACGCCGGGCGCCTCCCCGGTGGTGGCGTCGACGCCGGAAGGGACGTCGAGGGAGACGACGGGGGCGTCGCCGCCGTCCGCCCAGGCGACCATCTCCGCCGCCACCCCGCCGAGCACACCCCGGAGGGAATAGCCGACGACGGCATCCACCACCACCGCCGGGTCCAACCCGGCCAGGTCGGCGGGGGAGGCCTCCCGGCCCGGGGTGGCCCGGAAGGAGTCGAGTTGGGCGGCAGGGACGTCACCGACCCGGTCCGAGTGGGAGACGACGACGGTCACCTCCAAACCCCGGTTGGCCAGATGCCGGGCGGCACAGATGCCGCCGCCTCCGTTGCCGCCGGTCCCCGCCAGCACCACGACCGGCCCGGCCGGGTCGAGGTCGAGGACGGTGAGGGCGAGGCTGCGGCCGGCGTTCTCCATCATCTGGAACAGGTTGGGTCCGGTCTCGTCGACCGCCACCCGATCCACCTCGGCCATCTCGGCGGCGGAGACGGCAGGGACCTCGACGCCGGCGACGGTGCGGAAGCTGCGGACAGCCATGGCAAGAGGCTACGACACGGGCGGCCCCCACCCCCTACCCCCACGCCTCCGGCGTGGGGGTAGGGGGTGGGGGCCGCCCGTGTCGT
>WFOA01000120.1 GCA_015488325.1 Acidimicrobiia bacterium | reverse complement strand
GGTGTAGACGACCTCGCTGAGGACGCGACACCGGTGCCCCTCGAGGAGGCCGGCCACGTCGGCGGCGACCTGGGCGGCCCGGGGAAACAACACGGTGGCCTCCGCCGCCCGGCGTCCCAGCCGTTCGACCAGCGCCGCCGCCCCGTCGCTGCCGACCAGTTGGGCGTCTCCGCCGGCGGCGGCGACGGCACGGGCGGTCGTCGGCCCGACGGCGGCCACCGGGACCGGCGGCATCCCCCCGTGGGGCCACACCACCTGCACCGCCCGGGCCGACGTCACGAGGATCCAGTCGACGTCGGCGGCGACCCGGCGGACCCGGCGGAGGGTCTCCTCGGGGGCAGGTGCGATCTCGACGCAGGGCAGCCACACCGGGCGGAGGCCGACACGGTGCAGCTCCCGGCCGATCCGCTCGGCGGTGTCGGGGCCGGCGGTGACCGCCACCTTCACAGTCCCAGCTCCTCGGCCATGGCCTTGGCGGCTTCGTCGGGTTCGGCCGCTTCGACCCACCCGCGGCGTGGCCCCCGTTCGTCGTCGACGAAGGCGACGAGGGTGACGCCGTCGGCGGTGACTTCGGCGTAGGCGCCGAGGGCCGACCGGCAGCCGGCGCCGGTGAGGGCCAGCAGCGCCCGTTCGGTCTCGGTGGCGACCCTCGTGGACGGGTCGTCCAGGGCTTCGAGCAGCTCGGCGACGAACCCTCCGTCACGCGCCTCCACCGCCAACGTCCCCTGACCCGGTGCCGGCACCATCTCGTCGAACCCGAAACGTTGGGCGACCGCATCGGACCGCCCGAGACGGACGAGTCCCGCTTCGGCGAGGACGACCGCCTGGACGTCGCCGGAGGCGACCGCCGCCAGCCGGGTGTCCACGTTGCCGCGGATACCCCGGATCCGGAGGTCGGGACGCAACAGAGCGAGCTGGGAGGTGCGTCGCGGGCTGCCCGTCCCGACGACGGCCCCTTCGGGGAGTTCGCCGAGGGTCCCGCCGACGAGGACGTCCCCCGCCGGGGCCCGGGCCGGGTACCAGGCCGTCAGCTCCTCCGGCCCCGCCACCGGAAGGTCTTTGCAGGAGTGGACCGCCAGGTCGGCTTCCCCGGCGAGCACCGCCTCCTGCACGGCCCTCACGAACGCCCCCGTCTCGGTGAGGGCCGCCACCGGGCTGGTGCGGTCCCGGTCCCCGGAGGTGGAGACGACGACCAGTCGGGTGGTGAGGCCGTCATGGGTCGACTCCAAGGCTTCGGCGACCTGCCGTGCCTGGGCGCGTGCCAGCGCCGAACCGCGGGTTGCGATCCTGAGCTCAGTCATCGACCCCGAACACCTCGGCGACGACGGTGGCCACCTCTCCGGGCCGTTCCGATTCGTGGATCCTCCCGACCGGCCGGGCCACGAGGGTCCTGGCCGCCGTCCGGACGGCCCGGCGGAGGACTTCGACGTCGGCGGGGTCCGCCAGTTTCGAGGCGAACCGCTCCACCGTCTCGGCGACGACACCGTCGACGGATCGGTACAGCCGGGCGATGACCGGCCCGACGTGGTCGGCGGTGTGGTAGCGGGCCCAGGCGGCGGCGGCGGCCTGTCCGACGAACTCGTCGACGTCGTCGAGACGTCGGTCCCGCGCCGCGCGGGCGGCCACCTGGTCGATGGGCAGATAGTGCACGAGGGTCGGGTCTGCCGCCGGGAAGTCGGGCGGCATCGCCAAGTCGACGAGGGTGAGGGGCTCGGCCCGGGAGGCGAGGACCTCCCCCAGGGAGGTCTCGTCGATCAGCACCCCTTTGGCGGAGGTGGCCGAGATCACCGCCGGGAACCGCCGCAGCGCTTCGGCGGCCCGTTCGAAGGGCCACACCGACACCCCCGGGACGGTCACCTTCTCCGGGGAGCGGGCCACCATCGTCACTGCGGGTGGGGCCGGGAGGAGCCGGAGGGCGTGCGCCGCGGCGGTGGCCATGCGACCCGACCCGAGCACGGCGACGGCCGAGGCGGGGCCCACCATCTGGGCGGCGACGACGGCGAGGGATCCGTGGGGTGACTCGGGGAGTCGTTCCCGGGCTGCCCGACCCGTCGACACCGCCGACTGCAGCACCTTCGTCATCGCCCCCGAGAGGGTGTCCTGGGAGTCGGTGACGGCTTGGCGGAATTGGGTGAGGATCTCGGTCTCACCGATGATCGGGGATTCGAGCCCGGCGGCGACCCGGAACAGGTGCTCGACCGCGCCGGCGCCTTCGTGGATCCGGGTCCCGTCGGGGAGCGTCCCGAACAGTTCCCGGACGACGTCGTCGAGGCGTCCCCGGTCTCCTTCGACGACCACTTCCACCCGGAGGCAGGTGGAGAGCAGGAACACGCCGTCGAGGCGGGGGATTCGGGAGGCGGCGAGCCGGGCTCCCAGGGTCGCCCGATCCTCGGCGGGGACCGCCGGGTAGGCACAACTCGCAGAGGTCAACCCACGAACGATGACGACCTGCCTTCCACGTCGGCGCCGCAATGTACGACGAGGGTTGACAACGTCCAGTCGCATCGAAGACGACGGCCAGTCAGATCGAAACCGACGACCAGTCGACCGGATCTCCCCGCAGCAGGTCGACCAGTTCCCGTTCGGGGGACCCCGGAGGGGGGTCTTCGTCGGTGTCCCAGCGGGCGTGCGGAGGCAGCGACGCCAGGATGCTCTCGGTCCGTCCGCCGGTCTCCAGACCGAACCTGGTGCCCCGGTCCCAGATCAGGTTGAACTCGACGTAGCGACCGCGGCGGCGTTGCTGCCAGATCCGTTCCTGGTCGCCGTAGGCGGTGCCGAGCCGTCGCGTCAGGATGGGGAGGTACACCGAGCCCAGGTTCCTCCCGAGATCCTCGACGAACCTCCAGGCCGCTTCGAGGTCGTCGAGATGGTCGAAGAAGATGCCACCCACCCCGCGGGCCTCTCCCCGATGGGGAAGGAAGAAGTATTCGTCGCATCGCCGCTTCCACGTCGGGTAGTCGCCGATCGGATGGCGCCCACAGATCTCGGCCAGGGCGCGGTGGAACGCGACGGCGTCCTCCCGGTACAGGTAGACGGGGGTCAGGTCGGCTCCACCACCGAACCAGGCGGCGCCGGTGTCGGTCTCGAAGTAGCGCAGGTTGGCGTGGAACGTCGGGGCGTGGGGGTTGCGGGGATGCACGATGATCGACACCCCGGTGGCGTAGAAGTGCCGGCTCGCCGACGCCTGCACCTCGGAGAGCCTCGGCGGGGTCTCACCCCAGACGGCCGACCGGTTCACCGCCGCCTTCTCCACGTGTCCGCGGCTGCGGAGGATCCGGGTGACGCCGCCGCCTCCGCCGGGCCGCTCCCACGGCTCGACGCTGAACCGGCCCACGCCGTCGACCTGTTCGAACGCTCGACAGAGGGAGTCCTGCACGTCGGCCATGAGGCCCTCCACCTGTCGGCGGGACGGCCCGGTCACGGCACCGCCTCACGGATGATGTCGACGAGCCCCGCCACCCACGGTTCGGCGGCGTTGACGCAGGGCACCGCCAGGAAGTCCTCGCCGCCGAGTTCCCGCCACTGTTCCCGGCCTCGGATACCGATCTCCTCCAGCGTCTCGAGGCAGTCGGCGACGAAGCTGGGCACGATCACCGCCAGCCGGCGCACACCTCGGTCGGCCAGTTCGGCGATGACCCGGTCGGTGTACGGTTCGATCCAGCGTTGACCGGCGAGCCTCGACTGGAACGACGTCCCGAAGGTGCCCTCGTCCAAGTCGAGGGCGGCGGCGACGGCTCGGGTAGTGGCGAAACATTGAGCCCGGTAACAGAAGCGGTTCTCCCGCCGCACCTCCGTGCAGCATCCCGCCCGAAAGCACCATTCGCCCGGGTCGGCGGCGCGTACCTGGGTCTCGGGGAGCCCGTGGTAGCTGAAGAGGACGTAGTCGGCTCGGAACCGGTCGAGGGCCTCCCCGGCGACGGCCGCCACCGCCTGAACGAACCCCGGGTGGTCGTGGAAGTCTCCGACCACGGTCACCGGGGGGATGGCCGCCCGTCCGTCGAGGACCTCGAAGACCTTCGCCACCGCCGAGCCGGTGGCGGCGGACGAATACTGCGGGAAGAGCGGCACCACGACGAGCCGTTCGGCACCGGCCCCGAGGAGCTTCTCGACGGCGGAGGCGATCGACGGCGACCCGTAGCGCATGCCGATCTCGACCGTGTACCCGGATCCGAGCCGGGCGGCGACGGCCGATGCGAGCTTCCGGGTGTGGACGAGCAGCGGCGACCCCTGGGGCGACCAGATCTGCGCGTAGGCCGCGGCGGTGCGCCGGGGCCGGAACGGGAGGATCACCCCGTAGAGGACCAGGGTCCGTACCAGGGCGGGCATGGTCATCACCCGGGGGTCCGAGAGGAACTCCCGGAGGTATCGCCGGACGTCGCGGGTGTTCGGCGAGTCGGGAGTGCCGAGTTGGAGGAGCAGGATCCCGGTGGTCGGTCCGGACATGGGCGGGCCACGCTAGGCAGCGGCCGCCACCAACGCCGAGTCGGCATCTCCGTCTCGGCGGGCCTCCGGAGCGGGAGTCGTGTCGCTCCGGAGGCCCGCCCGACCGCTGCGGGGACGGGAGTCGTTCAGGGACGTCCGGCAGGCACGGTCGTCGCCGGATTCGACGGGTCGACGTCGCCGGTGTCGGCCTCCGGCGCCGGCGTCGTCTCGACGGGCTGGACCGGATCTTCGGTGGGCGTCTCCGGGGTGCCGTCCGACGCCGCCGACGAAGGCGGCACGGCCGACGGTTCCGCCTGGTCGGGAAGCTGGACGCCTTCGGGGCCTCGGCCACGGTCACGGCCGATGCTCCGGGCGAGCTCGGCAACGTCGGAGCCGACGACGCCGTCGCCTTCGATCCCGGCGGCGATCACCTCGAGCAACGCCGCCACCCGCTCCCGGGTGATCTCGGCGGCGTCGCCGTCTTCGACGGCGGCGATGGTCGACGCCGCC
>WFOA01000119.1 GCA_015488325.1 Acidimicrobiia bacterium | reverse complement strand
CTTCTCCCCTCCCCACATCCCTCCTCTCCTCCCCTCCAGCCGGTAGGGTGACGCCGCCAAGATGGGAGGGACGATGCATGTACTGGTCGCATCCGACGGCAACCTGCCGATCGACACGACCGTCCAGTTCGTGACGCGGCTGGCCGGCAGCGACGGCGAGGTGACCCTCTACACGGTCGTGGAGGTGCCCCGGACCCTGTTGGAGGACCTCCGTCGGGCCTACGAAGACATCGAGCCCGCACCTCCCGTCGACACCGACGCCGAATACGTCTCCGCCACCTCCGCCACACCCCACCTGGCCGTGGGCTGGCCAGGGGACGACACGATGATCACCCGCTACGTGGACGACGTGACCGAACGGCGCCTCGGTCCCCTCCGCGACGCCCTCGCCGCCCGGGGGATCGAACCGTCGGTGGTCGGAGAAGACGCCGAAGACGCCGCCCGAGCGATCCTCGGGGCCGTCGACCGGCTCGGAGCGGACGTCCTCTGCATCGGAGCCCGCGGCCTCGGACGGTTCGAAGGGCTGCTCGGATCCACCAGCACCAAGCTGGCCCGCCGGGCCCCGTGCCCGGTGCTCATCGTCCGCGACTGACCGTCAGGCCGAATCGGCCAGCAGATATGGCCGCCAGTCCGGATCCACCGCGTACCCGGCGCTGGCGAAGATCCACCCGTACCGCCGCGGCGGCCGGGGCGGGCGCCGGAGACGCAACCCAGCCTCCGACGGCAACCGGTCCCCCTTGTGGACGTTGCACCGTCGGCAACAGGCCACCACGTTGTCCCAGGTGTGTTTCCCGCCCCGCGAACGCGGCACCACGTGGTCGATCGACTCGGCGGGTGCCTCGCAGTACTGGCAGCGGTTCTGGTCCCGGCCGAAGACCGCCCGCCGGGTGACGGGGACCACACGGCGCATCGGCACCTTCACGTAGGAGGTGAGCCGAACCACCGACGGGACCTCGATCTCGGCACGCTCGGACCGCCACGACTCGCCCCGTGACGTGACGACCACCGCCTTCTCCCGGAGCACGAGCACGACCGCCCGCCGGGTGGTGACCACCGACAGGGGCTCATAGCTGGCGTTGAGGACGAGGACCCGGCGCACCTTGCTCCTCCTGTCCGGACCAGCCTACAAGGCGGCGAGTCTCAGCGTTGAAGCAGGCGGCTCAGGGCGTCGCCCACCGCCGCCCACAGACCCACGGTGACCCCCTCCTCGCAGGTCGCCGCACCCACCACCGGTCCCCGGCCGTCGTCGAGGGCGACGACGAACACGTCGGCCTCCCCCAACCGCACCCGTCGGACGCCGAGCACCCGCGGGACCTCGACCCCCCGGTCGGCGGCCTCGGCGGCGACCATCGCCTCGGCGGCCCCCAGCGGCGTCGCCTCTCCCCGCCGGATGATCGTCCGGCCGTCGCGGCGAAGCTCCACCTGGAGGCCGTCGGCGGTGCGACGCACCTCGACCGGTGCCCGAACCTGACCGCCGGGACGACCCGAAGGCGGCCGCATCCGCAGCCGGGGCGGCTCCCCGATCCCCCCGATGGTCCCCCGGACGCCGATGCCTTCCCGCCGGGACCGCAGGCCGTAGGCGGTGAGGATCCGGCGAATCTCGTCGAGGACGGTCGCTTCGTCGCCGTCGGCCTCCATCCGCACCTTGATGCCCTTCAGCCCTTCCTCTCCGAGCTCCAGCTCGATGCCGGCGACCCCTTCGACTTGGCGGAGCCGTTCCTCGATGCTCACGACGTGACCCTCCTCAACCGGCGCCGCCACTCCAAGTAGGCGACGAGGTCGGCCCCTTCGATGCGAGCCTGGGGATCCCCGTACACGGTTTCGCGACGCCACGCCAGGTAGCGGCGGTCGGGGAGGGGCAGGAACGGGGGACGTGCCCACCAGCGAAGCCGGGCGTGGGCGAAGAGGGCCCGAAGGGCCTCCCACCACAGATCCGGGCGACGTCCCAGACCTCGGCTGTCGATCGACCTCGTCGCCACCATGCCTCCCAGACACTCCCTCCCGCCCGAACCTACAGGTTACCCGAGGCCCAACTCCGGTCCAGGGGTAGAGTGCATCTCGACCGCGATCAGATGGAGCTCAGTGGTGGACGTGGGTATCGACGAGCGGGCCACGTGGTTCGCCGAGCGTTTCGATGCGATCGCCGGGAACGTCGAACGGGTCATCCAGGGGAAACGACCGGCGATCGAACAGGTGTTGATGTGCCTCATGGCCGAAGGCCACGCCCTCATCGAGGACGTTCCCGGAGTCGGCAAGACCCTCCTCGCCAAATCCATCGCCCGGTCGATCGACTGCACCTTCAACCGGATCCAGTTCACCCCCGACCTGCTCCCCTCCGACATCACCGGCGTATCGGTGTGGGACCGCCAGAGGTCGGAGTTCACCTTCAAGCCGGGGGCGATCTTCGCCAACGTCGTGGTCGGAGACGAGATCAACCGCGCCTCGCCGAAGACCCAGGCGGCCCTCCTCGAGGCGATGGAGGAGCGACAGGTCACCGTCGACGGCATCACCCGACCCCTCGGCGCCCCCTTCATGGTGGTGGCCACCCAGAACCCCCTCGAGCACGAAGGGACCTACCCGCTCCCCGAAGCGCAACTCGACCGGTTCATGATGCGGGTGACGCTCGGATACCCGACCCGGGAGAAAGAGTTGGAGATGCTCGACACCCACGGGGTCCGCTCCACCTTCCCCGACCTTACGCCGGTGGTGAGCGCCGAAGAAGTGGTGGCGATGATCGACGCCGCCCGCCACATCCACGTCGCCCAGTCGGTCCGCAGCTACATCATCGACCTCGTCGAGGCGACCCGCAACCACGGTGAAGTCCTCCTCGGCGCCTCCCCTCGCTCGGCGCTGTTCCTCCAGCGGGTCGCCCGGGTGCGGGCCGCCGCCGAAGGCCGGGCCTTCGTCACCCCCGACGACGTGAAAGCCCTCTGCGTCCCCGTCCTCGAGCACCGCATGGCGCTGCGACCGGAAGCCCAGATGCGGGGCACCGACCTCCGCGACGTACTCGCCTCGATCCTCCGCCATCTGCGGGTCCCGGGAAGTACCAGGGTCGCCACCTGATGCTCACCGAGCGCGGATGGGCCGTCCTCGGAGCCGGGGGGGCCTCCCTGGCGCTCTGGGTCGGGTTCGGAGAGGTCGAGCTGCTGGTCACCGGTGTGCTGCTGCTCCTCGGTGTGGCGGTGGCGGCGGCGTCGAGCCGGTCGGCGGCGCCCCGGGTCGGCGTCGTCCGCCGCCTCGCCCCCGAGGCGGTCCACGAAGGCGATCAGGCCACCGTGGAGCTCGTCGTGACCAACCGTCGGCGCCGGTCCCTCACCGGCGTCGTCCTCCGGGACTCGGTCGGAACGCTCGGGACCGCCACCTTCGAGGTGGGGCGGATCCCGTCCGCCGAGACCGTCGTCGCCCGCTACCACATCGTGTGTCGACCTCGCGGGGTGTACGACGTCGGACCGGCCGAGCTGGCGGTGACCGACCCGATGGGGCTCACCGAGCTGGGGGGGCCGACCGGACCGACAGACCGCCTCGTCGTCTACCCGGCGGTGGAGGACCTCGCCGGGTTCCCCCTCGTCCGTGGCCGGGACCCGGCCGTGCACGCGTCCCGCCCCGAGTTCAGTCACCGGGGAGGTGAAGACTTCTTCACCCTCCGTGAGTATCAGACCGGGGACGACCTGCGACGGGTCCACTGGCCGTCGTCGGCGAAACGGGACGAGCTGATGATCCGACAGCTCGAGACGCCCTGGCAGGCCCGTGCCCTGGTGCTGTTGGACCTGCGAGCCCTCGCCTACGAAAACGAAGCATGTTTCGAGAAGGCGGTCCGAGGCGCCGCCTCGGTGTTCCGCCATCTCGCCGCTTCGGGGTTCGACGCCGAACTGTGGGCAGGAGGTACCGCCACCGTCGCGTCGGACCACTACCCCGCCGCCATGGAGCGGCTCGCAGCCGCCCGACCCCTCCCCCGTCTCGACCTGCGGACCGTCGCCGCCAACATCGGCCGCACCGGACGGGGTGGGGCGCTCTTCCTGGTCTCCGGGGTGCCCGACCCCGACCTGTTGGGGGTCCACCAACTGCTCTCCCGCGACTACCGATCCACGATCCTGCTGTCCGCCACCCAGACGGACTCCAGCTCGATCATCTCGTTCCAGCGGGCCGGGGTACTCACCCTCACGGTCCGCCCCACCGACTCCTGGTCGGAGGCATGGATGATGGCGACCAACCGAACATGGCACGGCGTCTCGGCTGGCTGAGCGCCGCCGCCGGCCTCACTCTCGCCCTCGCCCGGATGGGGAGGCTGCTCCAGCCGAACACCGGGGAGGGACCGCCGTGGCAGCTCGTGCTGGTGGCAGCGGCGGTGCTCGGTGCCGCCTTCACCTGGACCGCGGTCGCCTACCGCCTCCCCACCTGGGCGACCGTCCTCGTCAACGCGGTCGGCGTCACCGTCGCCGTCCTCCGGGTCACGGCACCCGATACCCTCGTCTTCGGGATGATCCCCACCGGGGACACCTTCGCGGCCGTCGGAGAGGAGATGGCCTTCGCCGTCGAGCTGGTGCGCTTCGGAGCCGCCCCCGTCCTCCCCGTCGCCGGTCTCGTCGCCCTCGTCGCCGCCGTCTTCTGGGCCCTCGCCGCCCTCGCCGTCGCCGGGCTCACCCACGGCCGGGTGCTCGTCGCCACCCTCGCTCCCCTCGTGTTCTACCTCCAGCTCGCCACCTTGGACCGCGAACCCTCCGACGTCCGGTGGATGGCCGCGTTCGCCACCATCCTCGTCCTCGTGCTGGTGGCCTCGGCCCCCGGCCGGCGCCGCGGAAGTGGACGGGTCCGCAGACCCGACGGCGGGTTCCTCCCCCGCCGCGCTCCCGGGGTGACCGTCGTGCTGGCCGCCATCGTCGTCGGATCCTCCCTCACCACCTCCGCCGGACTCGCCTCCGCCGTACCCGCCCTCGGCGTCATCCCCTGGCGGTCCCAGTCGGGCCTCGGGGCAGGCCTGTACGGTGGGACGTCGTTCAACCTCTTCGTCGGGTTGAAGCAGAGCATCACTTCCCTCAGCGACGAGCCCATGTTCGTCGCCAGGGTGTCCGACTCGGCACCACCCAACGAGGAGCTGTACTGGAAGCTCATCACCCTCGACACCTTCGACGGGGTCAACTGGATGCCGTCGGCCCAGTCCTTCAGCCGCCCGTACCGTGGGGGGCTCCGATGGGAACGCGAGGACTGGAAGTTCCAGGGACCGACGGTGCGGGTGGCGGCCCGGATCCGGATCGAAGGCCTCGCCGAGCAGCTCCTGCCGACCCTCTACTCGCCCATCTCCCTGGAGAGCCCGGTCCCCCTCATCTCCGAGTCGTTCCGCGTCCGAGAGGACGGGTCGATCGGCATCGACGTACGCACCAAGCGAGGATGGGAATACGAGATCGTCGCCGACGTCCCCCAACCGGATTTCGGACGTCTGGCGTCGGTCGGCGGTGAGCTCTCCCCCATCTTCGCCGAAGCCGCCTCGGCGGGGGTGTTCCGTGACGACCCGGAAGGCCCCTCCTTCGCCGAGAGGCCCGACGACCTCGACTACTACCTCGAACTCCCCGACGACCTCCCCGTCGGGATCCGTACCCTGGCCCGCGAAGTGACCGAAGGGGGCGTCACCCGCTTCGAGCAAGCCAGCATCCTCGAGGCATGGTTCCGGGACCCGACCCAGTTCCGCTACTCCACCGACGTCACCACCGGCTCGTCGGCCCTCGACCTGGAGGCCTGGCTCACGGACCCCAACAGCATCAACTACCGGGTCGGCTACTGCGAACAGTTCGCCACCTCGATGGCGGTGATGGCGCGCGCCCTCGGTATCCCGTCACGGGTGGTCCTCGGGTTCGCCCCCGGCGACGTCGAACGGGCCGCCGACGGTTCGGAGATCATCGTCGTCCGGGAGCGCAACGCCCATTCGTGGGTGGAGCTGTGGATGGACGACCAGGGGTGGGTCCGCTTCGATCCGACGCCCCGCTCCGACAACATCAACCCGGCCACCACCCGGGACATCATCGGTTTCGACCCCCGAAACTTCATCCCGGCTCCCGAAGATCCCGAGACGACACCCGCCAGGGCCCTCACCGGTGAACGCGACCGCCAGCGACTCCCCGAAGGCCTCGACATCGCCGCCGGCGATCCGACCCCCGACCTGCGGCCCACGGGGTTCAGACTGGAGCTCCCGGCCTGGGTGTGGATCCTCGTCGCCGCCGTCGCCGCCCTCGCCGCGGTCCCGGCCTACAAGCTCGTCCGCCGCCGGCGTCGGCTCCGCCGTCTCGCCGACGGGGACGTGACCGCCGCCTGGGAGGAGATCGTCGACCGCCTCCGCGACCTCGGCGCCGAGGTGAGGCCGGACCGCACCCCGTTGGAGATGGCCGACGCCCACGAGCCGGCGTTGCGTCCCCTCGCCGAGGCCTATTCGGCGGCCGCGTACGGGCCGCCCGGGTCGACCATCGCCGACCCTCGACCGGTGTTCGACCGGGCCGAAGCCGCCCTCACGGACCGCTACGAACGGTCCAGGCGGCTGTACGGCTGGTTCCGTCCCACCTCCCTGCGGCACCCCCGCTGATCGGATCCGGGACCGGGCCGGCCTCGCCGACGCCGACCCTCGGGGTCAGCCTTCGGCGACGTTCTGTTTCTCCTCCAGCACGTCGTCTTCGACACGCCGGATCATCTCCAGGAACGCCCCCCGGTCGAGCTCGAAACGGGTCACGTCCTCTTCGACCTTCCGGGTGATCTCGTCGATCGCCACGAAGAAGGCGAGCTGGCCTTCCCGCAGGGCGTCGAGGAGCTCGGACTCGTCGTCGGAGACCCGGAAGATGCTCTGGCCGTCGGTCACCAGCTTCACTCCGGCGAGATGTTCGTCGAGCTCGGCGTTGCGCCTCAGATAGTCCCAGGCTCGACGCACCCGCTGCAGCGACATCCCGTTGTCGAGGAGGCTCCGTACCACCCTCAGGGCCACCAGGTCCCGGAACGAATACAGCCTCCGAACCCCGGGCCTTCCTCCCGTCCTCTGCAGCGATGGCGACACCAATCCGACTCGGTCCCAGTACCTGAGCTGGTGGGGCGTGCAGTTGGTCAGCTTGCAGGCTTGCTGAGCGGTGAATCCTTCCACCAATCGCGGTCCTCTCGTCGTCCGGGACGACCGGATACGGCGGCCGGTCGTCGTCCCTCCTCCGTCGTGTCCATGGACACCTAGGCACCCCGGCGGGCATCCACGGCGGAGCGCACTCTAGCCAGCACGGAACCGGCGGGTCCGTTCACAGGGGGGGTTCTCGTGGACGAGTCCGAGGACCACCGTCGACGACCTCCCCCATCGGCCCTCGGTGCGGCGCTCAGGTCCGGCGCCGGAACCGGATCCGCGGGCTGCGACTCCCCCCGGCGGCCAAGCCGATGCCTCCACGGGCCCGGATACCGTGGGCGAGGGCGGTGGCCGAGACCACCATCAGCAGGAAACCGGCGACCGCCACCACGGTGGAGACCGTGAAGGAGACGAGGACGACCACGATGCCGACGATCACACCGACCAGAGGAAGTCGGGTACCGAACCGGCCCGACCGGTCGATGTTGCGCACCGCGTGAGCCAACCCCGGGTCTTCCTCGTAGAACTGGCGCTCGATCTCGGCCAGGATCCTCTGCTCACGGTCGTCCAAGGGCATCCCATCACCTCGGCTCATGCATTGCCCGTCGGGTGTCCTGGCCCACAGTATACGTGACGTCGCCGCTCACGATGAGGCCTCGTCCGAGCCCGTTTCGGCAACCAACCGTGCCGGGACCACCGCCCCGGTCCCGAACCGCTCCCGCACCGAATCGACCGCTTCGCTGATCCGCTCCCATCCGTCGTCGTCGCCCACCTGGAGCTGGCGGGGTGCCCCATCGGGTTCGAGCCCGGACGCCCCCACCCCCAACAGCCTCACCGGTTTTCGCAACGGCACCTTCCCCAGCAACCGGCGGGCGTCCGCGTAGAGGTCGCGGGTCGTCGCCGTCGGGGTCCCACGGGTGTGGGAGCGGGTCACGGTCGAGAAGTCGGCGAACCGGATCTTCACGGTGACGGTGCGGGCACGAAGCCCACCGCGTCGGAGACGGTAGGCGAGACGGTCGGCGTGTTTCAGGAGCTCGGAGGCGATGCGGTCCCGGTCCGACAGGTCGCTGGGATAGGTCTGCTCCACCGACACCGATTTCACCTCGGAGTCGGGGATCACGGGCCGCGGGTCGATGCCCCGGGAGACCCGGGCCAGATGCGCGCCCAGAGTCGGGCCGAGCTCCCGCTCCAAGACCCGTTCGGGGACGGCCGCCAGCTCCCCGACGGTGTGCACCCCCAACCGCTCCAACGCCGCGCGGGTCGCCTCCCCCACCCCCCAGAGCGCACCTACCGGTTTGGGCGCCAGGTAGCGCTCCACCTCGTCCGTGGGCACACGGAGCACCCCGTCGGGCTTGGCATCTGCCGACGCCAGCTTCGCCACCAGCTTGGTGGCGGCGATCCCCACCGAGGCAACCAGTCCGGTCGCCTCGGCGACACGCCGCCGCAGAGCCTCGGCGACCGCCTCCGGGTCCGGGTAGTGGCGCCGCAGCCCGGAGACGTCGAGGAACGCCTCGTCGAGGGAGAGCCCTTCGACCCGCGGCGTGAACGAGCCGAACACCTCGAACACCGCTTCCGACGCCTCGACGTAGCGGGCGTGGTCGGGGGGGACCACCACGAGGGAGCGGCACAGCCGCCGCGCCCTCGAGGTCGGCATCGCCGAACGGACCCCGTAACGTCGCGCCTCGTAGGAGGCGGAGGCGATGACCCCGCGCGGGCCGGTACCTCCCACGGCGACCGGGCGGCCCCGGAGCTCCGGACGGTGTCGGCGCTCGACGGCGACGAAGAAGGCATCCATGTCGACGTGGAGGATCGATTCGGTGAACGCCACACCTCGACGGTAGCGGGAACCGGCGCCCATCCCCGCCCCTAATCTGGCCGGATGACCGCCCGTCGCGTCCACCTCGTCCGCCACGGCGAGGTCCACAACCCCGACCATCTCGTCTACGCCCGCATGGCGGGATTCCGCCTCTCGGAGCGGGGACGCCGCCAAGCGGAGGACGTCGCCGCCTACCTGGCCGACTGTCCGATCGTCGAGGTCTGGTCGTCGCCCCTCGAACGGGCGTTGGAGACGGCCGCTTCGATCGCACGGGTCCGCGGACTCGTCGTCCGTGTGGACGAACGACTCACCGAATGGCGCCTCGGCGACCGGTGGCAGGGGACCCCCTGGGACCGGCTGCCGACCGTGTATCCCGGCGAGGTCGAAGCCTATCTGGCGCATCCCGAAGACCTGCCGTTCGCCCCCGAGAGCCTCGACTCCCTCGCCCGAAGGATGGCCGACGCCGTCGAAGGCTTCGCCGCCCGGTCGGGAGGCGACGTGGTCGTCGTCGGCCACCAAGACCCCCTCCAGGCAGTGAGGCTGTTCCTCACAGGACGGGACCTGACGGAGCTCCACACCGACAAGCCCGGGCACGGCACCGTGGTGACCCTGGAGCCGGGTGTTCCCTGGCGGGAACGCGGCCGGTGGGATCCCGATCAGTCCGAGCTTCGACCGGCCAACGCCGCGATCACCTCCGCGTCGGCGGGGAACGCCAGGTTGGGGAGGCCGTCGGGAGGGAAGTAGCGGGCTTCCGCCGCGTCGTCCCCTGCCGTCAGGGTGCCTCCGGTCACCGTCGCCTCGAACCACACCCCCACCGTCACCTTGGCCGGGTCGTGGAAGTTGGTCGACACCCAGACGACGTCGCCGATCTCCGCCACGAGGCCGGTCTCCTCCCGGAGCTCCCGAGCGGCGGCCTCACGGATGTCTTCGCCGTAGTCGACGTACCCGGCAGGCAACGACCACGCGCCGGCCCGCGACGAACGGGGTCCCCGCCGTACCAGGAGCACCCATCCACGGTCGTCGAACACGACGACCGCCGCTCCGATCCCCGGGTCCCGATAGTGAACCCACCCGCAGGACGGACACGCCATCCGTACCCGACCCCCCACCTCCCGGGGGGCGAGACGGCCGGCACACATCGGGCAGAAGACGAACTCGCCCGGCCACAGGTCGGGGTGCCTCCCGTTCATGGTTTGCGTTCGGCGCCGCCGGCATCGACACTCATCGCGACAACTCTGCCGAACGTCGAACGCCACCGCCAACCCATGGTCTCCGTCTTCAGCGCCGCATCGCTCCCGCTCCTCGCCGCCCTCGCCTGGGCGTGGGCCCTCGTGACCCTCGCCGGCCCCTGGCCGAGACGCGCCGTCGTCGCCATCGCCGCAGACCTGGTGCTCCTCGCCACCGTCGCCGTGGTCGGGATGATCCTGGGACGTTCACGCTGGGCCCGCCGTCTCGCCGCCGCCACCGCCGCCGCCGGCCTCGCCCTGGGTGCCTTCGTCGAGTTCGGCGCCCCGTGGGCGGTGGCCGCGGCCACCTCGGCTGCCGCCCTGGGAGCGGTGACCGGCCCGTGGCTCAAAGGGTGGGTTCGTGAACGCCCCGCCGCCCTCGGCCCCCCCGAGGTGGCGGTCGTCCTCGAGATCCTCCTCCTCGCCACCCCGGGGATCGTCGGAGCCGCCGCTGTCAGCGGTCTCGGCACCGCCGCCATCGTCGGGGTCGCCGCCGCTCCCCTCGCCGCGTTCTGGTACGCGAAGACGGTGAAAGGCGCCGTCGTGGCGGTACGCCTCCTGTACCCGGCCGTGGCGGTGGTGACCGGCATCTTCGAAGGCGGCGTCACCGGGCTCGTCCTAGCCGTCGTCGGTGTCGCCGCCGGCGCCCTCGCCTGGACGTCTGGCGTCCTCGTCGCCGCCAGGCCCCTGACCACGAAGGCGCGTTCGGTCCCCATCCCCGCCGAGCTCACCCCACCCGAGATCCTCGAGGCGGCCGGCCTGGACGAACGAGGACGGCGGAAGACGTGAGACGGCTCAACCCGTGGGTGGCGGTCCCTTCCCTGGGAGCCGGGCTGCTCGGAGGGGTCCTCGGATGGGTCGTCACCGACGTGAGCTGTCGCCCGGAGGGATGCCTCGTGTGGGCGGCGCTGATCGCCGTCGCCGCGTTCCTCGTCGTGACCTTGGGGATGGCGGTCGTGATGGTGTTGGTCCTGCGTTCCCTCGCCGAACATCGGGAGGCCTCCGCCCGGGGAGAACGACCCCCCGGCCCCGGCTGCGAGGTGTGACCGACCCGGCCGGCGCCTTCAGGCCCGGCCCAGCACCAGGACGGCGTTGTGACCACCGAACCCGAAATTGTTCGACATGGCGTAGCGCACGTCGACTTCCCTCGCCTCGTTCGGGACGTAGTCGAGATCGCATTCGGGATCGGGGGTCTCGTAGTTGATGGTCGGCGGCACCACCCCGAACCGGATCGCCATGAGACAGGCGATGGCTTCGACGGCACCGGCCGCTCCGAGCATGTGGCCCGTCATCGACTTGGTGGACGAGACCGGCACCCGACGGGCGACGTCTTCGCCCAGGGCGAGTTTGAGGGCGGCGGTCTCGGTGACGTCGTTCGCCGGCGTCGACGTGCCGTGGGCGTTGACGTAGTCGATCTCCGCGGCGTCGAGGCCGGCGTCGACGAGGGCCGTCCGCATCGCCCGGGCCGGCCCGCTCCCCCCGGGGCGGGGCAGGGTGATGTGGTAGGCGTCGGCAGACGAGCCGTAGCCCAACACCTCTCCGTAGACGTCGGCTCCGCGGGCGAGGGCCCGTCCGCGTTCTTCGAGGACGAGGGCCCCGGCTCCCTCCCCCATCAGGAACCCGTCCCGGTCGGCGTCGAAGGGCCGTGACGCCCGTTCCGGTTCGTCGTTGCGGGTCGACAACGCCCGGGCCTTGGCGAAGGCCGCCATCGCGTAGTCGGTGATCCCCGCCTCTGCGCCTCCGGCCAGCATGACGTCGGCCGCCCCCCGCCGGATGAACTCGGCGGCGTCGCCGATCGCGTTGGCCGAGGCTGCACACGCCGTCACCACGCAGGTGACGGGACCCATCAGATGGTGCTCCATCGACGCCAGGCCGGCGGCGATGTTGGGGATGATCTTCGGTACCCCGACCGGACTCACCCGGTCCGGTCCCCGGGAACGCAGCACGTCGATCTCCCCGATGAACGACTCCATGCCGCCGAACCCGACCCCGGTGACGACACCGGCCCGGAATGCCTCCTCCGACTCCTCCTCGAAGACCAGATCGGCGTCGGCCATCGCCTCGCGTGCCGCCACCAGGAAGTACTGGCTGAACGGGTCGAGACGCCGCAGCTCACGGCGTTCGAAATGCGCTCCGGGATCGAACCCTTTCAGTTCGGCGGCGATCCGTACGGCGTGCTCCGACGCGTCGAACCGGGTGATCGGCCCCGCCCCTGAGACTCCCGCCAGCATCCGCTGCCAGGTCGTCGGGGCGTCGTTGCCGAGGGGCGTGACCGCACCGATCCCGGTGACGACGACCCGACGTCGGTCCGAGGACATGGGATCAGGCGCCGAGCTTCGAGCTCACCAGGTCGATGGCCTCACCGACGGTGTGGATGTTCTCCGCCTCTTCGTCGGGGATCTTCACGCCGAACTCGTCCTCCAACGCCATCAGCAACTCGACGACCCCCAGCGAATCCACCTCGAGGTCCTTCTCGAAGTCGGCGTCGGGGCTGATCTTGTCGGCGTCGAGACCCAGTTCGTCGACCAGAACCTGGATGAGTCGGGTTTCGATCTCGGAACGATCCATCGTGCTGTCTCCTCTCTCCTGTCGGAAGTCGGCCAAACCCTAGAGGGCCATGCCGCCATCTACTCGAATCACCTGGCCGGTCACGTACGAAGCCTCGTCGGAACAGAGGAACCCGACGACGGCGGCGACCTCCTCGGGAACGCCGAACCGCCCGAGGGCGATCGCCCCGAGCGTCGCATCCCGCACCTTGTCGGCGACGGCCTCGGTCATGTCGGTGGTGATGAACCCGGGGGCGACGACGTTCGCCGTGATGCCCCGCGACCCGACCTCTTTCGCCACCGACTTGGCGAGACCCACCAGGCCTGCCTTCGACGCCGCGTAGTTCGCCTGTCCGGCGTTGCCGCCGAGCCCGGCGACGGAGCCGATCGACACGATCCTCCCCCACCGGGCCCGCAGCATCCCCCGAAGCGCAGCCTTCGTGCAGAGGAACGCCGAGCGCAGGTTGGTGGCGATGACCTCGTCGAACACCTCCGGTGACATCCTCAAGATCAGGTCGTCTCTGGTGATGCCGGCGTTGTTGACCAGCACCTCCACCGGACCGAAGGCTTCTGTCACCGTCGTGAACATCGCCGCCACGGCGGCGGCGTCGGCAACGTCCGCCTGCACCGCCATCGCCCGGCCACCGGCCGCCGTGATCTCGTCGACTACGGCGGCGGCGGCGGCGGCGTTGGCGGCGTAGTTGACGGCGACGGTCATCCGGCGGCGGGCCAGCTCCAGGGCGACCGCCCGCCCGATCCCCCGTGAACCTCCGGTGACGAGCGCGACCCGACTCATCCGCTCCGCTCCTGGTTCCCGTAGAACTCCAGGTTGGGAGCCAGCACATCCCAGACCGTCCGGTCCGGCTCGGGGACCTGGGCGTCGGATGTGGCGATCGGAGTGACCCGGTCGCCCCAGGTCAGCGCCGCGGCCGCCCACGTGAGCCCTCCCCCGAACGCCGCGAAGACGATCTTCGCCCTCGGCTTGACACGACCCTGCTCCAACGCCTCGGTGAGCGCCACCGGGATCGTCGCCGCCGACGTGTTCCCGTAGGCGTGGATGTTGACGAAGACCCGAGCCGGATCCAGCTTCAACCGACGGGCGGTGGCGTCGATGATCCGCTGGTTGGCCTGGTGGGGGATGAGGAGATCCACCTCCTCGGGCCGCCACCCCGCCTCGGCGATGACATGCAGGGACGCCTCACCCATCTTGGTGACCGCCCGACGGAACACTTCGGGACCTTCCATCTTGATCCCGGCTCTCCGCGGGTCACGGACGCCCGGACTGCCCACCGTGCCGAACTCGGGAACGCAGAGGATGTCGGCGACGGTGCCGTCGACCCCCAGCTCGGACGCCGCCAACCCCACCGGTTCGTCGGTCGGCTCGACGACCACGGCGCCGGCGCCGTCCCCGAACAGCACGCAGGTGCTGCGATCGGTGAGGTCCATGACGTAGCTGAGTTTCTCCACACCGATGATGAGGACCCGGTCGACCACCCCGGCCGACACCATCGCCGAGGCCGTCACCAGGGCGTAGATGAACCCGGAGCAGTTGGCGTTGAGATCCATCGCACCGGCGTTGGTCGCCCCCAGTTTCGCCTGGACGTACGAGGCCGACGCCGGGATGAGCGACTCGGGGGTGCAAGTGGCGTTGACGACGAGGTCGAGGGCGTCGGGTTCGAGACCGGCGGCGGCGAGGGCGTGACGTCCGGCGACGGTGGCGAGGTCGGTGGCTTCGACATGGGAGATACGCCGCTCCTTGATCCCGGTCCGGGTCGTGATCCACTCGTCGCTGGTGTCGACGATCTTCTCGAGATCGGTGTTGGTGAGCACGAGCGGGGGCAGCGCCTTCCCCCAACCGGTGATCGTGGCGTTCCGCATGTCAGTCTCCTCTGGGCGCAGACATCGTAGAGAGCGCCTCGACCGCGGGCGGGATTCCTGCCACGTCGGAGACCGCGAGGACTCGGGCCTCCTTCACGGTCCGTTTCGCCAACCCGGCGGTCACGTCGCCCGGGCCGACATGGACGAAGGTGTCGACCCCCTGCCGTGCCATCTCTTCGAGGGTGTCGGCGAACAGCACCGGAGACACGACCTGGCGGACCAGCATCTCTCGGATCTCCGCCGGACGGTGGGGACGGCCCGTGACGTTCGCGTAGACGGGGAACCGCGCCTCGCCGAGCTCGACCTTCTCCAAGGCGGCGGCGACCCGCCGGGCGGCCGGTGCCATGAACTCCGAGTGGAACGCCCCGGCCACCTTGAGGGGGATCACCCGGCGGAGACCCAGCTCCCGTCCATGGTCGGTGAGCCAGCGGAGGTCGTCTTCCGCCCCGGCGACCACGATCTGCCCGGGGGCGTTCACGTTCGCCACCCAGAGCCGACCCCCCTCGGCCCGCCGCCGGGAGACGACCTCGTCGGCGAGGGCACGGTCGGCTCCGAGCAGGGCGGCCATCCCCGACGGGGCGGCTGCCGCGGCCTCGGCCATCGCCCGGCCTCGTTCGGCGACGACGGCGAGGGCATCGGCGTAGGAGAACACCCCGGCCGCGGTGAGGGCCGTGTATTCGCCCAGGGAGTGGCCGACCGCGGCCTCGGGAACGCATCCCAGCTCGGATTCCAACTCCGCCCACAGGGCGTAGCCGACGGCGAACAGGGCGGGCTGCGCCCGATCGGTGGAGGTGAGGACATCCTCGGGGCCTTCCAGGCATGTCTCGCGAAGCGACCACCCGAGGATCTCGTCGGCGAGGTCACCGAGCAGGTCGGGGCGTCGTTCGAACACGTCGGCGCCCATGCCGACGAACTGGCTGCCCTGCCCGGGGAACATCAACGCAAAACCCATTCGGCCTCTCCGACTCTCGCCGCCTCCCGGAGGTTACGACAACGCGGCGACGAGCCGGTCGACGTCGGACCGGTCCACATCACGGTGGGTGACGAGACGCCAGGTCCCGGCGAAGGGGGCGTTGGTGAGAATGCGGGCCGACGCCAGACGATCGGCGATCTCCGGGTAGGGAACGCCGAGGGCGGCCACGTCGACGTTGACGATGTTGGTCTCGACACCGTCGAGGTCGACCGATCCGGGGAAACGGGCGGCCAACGCTTCGGCCAGGTACCGGGCTAGGTCGTGGTCTTCGACCAGCCGGTCCCGTTCAGCCAGGGCGATCCTCGCCGGAGCCGCCAACACCCCGACTTGGCGCATCCCCCCTCCGAGACGTTTCCGGAGGAACCGGGCTTCGGCGATGAGGTCCGCCGGTCCGCAGAGGACCGACCCGACGGGAGCGCCCAGCCCCTTCGAGAAGCAGAACTGGACGGTGTCGACGCCGGCGGCGAGGGCGGCCGCCGGGACGCCGAGGGCCAGCGCCGCGTTGAAGATCCTGGCACCGTCGAGGTGGATCGACAGCCCGTGCCGCCGGGCGGCGGCGTTGGAGGCCTCCATCAGGTCCAACGGCACGACCTTGCCGCCGCTCAGGTTGTGGCTGTTCTCCCACACCATCAACCGGATCGCCGGGAAGAAACGTCCGGCGAGGGCCATCGCCTCGTCGACGTCACCCGGGGTGATCCGACCCCCGGGGGCCTCCACCGTCCGGAAGGCGACCCCCGACAGCGCCGAAGCCGCTCCCCGTTCCACGTTGCGGACATGCGCTCCGCCGTCGCAGAGGACCTCTTCGCCGGGTCGGGTCTGGGTCATCACCGCCAGCTGGTTCCCCATCGTCCCCGACGGTACGAACACGGCCGCCTCCTTGCCCACCACCTCGGCCGATTCCTCCTCCAGGAGGTTGACCGTCGGGTCGTCCGAGTAGACGTCGTCGCCGACCTCGGCTTCCGCCATCGCCTTGCGCATGGCAGGGGTGGGACGGGTGACGGTGTCGGAACGGAAATCGGCGGTACCGTCGGCGAAGGCCATGCCCGGAGGATAGGAGCCGCCGGCTCGGGGATGGTCCGCCTCAGAGCCGGTCGAGGGCCTTGCGGATGCCGCGGACGGCCTGGCCGATGCGGTGTTCGTTCTCGACGAGCGCGAACCTCACGAACCCCTCACCCGACGGCCCGAACCCGATCCCCGGGCTCACCGCAACCTTCGCCCGGTCCAACAGGTCGAGGGCGAAGGGCAGCGAACCCATCTCCCGATACGGGTCGGGGATCGGAGCCCACACGAACATGGTGCCCCGCGGCCGTTCGACCTTCCAGCCGCTCCGTACCAGTCCGTCGACGAGGGCGTCCCGCCGTCGCCGATAGATGGCGTTGACCTCCTCCACGTAGCCGTCACCTTCGTTGAGGGCGACGATCGCAGCGATCTGGATCGGCTGGAAGGTCCCGTAGTCGAGGTACGACTTGAGCTTGGCGAGGGCGGCCACCATCTCGGCGTTCCCGACGACGAACCCGACCCGCCAACCGGGCATCGAATGACCCTTCGTCAGCGTGTACAGCTCCACCCCGACGTCGACGGCTCCGGGCACCTGCATCATCGACGGCGGCCGGTAGCCGTCGAAGGCGATGTCGGCGTAGGCGAAGTCGTGCACCACCGCCACTTCGTGTTCGCGGGCGAAGGCGACGAGACGTTCGAAGAAGCGGAGATCGACGCAATGGGTGGTGGGGTTGTGGGGGAACGACACGATGATCACCCGAGGCCGCGGCCACGAGTTCCGGAACATCCGTTCGAGGACTTCGAAGTAGTCGGCCTCACGTTCGATCGGCGCTTGGCGGACCTCGGCTCCGGCGATGATCGGCGCGTAGATGTGGATCGGGTAGGAAGGTTCGGGGACGATCGCCACGTCCCCCGGCTGCAGCAGGGTCCACAGAAGGTGGGAGAGGCCCTCTTTGGCTCCGATCGTGGAGATGACCTGGGTTTCGGGGTCGAGCTCCACCCCGAACCGGCGCCGGTAACGCTCGGCGACGGCCCGGCGCAGGTTGGGCAGGCCCCGGGACACCGAATAGCGGTGGTTTCGAGGATTGCGGGCCGCTTCGACCAACTTGTCCACCACGAAGGGAGCCGAAGGAATGTCGGGGTTCCCGAACCCCAGGTCGACGATGTCTTCGCCTGCACGCCGGGCGGCGATCTTTCGGCGGTCCACCTCGGCGAAGACGTAGGGCGGGAGACGATCGATACGCCGGAACTCCATCGGATTCAGGTTACCGGCGGCTTCTCAGTCGCCCACCAACCGGGCGACGATCCGGCGCACCCGGGTCGGGACCAGCTCGGTGGCGGTCTCCAGGACGGCCTCCACGAGACCCAGCAGGTCACGGGAGCCGTCCCAGTGCTCCAAGACGACGTCGGGGCCCGCCACCTTGACGAGATGGTTCAAGGCGGCCGCCACCAAGAGGACGTCGTCGGCGAAGCCGAAGACGGGCACGAACTCGGGGAGCACGTCGATCGGGGAGACGACGTAGGCGAGGGCGAGACCGACCGCGACCTTCGATCGCACAGGCACCCGAGGGTCTCGGAGCAGTCGGGTGAGGAGCTTGAGCAGGTTCGGCAACATCCCCACCGCGTCGCGCAACAGCCGGACCGCCTGGGTGGTGGCCGGGATCGCCGGGTCGAGGATCTCGTCGGGTCGAAGTCGGTCGTTCATGTCACAGCAGGGTCTCGGTGGCCAAGATGGCCGCCCCCACCGCTCCGGCCAAGGGACCGAACACGGCAGGGACCATCGGCAGGTCAGGACGGTACTCGGCTCCCTGGAGCACCTGGCCGACGACCTTGCGGGCCGGGTCGAGCAGATGGTCTCCGGCCTGGGCCGCCGCCCCGCCGATCACCACCACCTCGGGATCGAAGATGGCGACCAGGTTGGCGACACCCCGTCCCAGCCATCCGCCGACCTCAGCGAGGGCCGCCCGGGCAGCCGGATCCCCGGCCGCCGCCGCGGCGGTGAGGTGGCGACCTTCGGGCCGGTCGGCACCGACCAGCCGGGCCAGGGCTCCGTCGGGTGCCCGGTCCGCCAGCTCGGCGGCGAGCTGATCGAGGCGCGACCCGGACACGAAGGTCTCCCAGCATCCCCGCCGCCCGCAGGCGCACAGGGGCCCGTCGGGGTCGAGGACCATATGCCCCACCTCCCCGGCGAAGTTCCGGCCCCGGAAGATCTGCCGGTCGACGACCATCCCCGCACCGATGCCGGTCCCGAAAGTCAACATCAACGCGTGGCGGTGACCGCGGGCGGCACCGAGCCGCAGTTCGGCGAGGGCCGCCAGGTTGGCGTCGTTGTCGACGACGGCGGGGACCCCCAGGGTGTCGCTCAGCCGCCGCCGGTACGGAACCGACCGGCCGGGGACGTGGGGACCCCACACGAACTCCCCTTCCGGCCACACGACGAGGCCGGCCACCCCGACCCCGACCGCACGTGCCCCGCGGCCGACGAGTTCGGCGCCGAGGTCCGCCACCGCCTCGAACACGCCGTCGCCGGGGAGCCTCCGCACGCCGTCGTCGACCCGTTCGGCACCGTCGCCGAGCAGCACCCACTTCACGAAGGTGCCACCGACGTCGATCCCGGCGACCGGAGGATCGCTCATTCCACCTCGACGCGTTCGACGGGCTCGTCGCGAGGCTCCGACTCCCGTCCGACGCTCCCCAACTCGTCGACCACCGCCTCCACCGCCTTCAGCCCTTCGATTCCAGCCCGGATCAGGTGGTACACGACCCGCCGACCGGCACGCCGCAGGGCCTCGGCGACGTCGGAGTCGACCCTCATCCTTCTCCTCCGTCGAAACTCACCCGGAGCACACCGTCGACCAGCCGGGCCGCCTCCACCCGCCGTCGCCGCAGCGAGTCGGGGAGGACGAAGGACCGCCGGTACGGTCCGACGCCGACGAACAGCTCGCTGCCACGCCGAAACACCTCCACTTCGTCGCGGTGGGCGAACGCCACGGCGACCTCCAACACGACCCGCCCCTCCGACTCGGTCACCCGGAACGGGCTCCGGGCCTCGAAGCCGCCGACCGGGTCGACGTCGCCGTACAGCTCCGACGCCATGAGACGGAGCCGGTCGAGACCGACCATCTCGTCGTCGAAGAGCCGGAGACGGAGTCGGGGCACGTCGGCGAACGCCTCGTCGATGGTGTGGAGGTGACCTTTCTGGATCGCCCGCCACCGATCGAAGTACGGGTCGGACACCTCCTCGGGAAGGACCCGGTTGACGACCACCCCGTCCACCCCGTATCCGAACAAACCCAGGTAGGTGTAGGTGCGTCGGGCCTCGTCGATCACCATCTTCTCGGGATTGACGACGAGACGGGCCGAAGCGACCCGGGGATCCCCCAACAGGGCCTTCACCGACTCCACCGAGTCGAACACGCTCTGGGCGGCGACGAACACGTCGTCTTCGGGGACCGGCAGGTCGGTGAACCGGGTGAGGATCGGCCTGGCCGCCCTCATGATCCGACGCTCCGTGGGCAGGATCCGTTCGAAATACCACGACAGGACCTCGGGGAGGCTGAGCAGACGGAGCGTCTCGGCGGTCGGTGCGCAGTCGACGACGATGACGTCGAATGCGCCCGAGCGTGCGTGACGGTCCACTTCGAGGAGGGCGAACAGCTCGTCCATCCCCGGAAAGACCAGGAACTCCTCGGCTTCGATGCCCTCCACGCCGCCCCATCCCAACACCGACATCAGTTGATCCCGGATGGCGCCCCAATGTCGATCGAGCTGGCTCTGGGCGTCGATCTGCTGGCCCATCAACCCCGGCGCCACCTCGGTGGGTTCGTCGCCGAGGGCGGCTTCGAAGGCGTCGGCGAGCGAATGGGCCGGGTCGGTGGAGCTGATCAGCGTACGGTGCCCGTGTTCGGCGGCGGCGAGGGCGGTGGCGGCCGCCACCGTGGTCTTGCCCACACCCCCCTTGCCGGTGACGAGCACGATGCGCACGTCAGGTGCCCCCGATCTCCTCCACCCTCCGACGCAACCCCCTCAGTGCCGTTCCGACGATCTGCTTCTCCACCTGACGGCGAAGGAAGCCGGGGATGGTGAACGCCGGGACCGCCCGGAGCGCGTACACCACTTCGGTGCGGCCGGGGGCGATCTCGGTGAACGTGTACGAACCCTCCATCTCTTCGATGTCGGGGCCGGGTTCGGCCTCCCACGAGATGGAATGCGGCTCGTCGTAGGTGTAGCGCAGGGTGTAGGTGATCTCTTTCACCATGCCGTCGACCACGAACCGCACCCGGAGGGGTCGTCCCCGGTCGTCGGTCTCGAGCACCTCGGTGGACCGGATCCCGGTCGCCCACTCGGGGTAGGCGGCGACGTCGGCGGCGACGGCGAAGATCGCCTCCGGTGGCGAGTCGATCTCGATGGTCTGGACGGTGTTGTCGGTCACGGTTACCGAATCCTCCCAGCCGTCGAGGTTAGCGACCCACCACCGGCGCCGGAACGGGGCCGGTGGCGGGATCGAAGCGGACGGCCCTGCGGGTCGCCCGGAAATACCCGACGTTGACGCACAAGGTGGGACCGAGCCGCCACCGATACGCTTGGGGCTGGTGGACATCGCCGAAGAAGTGGAAGGCGGGTCGGGTCGACCGCAGGTAGTCGAGGATGGGGACCGAAGCCCGCTCCCGGCGACCGGTTACCACGTCGGTGTGCAGGGCGGGGACCGCCGGCGGAAGATGCGAACACAGCACGTCCACCGGCCCCAGACGGTCGAGTTTTCGTGCCATCTCGGCGTCGGAGACCTCCCCTGCCGCCCGCAGCGGCGTCTCGACACCCCCTCCGACGAACCCGAAGCGGAGACCGTCGATCTCGACGACTTCACCGTCGACGAAGACCATCCCGTCGGGGAGGGCGGCGGCGAGCTGGTCGGGCCGGTCGACGTTCCCGAACGTCACATAGCCCTTCGCCCCTTCGAGGGCCACGGTCATCTGTCGGTACTGGCGACCCACGGCGGCGTCGATCCCCGCTCGGACCTCGTCGAGACGTTCACCGATGACCTCCCGCCACAACGCCCGCATCCCCGCATAGTCGCCGGCGCCCCGCAGCGCCGCCGACCGTCGACCGAACTCGGCGCCGAGGACGTCGGCGACCGCGCCCTCCCCCGTCCGGTAGTCGACCAGGTTGATGAGGTCGCCCAAGACGAGGAGCGTCTCACCGGCCTGGGCGACTTCCGCCAGCGCGTCGAAGGCGGCGTGGACGTCGGAGACGATGAGCATGTTCAGCCTTCGGCACCGGGACGGCCCGCGTACCAGACGGCACCGGCGGCGGCGACGACCGCGGCGGCCACCTCGAGCAACGGTGCCGGGTCGAGGGGGGAGAACGCCGCGGCCATCCCACCCAACCCGAAGGCGGTCACCCCGGCGACGACCCGGCGCCCTCCGACACCGAACCGCTCCTCCGGGTCGAACCCGGCGTCGCGTGCACCGGCCAGGGCGGCGGTGAGGATCCAGCCGACGAGGGCGACCAACCCGACGACGGTGGCGGAGGCGTAGACGGCGACCACGGTCAACCGGTCACCGCACCCTCGTCGGCCTGGCCTACCAGCTTGGCGTATTTGGCGAGGACACCGGTCGTGTATCGGGGTGGACGGGGTTTCCAACCTCCCCTCCGCTCCTCCAAGGTGGCTTCGTCGACCAACAGGTCGATGGTGCGGGCGGCGACGTCGACCCGGATCCGGTCGCCCTCCTCCACCAGACCGATGGGTCCACCCACTTCGGATTCGGGGGCGACGTGACCGATGCAGAGGCCGGTGGTACCGCCGGAGAAGCGACCGTCGGTGACCAACAGCACCTCCTTGCCCAGGCCGGCTCCTTTGATCGCCGCCGTGATCTGCAACATCTCCCGCATTCCCGGCCCACCCCGGGGACCTTCGGTGCGGATGACGAGGACGTCGCCGGGCCGGATCCGGTGCCCGAAGAGGGCGTCGAGGGCTTCTTGTTCACCTTCGAACACCCGGGCGGGCCCTTCGAAGGTCTCGAAGGCGACCCCGGCCACCTTCACGACCGCTCCCCGAGGGGCGAGGCTGCCCTTCAGCACCGCGATCCCTCCCTCTTCGGCCAGCGGCGCCGAGACGGGGCGGATCACCGTCTGGTCGGCGGGGAAGGTCACGTCGGCGAGGTTCTCGGCCATCGTCCGTCCCGTCACCGTGGGGACGTCGCCGTGGAGCAGCCCCTCGTCGAGGAGGGCCCGTAGCACCACCGGGACGCCACCGATCCGGTCCAGGTCGACCATGTGGTGGTTCCCGAAGGGTTTCAGATCCCCCAGGTGCGGGGTCCGGCGGCTGATCCGGTCGAAGTCGTCGAGGTCGAGCTCGACCCCGGCCTCCCGGGCGATGGCGAGGAGGTGCAGGACGGCGTTGGTCGATCCGCCGAGGGCCATCACCGTGGTGATGGCGTTCTCGAAAGCCGGCCGGGTCATGATGTGGCGGGGACGGAGGTCGGAGTCGAGGAGCGACATCACCGCCTCCCCCGACCGGACGGCGAACGCCTCCAACCGGGCGTCCACCGCCGGGACGGTCGCCGACCCCGGCAGCGACATGCCGATCGCCTCGCCCACCGACGCCATCGTGTTGGCGGTGAACATGCCGGCACAGGACCCGGCGCCCGGACAGGCCCGACGTTCGATCTCGGCCAGCTCGTCGGCGTCGATCCTGCCTTCGGAGACCGCGCCGATCGCCTCGAACACGTCGACGATGGAGATGTCACGTCCGGCGTAACGACCCGGCAGGCTGGAGCCTCCGTACAGGAAGATGGACGGGAGGTTGGTGCGTGCGGCCGCCATGAGCATGCCGGGCAGCGACTTGTCGCATCCGGCGATGGTCACCATGGCGTCGAACCGTTCGGCGTGCATCACCAACTCCACCGAGTCGGCGATCACCTCCCGGGACACGAGGGACGCCCGCATCCCCTCGTGGCCCATGGCGATGGCGTCGGAGACGGCGATGGTGCTGAACACCAACCCGACTCCTCCCGCCGCCCGTACACCCTCCCGGGCACGTTCGGAGAGGAACGGGCCGGTGACGTTGCAGGGGGTGACCTCGTTGCCGGCGGAGACGATCCCCACCTGAGGTTTGGACCAGTCGTCGTCGGTCAAACCGACCGCCCGGAGCATGGCTCGGGCACCGGCCTTCGCCAGCCCGTCGGTGACCTCGTGGGAGTGGATCTTGCGCGCCATGGCCGAGATGTTACGAGGCCTCCGACGTCCGGGACGGCCGAACCGTCTCCATGCCCGCCCCGGAGCCTGCGGCGACGAACTCCCGAACCTCGTCGACCACCTCCGGGCTGGGATCTTCGAGGAGTCGGGACAGCCGGAGGGTCAGGGCGGAGGGGGCGAGACGGCCGAGGGCCCAGACGGCGTGGACACGGAGCATCGGGTCGGGATGGTCGAGATACCGGTCGACGACCTCGGCGTCGGCCTCGTCTCCTCCGTTGCCCAGGGCGACGAGGGCGTTCCTGCGGAGGATGTTCGGGTTGCGGCGGGGGATGTAGAAGCGGCCGAAGGTGGCCAAGAGTTCGTCGTCGGAGGCCGACAGCACCCATCGCAGGTCGACGAGCCCTCGACGCCTGGCGGTGCCGGTCAGGGGTTTGCGGCCGGGCGGACACGCCTCGAGGCAGTCGTCACAGCCGTAGAAGCGGTCGCCGATCGCCCGCCGCAGGTGCCTGGGGATCGACCCGGGGGCTTGGAGCCAGTAGGCGATGCATCGGCGGGCGTCGAGGACCCCGGGGGCCACCAACGCCCCGGTCGGGCAGGCCGGGAGGCAGGCCTCGCATCGGCCGCAGTCCCGGCGCATCGGCCGGTCCGGTTCGAGGCGGGCGTCGGTGACGACCGATCCGAGCAGCAGCCACGGTCCGTCACCGGGGGCGAGGACCATCGTGTTCTTCCCCCACCAGCCCACCCCGGCCCGAACGGCGGCGGCACGGTCGACGAGCCGGGAGTCGTCGACCAGCAGCTCAGCCCGGTGGCCTTCGCTTCGGAGCAGATCGGCGACGGCTTCGAGGCCGCGGCGGAGAGGAAGGTAGGAGTCGTCGACGGCGAAGCGGGCGATCCGCCCTTCGCCCGGCCGGCGGCCCCCCGGATGCCCGGCTTCGGGCAGGTACGACCGGGCGCCGACGACCAGCCGCTCGGCCCAGGGCAGGCTGCGCCGGACGTCGGTCGCCCGGGAGGGGTCCCGGAAGGTGAATCCGAGACGGGCCGACATGCCCTGCCGCCGGCGTTCCCGCAGTGCCGCCTCCACGTCGACGAAGGGCTCCACGGTGGCGACCCCGATCCGCGACACGCCGGCGTCATGGGCGACGGCCTCGATCCGCGCTCGGAGATCATCCATGGAACCCCGAGCCTAGGTGCGGTCAGCCCGCTGCCGAGCGGGGAGGGTGGCGGGTGACGAGCCGCAGCCCCGGCACCAGGCCGGCGTCGGCCAAGGCGTCCAGGGCACGCCGTTCGTCGGCTTCGAGGACGAGGGGACCGCCGGGGCCGGTGAGATAGGCGACCACACAGTCGTCACAGGCGGCGCTGTCTGCCATCAGGCATCGGTCGCAGTCGACGACCAGGGGCGAACCGGGTTGCAGGTGAGATGTGTCCATGCCCTGACCCATACCGGATGGGTGTGACAGTTTCGGCGTTCAGCCGTCGATCCATTCGGCCAGCGCCTCCGACCACAGCGCGATCGCACCGACCGCCTCGGCGCCTTCCCGAACCCGCCGATCCGACGACACCACCACGGCGGGCACGGAGGCGGACGCCGCAGCGTCGACCACCGCGTCGTCGGCGTCGGGTACGTAGCGGATCTCCACCCCCGGCGTGCTCACCGAGTCGGGGGCGTCGCCGCTGTCGTAGAAGACGACGATCCGCAGCGGCCCCTCGGCGGTACGCCACAGCCGACGGAGGCCCCCCTCCAGCCGCCGGAGGACGGCCTCGTCGGGTTGGCCGTCGGCCAGTTCGAACGCCACGTTGTATCCGTCGACTACCAGCACCATCGGGATCGTCCGGCCCCGCACCCATTCGATCGCCGAACCGTCGTCGGGGCGCAGTCCGCCAGGCAACGTCGGGACGGCAGGTGCCTCTCGTCCGCTGCCCTCCTCCGACTCGGGGCCGATCTCGAGGGCCGCGACCAGGCGGTCGAGGTCCCGAGCCAGCGAGAAGGGGTCGCTCAGGGACCACCCGTAGCCGCCCGAAGGGTCCTCGCCGGCCCGGCGACGGCGCCGCAGGCGATCACGCAGGTCGGCGAGCCGACGATCCGACTCGGCGAGCTCCGCCTCCAGGCGGTCCCGTTCCCCTTCGACCCGATCCAGCTCGGCGCGGAGGCGGGCCACCTCTTCGCCCAGCTCCCTGGCTCGCCGGTCGGACCGTCGCAGACGGTCCGCCGCCGCCGCCTTCGCCTCCGCTTCGGCCTCGGCGATCCGATCCGCCATCTCCTGTCGAACCCTGCGAAGGGCCTCACGTTCCCGTTGCAGCTCCCCTTCGAGCCGCTCCACCGCCTCCCGCCACCGTCGCTCCGCCCGCTGCTGGTGCCGTGCCTGGACCTCCTCGACGATCCCCCGGACCTCCTCTTCCCACCCGGCGGGGCGTTCCAGGAACAGGAGGGACACCCTGGTCGCCGGCTCGTCCCCGTCGTCGAGGCATTCCCGGGCCCGAGCCCGCATCCATTCCGACGTGTCGAGTTCCCCGAGGACGGACCGGCGCAGCGGGGCAGGGAGGTGCCGGGCCGACGACGACGCCACCCGGCGAAGCCGCGCCGGAATCTCGGATCCGTCGAGCTCGGCGAGGGCCCGCCGGACCGCGGCGACCGCCGGTGCCAGCAGCTCGTCGGGGATGTCCATGGGTCCAGTATGCAGCCCGGTGCCTCCAAACCTTGCATCCCCCGGCACGATCGGGCATACTGCCCGCCTGATGAACGCGACCATTCTCGTACTTCCGTAGCGCACACGCCTTCTCCGACAACGGCGTGTGCGCTCCCGATGCCCTCCCCACCAGGAGGGTTTTTTCGTTCCCGTCCCAGGATCCACCATGAGCACGATCACCGGCGCCCAAGCTCTCATCACCGCCCTCGAACACGAAGGGGTGGACGTCGTGTTCGGCGTCCCCGGCGGGGCGATCCTCCCCGCCTACGATCCGCTGCACGACAGCCCGATCCGTCACATCCTCGCCCGCCACGAGCAGGGTGCCGGACACATGGCCGAGGGCTACGCCTGGGCGACGGGGCGGGTCGGGGTGGCGATGGCCACGTCGGGGCCCGGCGCCACCAACCTGGTGACCCCCCTCGCCGACGCCCTCATGGACTCGGTCCCGATCGTCGCCATCACCGGGCAGGTCCCGACGTCGGCGGTCGGCAACGACGCCTTCCAGGAGGCGTACACGACCGGCATCACGATGCCCGCGACGAAGCACAACTACTTCGTCACCGACGTCGACGAGATCCCCCAGGTGGTGCGGGAGGCCTTCCACATCGCCTCGACGGGGAGGCCCGGACCGGTCCTCATCGACCTCCCCAAGAACGTGCTCACGGCGACCACCACCTGGCGGGAGCCGGGAGAGATCTCCCTCGCCGGGTACAAACCGACGGTGGACGGCCACCCCCGCAGGGTGAAAGAGGCCGTCGACCTGATCGCCGAGGCGCAGCGTCCCGTCCTCTACGTCGGCGGCGGGATCATCAAGGCGAACGCCTCCGCCGAGCTGCGCCGATTCGCCGAACTCGTCAACGTGCCCGTCACCACCACCCTGATGGGCCGGGGTGCCTTCCCCGACGACCATCGGCTGTCGTTGGGGATGCCGGGGATGCACGGCACCTACACCGCCATCACCGCCCTCCAGAAAGCCGACCTGCTGATCGCCATCGGCGTCCGTTTCGACGACCGGGTCACCGGCAAGGTCGACACCTTCGCCCCCCATGCCAAGGTGATCCACGTCGACGTCGACCCCGCCGAGATCGGGAAGGTGCGTACCGCCGACGTCCCCATCGTCGGTGACGCTCGCCGGATCCTCACCCAGCTCATCGAGGCGTGGGCCGGTCGGGAGACCCCCGACCGTCATCCGTGGCTCGACACGATCGCCGCCTGGAAGCGGGATTATCCCCTCCGTTACGACCAGCAGCCCGACGGTCCGATCAAACCCCAGTTCGTGATCGAGGAGCTGTATCGCCTCACCGACGGCGACGCCACCTTGGTGGCGGGCGTCGGCCAGCACCAGATGTGGGCTTCGCAGTTCTGGCGGTTCTCCGACCCGCGCCGCTGGATCAACTCGGGGGGGCTCGGCACGATGGGGTTCGCCATCCCCGCCGCCATCGGGGCGAAGGTGGGGCGACCCGACGACCTCGTCTACGCCATCGACGGCGACGGCAGCTTCCAGATGACGCTCCAGGAGCTCATCACCGCGGCGAGTGAGGGGATCCCCGTCAAGGTCGCGGTGTTCAACAACCGCTCCTACGGGATGGTGACCCAGTGGCAGAAGCTGTTCTACGGCGGCAAGCTCTCCGCCTCGGTGCTCGGCGACGACGTCGACTACGTCAAGATCGCCGAAGGGTTGGGCTGTGCAGGGCTACGGGCCGAAACCCCCGACGAGGTGGCTCCCACCTTGGAGAAGTCCCTCGCCATCGACGACCGTCCCGTCGTGGTCGAACTGGTCGTCGACCCCGACGAGATGGTGTTCCCGATGGTGCCTGCGGGAGCCTCCAACGACGAGGTGATCCTCGGCCCCGACGACCTGGGGGCGCTCCCATGAAACACACCCTGTCGGTGCTCGTCGAGGACCGGCCCGGGGTGCTGGCCCGGGTCGCCTCCCTTCTCGCCCGTCGCGGCTTCAACATCCATTCGCTGGCGGTGGGTCCCACCGCGGAGCCCGGCATGTCCCGGATGACGATCGTCGTCGACGCCCCCGAACTGGAGCAGGTGAAAAAGCAGCTCCACAAGCTCGTCAACGTGGTCCGCATCACCGAGCTCGACCCCGCCACCGCCCTCGAACGGGAGATCATGCTGGTGCGGGTGGCCGCCCCGGCGGGCAAGCGCGGCGAGGTGTTGGAGATCGCGTCGATCTTCAAGGCGACGGCGGTAGACGTCGGTCCGTCGTCGATGTGTTTTCAGATCTCGGGGACGCCTGCCAAGATCAACGACTTCCTGGACCTGGTCCGCCCCTACGGGATCGTGGATCTCGTGAAGTCGGGGCGGATCGCCATGGCCCGGGAGCAGAAGACGAAGCCCGGCCGGCTGCGGGCGGTCAACTGAAGGACATCCCATGGCGACGATCTACCACGACGACGACACCAACCCCGACATCATCAAGGACCGCCGGGTGGCGGTGATCGGGTTCGGCAGCCAAGGCCACGCCCACGCCCTCAACCTGGCGGACTCGGGTGTCGACGTCGTGGTCGGTCTCCGTGCCGGGTCGGCGAGCCGGGAAAAGGCGGCCGCCGAAGGCCTCGAAGTGATGGACGTCCCCGACGCGGCCGCATGGGCGGATGTGATCATGATGTTGGTGCCCGACCAGCACATGGCCGACCTGTACGCCGACCAGGTGGCCCCCCATCTGCGGTCGGGCGACGCCCTCATGTTCGCCCACGGGTTCAACATCCACTACGGGACCATCGAACCGCCCGGAGACGTCGACGTCCTCATGGTCGCCCCGAAAGGTCCGGGACATCTGGTGCGCCGCACCTACACGGAAGGGTCGGGGGTGCCGTGCCTCCTCGCCGTCCATCAGGACGCCACCGGCGGTGCCCGAGACCTGGGACTCTCCTACGCCTGGGCGATCGGCGGTGCCCGGGCCGGCGTGTTGGAGACGACGTTCAAGGAGGAGACCGAGACCGACCTGTTCGGGGAGCAGGTGATCCTCTGCGGCGGGGTTTCTGCCCTCATCCAGGCCTCCTACGAGACGCTGGTCGAAGCCGGATACCAGCCGGAGTCGGCCTACTTCGAGACCCTCCACGAACTGAAACTCATCGTCGACCTCCTCTACGAAGGCGGGCTGTCGTGGATGCGCTACTCGATCTCCGACACCGCCGAATACGGGGACTACACCCGGGGTTCACGCATCATCACCGACGAGACCCGTGCCGAGATGCGCAAGGTCCTCGAGGAGATCCAGTCGGGCGCGTTCGCTCGTGAATGGATCGCCCAGGCGAAAGAGGGGGCCCCGTTCCTGCTCGAACAGCGCGAAGCCCAGCGGAACCTGGAGATCGAAAAGGTCGGCCGGGAGCTTCGCCGTCTCATGCCGTTCCTCACCCCCAAGGAGCCGTCGTGACGTCGCGGCATCGTCTCGGCTCGGGTTCGGGGGGGTTGCTGGCGCTTTCAGGGCCGGGCGGGGCCTGAGCCTCGACCCGGCCATCCCGACCCGGCGCGGTGGGACCGCGCCCGAACCCCGCACCTGAGCATTCGAGGAGCACACCGATGACCGACCGACTCATCATCTTCGACACCACCCTCCGTGACGGCGAACAGGCCCCGGGCATCGCCCTCACACCGGACGAGAAGGTGGCGATCGCCCACCAGCTCGCCAAACTGAAAGTCGACGTATTGGAGGCCGGGTTCGCCGCGTCCTCCCCCGGCGACTTCGAAGCGGTCTCCCGGATCGCCGCCGGGGTGGAAGGCCCCGTGATCGCCAGCCTGGCACGGGCCCATCCCGACGACATCGACCAGGCCTACGACGCGTTGAAGGCGGCCGAACGCTTTCGGATCCACGTCTTCATGTCCACCTCCCAGGTGCACATGGAGAAGATGCTGCGGATGACCCCCGAAGAGGTGCTCAAGGCGTCGGTGGAGGGGGTGAAGCGCGCCCGTCGCTACACCGACGACGTCGAGTTCTCGCCACAGGACGCGACCCGCACCGACCACGACTTCCTCATCGAGGTGTGTCGGGCGGCGGTGGAGGCGGGGGCGACCACCATCAACATCCCCGACACGGTCGGCTACGCCACCCCGGCCGATTTCGTGGAGCTGCTGGAACGGGTCTACGCCGAAGTCCGAGGCGACCGCGACGACGTGATCGTCTCGGTGCATTGCCACAACGACCTCGGTCTGGCGGTGGCGAACTCGCTGTCGGCGATCCGGGCCGGAGCCCGCCAGATCGAAGGGGCGATCAACGGTATCGGTGAACGGGCCGGCAACACGTCGATCGAAGAGGTGGTGATGGCGGTGAAGACCCGCCAGGACGTCTTCGAGGTGGAGGTGGGGACCGACACCACCCAGCTCTTCGAGACGTCCCGGCTGGTGTCACGGCTCACCGGCTATCCGGTGCAGTACAACAAGGCGGTGGTCGGCCGCAACGCCTTCGCCCACGAATCCGGGATCCACCAGCACGGGGTGCTGCGAGCCCGAGAGACCTACGAGATCATGGACGCCGCCGCGGTGGGTCAACGGCCCGCCCAGATCGTCTTGGGGAAGCATTCGGGTCGGGCCGGTTTCGCCGACGCCCTCACCAAGATGGGGATCGTCCTCGAAGACGAGGCGTTCGCCCGGGCGTTCGAGAAGTTCAAACGGCTCGCCGACCGCAAGGTGAACATCGGTGAGGCGGAGATCAGGGCGATCGTCGAAGAGGAGTCGGTCGTCGTCGAAGGTCCGGTATCGATGGTGGGCCTGCACGTCAGCGGCGGCAACGACGTCACCCCGCAGGCGGTGGTGAAACTCGACGTGGGTGGCACCGTCCGGGAGTTCTCGGGGACCGGCGACGGCATGGTGCACGCCGCGTTCGCCGCCATCCGCCAGGCCTTCCCCTTCGAGGCGCGGCTGGTCGACTACCGGGTGGTGCCGGTGACGTCCGGGGCGGACGCCATGGCCGAGATCAACGTGGTGATCCGGGTCGGTGACGACACCTACGCGGGACGGTCGGTGAACACCGACGTGGTGGAGGGTTCCGCCGAGGCCTTCGTCGAAGCCCTCAACAAGGTTGAGAAGTGACGACCCACCGGATCGCCGTCATCCCCGGCGACGGAGTCGGACCGGAGGTCACCGCCGAGGCGACGAAAGCCATCGCCTCCGCCGCCGACCGGTTCGGGTTCGGCGTCGAGTTCACCGACTACGACCTGGGTGGCCGCCGCTACCTCGCCACCGGGGAGGTGCTCCCCGACTCGGTGGAAGAGGAACTGGCCACCCACGACGCCGTCCTTTTGGGGGCGGTCGGCACCCCCGAGGTGCCACCCGGGGTGTTGGAGCGGGGTCTGCTGTTGAAGCTCCGCTTCGACTTCGACCTGTACGTCAATCTGCGACCCGTGAAGCTGTACGAAGGTGTCCCCACCCCGGTCGCCGGGTTGACGCCCGACCGTTGCGACCTGGTGGTGCTGCGGGAGAACACCGAGGGCTTGTACGCCGGTGCGGGCGGGTTCCTCCGCAGAGGCACCCCCGACGAGCTCGCCACCCAAGAGTCCCTGAACACCCGCAAAGGGGTGGAACGCCTCGTCCGGGCCGCCTTCGAGTGGGCCCGGTCCCGGCGCCGGCATCTGACGCTCTGTCACAAGACGAACGTCCTCACCTTCGCCGGGGACCTGTGGTACCGGACCACCGGCGAGGTGGCGGAGGACTTCCCCGATGTCGAATGGGACTACGTCCACGTGGACGCCGCCTGCCTGTACCTGGTGACCCAACCTGAGCGCTTCGACGTGGTCGCCACCGACAACCTGTTCGGGGACATCATCACCGACCTGGGAGCGGCGGTGCAGGGCGGGATGGGCCTGGCGGCGTCGGGGAACATCGACCCGGAACGCCGATACCCGTCCCTGTTCGAACCGGTCCACGGTTCGGCCCCCGACATCGCCGGACGGGGCTGGGCCAACCCGGTGGCGGCGGTCCTGTCGGCGGCGCTGCTGCTCCGCCACCTCGGCGAGGAGGCGGCGTCGGAGGCGACCGAGCAGGCGGCGACGTCGGTGCTGCCCGAACTGAAGGCGATGGGTGGCCCCGACATGGGGATGTCCACCTCCGAGATCGGCGATGTGATCGCCTCCCGGATCGCCGGCTGACAGCTTGATTCCGAACCGACGCGCCCGACAGGGGTGCTATGGCCGTCGATCCCAGACTCGACACCAGCTACGCGCTCGTCCGGGTGCTGTCGTCGGCGCGAGACGAGGCTCGCCATCTCGACCAGGCTCCCATCGACACCGGCCATCTCCTCATCGGTCTGGTCTCCGACTCGATCTCCGACGCCGGGCAGGTCCTCCACCACGCCGGAGTGAGCCCCGGCGCCGTTCGTCTCGCCGTCGCCTCCCGCGGTCCACGACACGCCGGTGATCCTGACCGGCTCAGCTCGTCGGCGGTCCGTGTCCTCCGCTACGCCCGCCGGGAGGCCACCTCCCTCGGCCACAGCCAGATCGGCACCCTCCACCTGCTGTTGGGGATCCTCTGGCACGAGAGCTGTCTGGCGGCCCGGATCCTCGACGAGCTCACCGCCACCGCCGCCTTGGATCATCTGATCGTGGAACGCCTCCGCACCGGTGGGGAGCTTCCGTCGACCGTGGTCGGGGTCTGAGCCCGGGCCTCCGGACCGATCGGAACGGAGTCCGGCGGCGCCGATGCTTCTCCCCGGCGGGGTGGTTCTGTGACGTGGCCGACGTCGGGACGGGGACCGGACGGGCGGGCCGTTCCCTCGACGCCGTGGGCCCGGACCCGCCTGCGACACCGGCGGACTCACGTCCGCGATTCTGTCCGTCACGTCCCCACCGGCTGGGGACAGGCCGCCAACATCGCGTTCCACCGCTCCTGGGTCATCGAATCGGGGAGATCCAGATATGGCGACCAGGGCGGCTCGCCGCCGGCCAGGGACTCCAGAAACCGGTCGAGAGACGGCGGCTGCGGCAACGAAAAACCTTCCGCCACCAAACACTCACGCGCCGCCACGAGCGCCTCGTAGTACCCAGAACCGGTCGACGGAGCCAGATCAAGGACCGCGTCGTCGACCAGCGCGGTGCACTCCCCCAGGG
>WFOA01000118.1 GCA_015488325.1 Acidimicrobiia bacterium | reverse complement strand
TCGATGGTTCCCGCCCGCCGACGCAGGTCGGCGAAGGCGCGAACCCGGCTGCGGGGCCAAGCCGTCCAGTAGAGCTTGGCGGGTTCCCACAGCTCCTCGCCGTCCTCCAACGGGAACCGTCCCAGGTCGGAGGCCCCCACCCAAGCGGCCAGCCCGACCCGGTGGACGTTGATGTGGTCGGGGTGGCCGTACCCGCCGAAGGGGTCGTAGATCACCATCACTTCGGGGCGGTGACGTCGGATGATGCGGATCAGCCGACCCGTCGCCTCCATGAAGTCCGCTCGCCAGAAGGCGCCGGGATGGTCGTTCGCCTCCGAGCCCATCATTCCCGAGTCCCGGTATCCGAGGAACTCGTGGTCGACGGGCCCGAGGATCGACAGGGCTTCGGCGAGTTCCTCCGCCCGCACTTCGGCGAGGCGGGGCCGGATCGCCTCGGGATCGTCGTAGTTGTGGATCTCTCCCTCGGAGCCGTCGGTGGCGGTGACGACGACGACATGCTCCCCGGCGCGGGAGTAGCGGGCGAGGATCCCGCCGGTGGCGATGACCTCGTCGTCCGGGTGGGCGTGGAAGGCGAGCAGTCCGGGCACGGTATCGGGAGGGTAGCGGCCGGCACCCACAACACCGCCCGGACCGAACCCTGCCGGTCCGAACCGTCGGACACCCGACCCTGGCATCCGAAGCCGCCGTGTGAGGCCGCACACGGCACCGGATCCGCTCTGCCGCCCCGCTACGCTCTCGGCTCGTGCCCACCCACACCTTCACCCACACCACGGTGACGTCCGTCCCCGTCGACGCCGCCTGGTTCGCCCTGCAGGATCCGGCCACCTGGGGAGCCATCGGCGGGGTGGACGAGGTGTACGGCGCCCGCCACGCCGACGACGGCACCTTGACCGGGTACCGGTTTCGGGCTTCTGCAGGCGGCAGGACCTACGAGGGGATCGCCCGGACCACCCTCGCCGAGCCGCACCGTATGATGGTGGTGGAAGTGGACACCCCCGAACTGGACGGCACCATCACCGTCACCCTCGAAGCCGCCAACCCCCACACCGAGATCGGCGTCGAACTGACCGTGTCGTCGAAGGGGATGCTCGCCACCCTGTTCTTCCCGGTGGTGGCGGGCGCGATCGGCTCGGGGTTCCCCCGGTCGGTGGACGACTTCGCCGCCCGCCTCGAGGCCTGACCGATCAGGAGCCTTCGAGCTCCTCCTCGGCCTGTTCGAGCTCCTGCAACTCGGCGGCGATCCGTGCGGCGACGTCGCGGCCACCTTCGGAGATCTGCGCCCGGTCGGTGAGGAGGGTCACCTGGTTGTCGAGGATCTGGAGGAAGCCTCCGTGGACGCCGATCAGGGTCCGGTCCCCGTCCGATTCGATGATGACCGCACCCGTCGCCAGGGCCGCCATCGTCGGCTCGTGGTCGGCGAGGATCCCGATCTCGCCTTCGACGGTGCGGGCCACGACGAAGGTGGCCTCCCCCGACCACACCGTCGCCTCGGGCGACACCACGTCCACCTGGAAGCTCTTCGCCATCAGCCGGTCTTCTCCAACTCCCGTGCCTTGGCGTGCACCTCTTCGAGGTTGCCCACCATGTAGAACGCCTGCTCGGGCAGGTGGTCGACCTCACCGTCGATGATCGCCTTGAAGTCTCGCACCGACTCCTCCATCGGCACCCACTTGCCGGGGATGCCGGTGAACTGTTCGGCGACGAAGAACGGCTGGGACAGGAACCGCTCGATCCGCCGGGCCCGGGCAACCACCAGCTTGTCCTCCTCGGAGAGCTCGTCGATCCCGAGGATGGCGATGATGTCCTGGAGGTCCTTGTACCGCTGCAGGATCTGCTGCACTTGACGGGCCACGTCGTAGTGCTCCTGACCCACGTACTGGGGGTCGAGGATGCGGCTCGTCGAGTCGAGGGGGTCGATGGCCGGGTAGATCCCCAGCTCCACGAGACGCCGGGTGAGCACCGTGGTGGCGTCCAGATGGGCGAACGTGGTGTGGGGGGCCGGGTCGGTGATGTCGTCGGCGGGCACGTAGATGGCCTGCAGCGAGGTGATCGACTTCCCCTTCAGGGACGTGATCCGCTCCTGGAGGAACCCCATCTCGTCGGCCAGGGTCGGCTGGTAGCCGACCGCCGACGGCATCCGGCCCAGCAGGGTCGACACCTCCGAACCGGCCTGGGTGAACCGGAAGATGTTGTCGATGAACAGCAGCACGTCCTGGCGCATCTCGTCACGGAAATACTCCGCCATCGAGAGCGCCGCGAGGGCCACCCGGAGACGCACGCCGGGGGGTTCGTCCATCTGGCCGAACACGAGAGCGGCCTTCTCGATGACCCCCGACTCGGTCATCTCGAGGAACAGGTCGTTGCCTTCCCGGGTACGTTCGCCCACACCGGCGAAGACCGACACGCCGCCGTGCTGGGTGGCGACCCGGTTGATCATCTCCTGGATGATCACCGTCTTGCCGGTGCCGGCACCGCCGAACATCCCGATCTTGCCGCCCTTCACATACGGTTCGAGCAGATCGATCACCTTGATGCCGGTCTCGAAGATCTCCTTTTGAGGCTCCACCTCGTCGAACGGCGGAGGCGTACGGTGGATCGGCCACCGCTCCTCGGTCTGGACGGTGCCGGCGGGTACGTCGAGGGTGTCACCCCAAACGTTGAAGATGTGACCGAGGGTCTCGGGTCCCACCGGGACGGTGATCGGTGCTCCCGTGTTGCGGACCTCGGTGCCCCGTACCAGGCCGTCGGTGGCCCGCATGGCGATCGCCCGCACCCGGCCTTCGCCGAGATGCTGCGCCGTCTCGCAGATCACCGTCTGTCGTTCACCGTCCACCTCGAAGTCGATCTCGAGGGCGTGGAGGATCTCAGGCAGCTCGCCCTTGGCGAACTCCACGTCCACGACCGGGCCGGTGACCTTCACCACCCGTCCGATGCTCTTCGTCTCAGCCATGTTCTCCCTCGCGGTGTCGTGTCATGGTCTCGGTCGTCATTCTCCCCGCGCCTCTGCCAGCGCCTCGGCGCCGCCGACGATCTCGGAGATCTCGGTGGTGATCTCGGCCTGACGGGCCTGGTTGGCGATACGGGTGAGGATCTTCACGAGCTCGTTGGCGTTGTCGGTGGCCGCCTTCATCGCCCGCTGACGGGAGGCGTGCTCCGACGCCGAGCTCTCCAACAGCATGCCGAAGATGGCCGCCTCCACGTAACGGGGCAGGATCCGGTCGAGGATCTCACCGGGCGACGGCTCGTAGGTGTACGCAACGGCTCCGGCCTGTTCCTCCCCTTCGGTGGTGGGGGGCTCCACCGGCAGGAGACGGTACAGGGTCGCCTGCTGGTTGAGGGCAGACACGTATCGGGTGTAGTAGGCCTCCACGGTATCGACTTCACCGGTGGCGAAGGCCTCCAACAGGGTGTTGGCGACGGCGCGGGCATCGCCGTAGGAGGGGGCGTCGGTGACACCGAGGAACGCCCGCTCCACGTGGTAGCCACGGAACCGGAAATAGGTCTGGCCTTTCTTGCCGACGAGGAACAGCTTCAGTTCACGGTCTTCGTTGGCGTGCTCGATCATCGCCGCCTCCGCCATCCGGATGACGTTGGCGTTGTAGGCGCCGGCGAGGCCCCGGTCGGAGGAGATCACCAGCATCCCCACCGTCCGGACTTCCCGGCGCTCCAGCAGCGGATGCGCCACACCCCCGGAGGCCCGGGCGACGTTGCGGATCACCTCGGTGAGCTTCTCCGCGTAGGGGATGGACTGTTTGACCCGCTGCTGGGCCTTGACGATCCGCGACGCGGCGATCAACTCCATCGCCCTGGTGATCTTCTTGGTGGAGTTGACGCTGTTGATCCGGCGTCGGATCTGTCGGAGCTCGGCCGATGCCATGGAAGGTCAGTCTCCCGCCGTGAAGGTCTCGACGAACTCCCGGATCGCCGCGTCGAAGGCGTCGGTGTCGGGCAGCTCACCGGTCTCGGTGATGTGGTCGAGCAGATGCCCGTAGCGGGCCCGCATGTAGTCGGCGAGCTCGGCTTCGAACCGCTGGATCTCGTCGACCGGCACCGTGTCCATGAAACCGTTGGTGACCGCGTAGATGGACAGGACCTGCTCCTCCACCGGGACGGGCCGGTACTGGGGCTGTTTGAGCACCTCCACCACCCGGGCACCGCGTTCGAGCTGCGCCTGGGAGGCGGCGTCGAGTTCGGATCCGAACTGGGCGAAGGCTTCGAGCTCCCGGTATTGGGCCAGGTTGATCCGGAGGGGACCTGCCACCTTCTTCATGGCTTTGATCTGGGCGGCGCCACCCACCCGGGACACCGAGATCCCGGCGTTGATCGCCGGGCGGACACCGGAGTAGAACAGGTCGGTCTCCAGAAAGATCTGCCCGTCGGTGATGGAGATCACGTTCGTCGGGATGTAGGCGGAGACGTCCCCGGCCTTCGTCTCGACGATGGGAAGACCCGTCAGCGATCCCGCCCCCAGCTCGTCGGAGAGTTTGGCGCACCGCTCGAGGAGCCGGCTGTGGAGGTAGAAGACGTCGCCCGGATAGGCCTCACGGCCAGGAGGACGGCGCAGCAGCAGGGAGATCTCCCGGTAGGCGACCGCCTGTTTGGACAGGTCGTCGAAGATGACGAGGGCATGCTCGCCGTTGTACATCCAGTGCTGGCCGATGGCCGACCCGGCGTACGGGGCGTACATCTGGAGGGCGGCCGGGGAGGCTGCGCTGGCGTTCACCACCACCGTGTACTCCATCGCCCCGTGCTCTTCGAGGGCGTCGACCACCTCGGCGACGGTGGAGGCCTTCTGCCCGATGGCCACGTAGACGCATTTCACGCCCTGGCCCTTCTGGTTGATGATGGCGTCCACCACGATGGCGGTCTTGCCCGTCTGCCGGTCGCCGATGATCAGCTCCCGCTGACCCCGCCCGATCGGGGTCATGGCGTCGATCGCCTTGATACCGGTCTGGAGGGGTTCGTGGACCGGTTTGCGCTGGACCACGCTGGGCGCCTGCACCTCCAGTCGACGGCGGACCGACGTGTTGATCGGCCCTTTCCCGTCGAGGGGGTTGCCGAGGGGGTCGATCACCCGCCCCAGCAGCTCGTCGCCGACGCCGATCTCGAGCACCCGTCCGGTCTGGCGGACCGGGTCGCCTTCTTCGACGTGGTTGTACTCGCCCATGAGGACGACCCCGATGGAGTCCTCGTCGAGGTTGAGGGCCACACCCAGCAGGCCGCCGGGGAACTCCAACAGCTCGGACGCCATGGCGTTCGGGAGGCCTTTCACCCGGGCGACGCCGTCGGCGAGGGATTCGACGTACCCGACCGTCTCCTTCTCCACCTCGGGCTGCCAGCCCTCGAGGTTCTTGCGGAGGGCCTCGGCGATGTCGTGTGCGGTGATGGTCAGCTCTGCCATGGTTCTCCTCAGCGGCTCTGCAGGATCTCTCGGAGGCTCTCGAGGCGACGACGCACGGAGCCATCGATCACGGTGTCGCCCACCCGGGCGACCACTCCCCCGACCACGCTCGGGTCGACCACGACCCTCACCTCCACCTGCTTGCCGGTGGCCCGTCCCAGCGCCTCGGAGAGACGGGCGACGGTCTCGTCGTCGAGGGGCACCGCCGTGCGGACCTCGGCCACTTCCCGGTCCCGGCTGGCAGCGACCCGAGCGGCGAGGGCGTCGGCGATGGCGGGGAGGTCACGTCCACGACCCGCCCGCACGATGAACTCGACGAGCGCCACCGTGACATCCGAAGCCCGCCCTCCCAGCAGGTCGTCGAGGATGGACTGTTTGCGGTCCGCCGGGATTCGGGGGTCGGTGAGCGCCTCACGCAGCTCGGGCTGGGACTCGACGGCCTTGCCGAGCGCGAAGAACTCACGCTCGACCCGGTCGAGCACCCCTTCGGCCGAGGCGACGTCGAAGACGGCGGCGGCGTATCCCTCGATGCGGTCGGTCACTTACATCTGCTCCAGTTCGGCGAGGTAGCGCTGAACGAGACCGAGTTGGGTTTCCCGGTCGAGGGCCTCACCCACGACCCGTTCGGCCAGGTCGATGGAGAGGTTGGCGACCTCTTCGCGAGCTTCGGCGAGGACACGGGCTCGCTCTGCTTCGGCTTCCTCGCGGGCCTTGGCGACGATCTGGCTCGCCTCGGCGTTGGCCTTGGCGAGGATGTCCTCTTTGAGCTTCTCGGCGGTCGCCCGGGCTTCCTCGATGATCTCCGCACCTTTGGCCCGGGCCTCCTCCATCTGCCTCTTGTAGTCCTCCAGCAGGCTCTCGGCCTCCGCTTTCGCCTTCTCGGCGTCCTCGAGCTGGCCGGCGATCGCCTGCTGGCGGTTCTCCAGGGACCGTTCGATGGCGGGCCAGGCCCACAACCGAATGAAGAAGAAGACGATGGCGAAGGCGATGATGCCCGCGATCAGCTCGTTGGTGGCAGGGAGCAGCAGGTCCAGGCCGCTGCCTTCCTTGTCCTCGGCTGCCAGGATCAGGGCTTGCGCGAAGATCATCGTCACCCCAGGAAGAACAGCACGAACCCGATCAGGGCCAATGCCTCGGTGAAGGCGATGCCGAGGAACATGGTGGTCCGCACCATGCCCGCCGCCTCGGGTTGGCGGGCCATCGCCTGCACGGCGTTCCCGGCGACGATGCCGATGCCGATGCCGGGGCCGATGGCGGCGAGGCCGTAACCGATGACGTTGAGGGACCCGGTGATGCCGCCTCCCGCCTCCTGGGCCAGGATCTGGCCGGCGGCCGACACCATGGCGAGTACTGCGTCCATCCTCTCTTCCTTTCTCCGTCGTCTCTGTCTACGGAATGCTCGATACTCGGGGTCAGTGTTCGGGGTGCAGCGACGTCTGGATGTAGACCGCCGACAGCAACGTGAAGATGTAGGCCTGGAGCACCGTCACGAGGAGCTCGAACACCCAGATGGCGAGACCCAGGCCGAACCAGGCGAACCCGAAGAGTCCTTTGGCGCCGACTTCGGGGATGGCGGCGATGAAGGCCACCCCGCTCACCAGCAGCAGCACCAGCATCACGTGGCCGGCGACCAGGTTGGCGAAGAGCCGGACCGCCAGGGAGAAGGGCCGGACCAACAGCACGGAGACCAACTCGATGACCCCGACGAGGGGTTTCAGGGCGGTGGGCACCCCCGGCGGCCAGAGCAGATGCCCGAAATAGCCGAGGCCCTGCTTGCGGACCCCGGCCACGACGAAAACCACCCACGTCAGGAGGGCGAGGAAGCCGGGGAGGGCGATCCTCGACGTGATCGGGAAGTTGACGAGCGGGGTGATCTCGAACAGGTTCCCGACGAGGAGGAAGAGGAACAGCGACAGCAGATACGGGGCGTACTTGATCCCTTCGGGACCGATGATCCCCACTGCCACCTCGTCACGGATGAAGGCCACCAGGGCGTCGACGGCGGTCTGGAACTTGGAGGGGACGAGCCGGGGCCGCCGGTAGGCGAAGTAGAGCACCGCCATGACGATGAAGGCGGCGAGGAAGATCAGCAGCACGGTACGGTTGATCTGGCCGATTCGGACCGGCAGCTCGAACAGCTCGTTGACGTTGGCGGGAGCGCAGATGGTCACTTCCGCGACGTTGCACTCCGGAACCGCCAGGATCACTGGATCCACTCCAACTCCTTTTCTCTCCCTCGTGCGACGGCCAGGGCCTCCCAGGCCAGCAGCACCATATACGCCACGACCGCTGTGATTCCAAACGCGGGCCGGTCGATGGCGACCAGGCTCACGATGACGAGCATGGTGGCCACGAGCAAGGCCAGACGTAGGAAGAACCCGAACAGGGCGGCGGCATGATACATGGCGAGCGAGATCTTCGCCGCCACCGTCAAGATCCCGCCGGCCAGGAGGAAGTTGACGACGACGACCGCCAGCCCGAGCGTCGCGCCGATCGCCCCGTCCCATCCGCGCAGCAGCCCGAACAGCACCACGAGGACGGGTCCGACGTAGACGGCCCTGCGCACCGTGTGGCGGGCGAGCACGACCTCGACGGGGGGCCCGGGCAGGGGTCCTTCAGCGGTCATCACGTTCGTCCGTCATCACCCGCGATTCGTGCCACAGGCGCATGAAACCCGAATAGGAGCCGACGACGATGCCGAGGATCACCAGCCACGGGGTGGTGTCGAGCCAGCGGTCGCCCAGGTATCCGAGGAGGAAACCCGAGAGGATCGAGCCGAGGAACGACCCTCCCCGCATCCATCCGTCGTCGACGGCGGCGGTGACCTGTCGGTGGGTGCTGTCTTGCTGCATCGGTGCCCAGGGGGGAGGTCGGAGGTTCACATCGCACGCATGTGAAAGTACGCACAAAGCCTAGGGTCGAAGGACCGTATTCCCAAAACCGGCGCCAGGCTAGCGTCCCCGAGGCCCGGGGCCGAACCGTCGATGCGCACCCCGAGACGGAGGGGAGCACCCCGAAGGGGATCGCCCCGGTTGGTACGCTCTTCGGTCATGAAGATCGGCCCTCCAGCACGCCACGTCCGAGTCGAAGAGGTCGACGGCGACCTGGTGCTCTTCGACACCGAACACCATCAGGTCTTCGAGCTCAACCCCACCGCCAGTGACGTCTGGAGGCTCGCCACCGGGGAGTTCGACGAAGGTGAGATCGTGGAGCTCCTGGCCCGAGCCTACGGTGTCGCACCCGAAGCCATCGCCGCCGACGTGGGTCACGTGCTCACCGAGTTCCGGGAACGGGGTCTCTTCGAGGCACCGGCGCCGTGACCCGTCGGACCGTCGAACGCACCTTCGAGATCGTCGGGGTACCCATCCGTGTCGCCGCCGACGACGACGCCGTCGAACCCCTCCTCGACCGGGTCTGCGGTGATCTGGACCCGAGCGCGGACGACCCGGTGGTGACGATCTCGATCCGATCCGAGGGGGAGGGTTATCGGGTGTGGGTGGACGAGACGGTCCGCAGCGATCTGCTCGCCTTCGACCAGTCGTTCATGAAGGCCATGTCCCTCCTCCACGAACAGACGATGGAGCATTGCGCCCTCTGGGCGGTGCACGCCGGGGTGGTCAGCCGAGGAGGGTCGGTGCTGGCGATGCCCGGCAAGTCGGGGACGGGCAAGTCGACGCTGGTGGCCGCCTGCGTCGCCGCCGGATGGGGATACGTGAGCGACGAGGCCTTGGCCTTCGACGACGACACGATGGAAGTGGTCGCCTACCCGAAACCGATCTGGATCGACCGACGGGCCACCCGGCTCGTCGGCGTGCCCCAGGAGTCCCTCGCCGTCACCCCCTCGCGGTACAAGTATCCGGTCACCCCCGCCGATCTCGGCGGTGTGGTGGCGAGGGGGCCGCTACACCTCAGGGCGGTGGTGGTGCCCGAGCGAACACCCGACACCGCAGGCCCGGACCTCGTGCCGATGCGACGCGCCGAACTGGTCACGGTGTTGCTCCGCCACACCTTCAAACGGACGCGGGAACCCGAGACGAAGTTCGAACGCGCCGTGGCGGTGGCCCGCCGGATCGACGGGTACCGGCTGAGCTTCTCGACGACGAAGGACGCCGTCGAGATCCTCGACGGCGTCCTCTCCTAGGTCTCGACGGTCGTTCAGAGGGTGGGCAGCCCACCGCCACCGCCGCCGCCACCACCACCGGCGCCACCGTCGTCATCGGTGGTCGAGACGGTGCTCGTGGTCGAGACGGTGCTCGTGGTCGACGCAGTGCTCGTGGTCGAAGCAGTGCTCGTGGTCGAAGCAGTGCTCGTGGTCGAAGCAGTGCTCGTCGTCGACGCAGTGCTCGTCGTCGAAGCGGTCGTGGAGGTGGTTCCACCCTCCGAAGCCTGGGCAGGCGCCATGCTCAGGGCCTGGACCAGGGGTGTCGTCCACAGGGTCGCCGCACCGAGCAGCATGCCCCGCTTCAGCAACGACCGTCGGGTCAGTTCGGATTCCGACACGGATACTCCCTCCACTGCTGACCCATCCAGGATAGGTCACGCAGAGTGGTCATTCAACCACTCTCTGCGCGTTCGGTTGGGGTCAGACGTGGCCGGAGAACCCGGGCGGGTACGGCGGGAACGCCGCCGCCAACTCGGCGACCCGGCCGGCGACCTCGGCCAGCACCGCCTCGTCCCGGCGCCCCCGCAACGCCCGAGCGATGAGGCCGGCCACCTCCTCCGCCTCGGCCTCACGAAACCCTTGAGTGGTCACGGCGGGGGTACCGATCCGCAGGCCGGTCGCCCGGTAGGGTGGGCGGGGATCGAAGGGGATCGTGTTGAAGTTCAGGGTGATCCCCACCGTGTCCAGCATCCGGGCGGCCTCCCGACCGGTGAGATCCTCGTCGACCGAACGAAGATCGATCAGGAACATGTGGTTGTCGGTGCCTCCCGACACCACCCGGATGCCGTCGGCCTGCAGCCGCTCCGCCATCACCCGGGCGTTGGCGACCACCTGATGGGCGTATTCGCGAAACGACGGCTGCGACGCCTCCAGGAAACACACCGCCTTCGCCGCGATCTGGTTCTCGATCGGTCCCCCTTGGGCGTTGGGGAACACCGCCTTGTCGAGCTGCGCCGCGAGGGAGGACTTGGAGAGGATCATCCCACCCCGTGGCCCCCGCAGCGCCTTGTGGGTCGTGGCCGTGACCACATCGGCGTGGGGAACCGGGTTCGGGTAGGCGTCTCCGGCGACGAGACCGATGAAATGGGCGGCGTCGACCATGAAGACGGCCTCCACCTCGTCGGCGATCTCCCGAAACGCCTCGTAGTCGATGATCCGCGAGTAGGCCGAATATCCGGCCAGGAGGATCTTCGGCCGGTGCTCGTGGGCGAGCTTTCGGACCTGGTCCATGTCGATGAGCTCGGTCTCGGGGTCGACCCCGTAGGCGACGAAGTGGTAGTAGAGGCCCGAGAAATTGACCGGTGACCCATGGGTGAGGTGCCCACCCTGGTCGAGACGCATGCCCAGCACCGTGTCCCCCGGCTCGATCAGCGAAAAGTAGACGGCCATGTTGGCCTGGGCCCCCGAATGGGGTTGGAGGTTGGCGTGGTCGGCCCCGAAGAGGCGTTTCGCCCGTTCGATCGCCAGGCTCTCCATCTCGTCGACCACCTGGCATCCCTCGTAGTACCGCTTGCCGGGAAGACCTTCGGCGTACTTGTTCGTGAACACCGACCCGGAGGCCTGCATGACCGCCACCGAGGCGAAATTCTCCGAGGCGATGAGGTGGATGTGGCGGTTCTGGCGTTCCAGGTCGCGACGGATCAGCGTCGCCACCTCGGGGTCGGTGGTTTCGATGGGTCGAGGATCGATCATGGGCGCTCCGTTGCGGCTCGGAGACGAAGCGTAACGCCTCGTCGGCCGCCCCCGGTGCGCCCCCGTCGCCGGGGCGGGTCAGTAGATGGCCTCGCCCGAATCCTTGTCGAAGTAGTGGAGCTTCGCCGTGTCGACCACCAGGGTCACCTTCGTGAACGACGCCGGTGCGTAATCGGGGTTGACCCGGGCGGTGAAGGTGGTCGTGGTGCCCAGACTGGCGGCGTCGCTGCCCTGATCCTCCAACAGCTCCTGGATGTCGGGGGTGATCACCGGCGGTGCCGGCTGCTCGAAATGGACGAAGGCCTCGGAGCCGAGCTGTTCGACCAGATCGACGTCCACCTCCATCGTCCGCCCCTCCGTCGGCCCCGCCCAGGCCGGCAGGATCTCGAAGGCTTCGGGACGGATCCCGATCACCAGCTCCTTCCCGACGTGGTCGGCGAGACCGGGCCGCTGCTCGAGCCCGCGGCGGTCCACCACCAACCGATGTCCGGCAAACGACGCGTACACCTCGTCCCCTTCGCCCTCCAGGCGGCCGTACACGAAGTTCATCGATGGGGACCCGATGAACCCGGCGACGAACAGGTTGACGGGATGGTCGTAGAGGGTGCGGGGCACGTCGGCCTGCTGGAGACGGCCCTTGCGGAGGACCGCCACCCGGTCCCCCATCGTCATCGCCTCCACCTGGTCGTGGGTCACGTACAAGGTGGTCGTCTTCAACCGGGCGTGCAGCAGGCCCAGCTCTGCCCGCATCTGGACTCGCAGCTTGGCGTCCAGGTTGGAGAGGGGTTCGTCCATCAGGAATGCAGCGGGTTCCCGGACGATCGCCCGACCCATCGCCACCCGTTGCCGCTGGCCACCCGACAGCGCCTTGGGTTTTCGGTCCAACAGCTCGGAGATCTCGAGGATCTTGGCGGCCTCCTCCACCCGGCGCCTGATCTCGTCCTTCGGCATCTTCCGCAGCTTCAGGCCGAACGCCATGTTGTCGAACACGGTCATGTGCGGGTAGAGGGCGTAGTTCTGGAACACCATGGCGATGTCCCGGTCCTTCGGCGAGACGTCGTTGACGACACGATCGCCGATCTTGAGGGTCCCCTCGGTGATCTCCTCGAGGCCCGCCACCATCCGCAACAGCGTCGACTTTCCGCAGCCCGACGGACCCACCAGGACGACGAACTCCCCGTCCCCCACCTCGAGGTTGATGTCCTCGACCGCTCGGGTCCCCCCCGGGTACACCTTTCCCACGTGCTCGAACGTGATGGACGCCACGGCTGAACCTCCCTTGGTCGACCGCCAGGCGACGCGAGGAACTTACCATGAGGTCCACCACCCAGGGCTGTCGAACCGGGAGGAATCTCACGTGAACAGGACCGCCGTCATCACCGGAGGCACCGGCGCCCTCGGTACCGCGCTCTGTGCCCGGCTCCTCGACCGGGGATACCGGCTGGCCGTGACCTACCTGGTCCCCGATGAGGCAGCCCGGTTCGAGGAGCGATTCGAGGTCGACGACGACCGGTTGACGCTCCGCCGCTGCGACGCCACCGACCCCGAAGCCGTCCAGGCGACCTTCGCCGAGATCGCCGCAGAATGGGGGACCATCGGTGGTCTGGCCGCCCTGGTCGGAGGCTGGGCCGGAGGTCGGGACGTGGAGGAGACCGACGACGTCCGGTTCGAGCGGATGATCGACCTCAACCTCCGGTCGGCGTTCTACGCCACCCGGGCGGCGATCCCGCACCTGAAACGAGCCGACTGGGGACGCATCGTCCTCGTGGGCAGCCGGGCGGCCTTCGACGCCCCTGCCGGACAGGCGGCGTTCAACATGGCGAAGGCCGGCGTGGTGGCGTTGGGTCGGACCATCGCCCACGAGCTCGACACCACCGAAGTGACGGCGACGGTGCTGCTCCCCTCGGTGATCGACACGCCGGCCACCCGGGCCGCGTTGCCCTTCGCCGACTACGTGGACTGGCCGACACCCGACGAGATCGCCGCCGTCGCCGAGTTCCTCCTCTCCGAAGACGCCGGAGTGATGAACGGCGCGGTCGTTCCGGTCTACGGAAAGACCTGACCCGCTCGTCGAGTTCCCCCTTCGTCGCCGACAAAGCCGGGACGGAGGCCTCGCCGAGACGGGCGGGCGCCGCACCCGGCACCGGGAAACCGGAAGGATCGTCGGTGGGGACGCCGTCGGCGACGGGGCCCGGGTCGTCGCCGTCCCCGACGTTCGACACGTCGAATCTCCCCTCGATACGCGGACTCTCCCCCCGGGGATCCCCGGGGGGAGAGCCGACTCGGTAGCCCCGACCGGATTCGAACCGGCGTTACCGGCTTGAGAGGCCGGCGTCCTAGGCCGCTAGACGACGGGGCCACGCAGAGGCCCGGCCGGTGAAGGCCGGACCTCGCTCGGGGGGAAGGACTCGAACCCTCAATAACAGGGCCAGAACCTGTCGTGTTGCCAATTACACCACCCCCGAATGCGGACGCGACCACGATCGCGTCGATTGGAAGCGACGGTGATTCTACCCGATCGGGCCCTCGGTGTGTCCAACGTTCCCCCGGCGCCTGCCATGCCCGACGGAAGGTTCGAGGCCGAACGCCCCTGGACGAAACCCGACCCCGACCGACAATGGTGGCGAAGGACGAGAGGAGACCCGAGATGTGGGATCTGGTGAGCGGGTACGTGACCCACGGGGACCCGGATTCCGCCTCGGCGCCGGGCCTGCGCGGTGCCCACGAGCTCACCTTCGAGGAGCGCTATCACCGTCTCCTCCTCGTGGTGGAGGCGATGTGGTCGATCCTGAAGGAGCACGGCCACACCGACGAGGAGCTCCGGGATCGGATCAGGGCCCTCGACGCCGCCGACGGCGTGATCGACGGTCGTCGCAGCTTCCCGCCACGCAAATGCCGCAGCTGCGGTTCGCTGGTGGAAGGCGGACGGGTCCGCTGCCAGATCTGCGGAACCCGCACCGTCATCACCAACCCCTTCGAGATGCTGTGAACGGGATCGGCGCCCGGGACGACGGCACCTCGGCGGGCACTAGCCTTGGCGCCATGGCGTCCAAGGTCGGGGTCACACGGAGATGGATGGCGCTGGCCGCGGTGGGACTCCTGGTCGGTGCCTGCGGCGCCTCGGAGGTCACCCTGCGGCGGATCGTCGCCAACCAGGAGCGGATGTCGGGGAGGCGGGTCGTCGTCTCCGGCAGGGTCGTGGCCTTCGAAGACCCCGACGGGACGATGGACTACATCCTCGAGGACTACCAACAGAACCGTGTCCTCCTCCTCCCCGACGACATCGCCGCCGACTACGTGGGACGCCAGATCGAGGTGACCGGGCTGTACGAGTTCGACCCTGGCCAGGGACGGGTCCTCTGGGTGGAGGAGATCCGACCGAAGGAGCCCCCCGGCGGCTGAGGACCCTCAGGGAGCGACCGGTACCGCCGTCGCCGACACCGCGACCCCCAGACCGTCCCCTTCGACCACGAGCTGCAACAACCCGTACGACAGCCACCCCTGCAGCCGGACGGTGACCCGGTCGGGCAGGACCGTCACCTGCGGAGGTGCCGCCAGCTCCACATCCCCGGCATGGAGTTCGACCGCGACCAGGGCTCGGGCTGTCGCCTCCGCGGCGTCGAGACGGACGACGCCCTCGGTGCGCCAGGCTTCGACGTCGATCCCCGAGGCCGCCGCCACCGCCGCCGCGTCGGCGATCGCCGCCAGCTCCCTCCGCTGGCCGATCGCCCGCCACAGGTCGAAGGCGACCGCCCCCAGCATGATGAGCGAGACGCTGAGGCCCAGCATCCACAGGGTGACCGAACCCCGCTCCTTCACGGGAGGCTCCGGTACAGGTCGACCACCTCGGTGTGGCGATGCTCGATCTCGACTCCTCCCACGCCACCGAACGGTGTCGCGACCAACGGGACTCGCACCCCGACGACGACGTCGACCGTCCCCCCGCGAACCGGCCGGCCGCATCCCCGACCCGTCGCCTCGGCCAGCCCGACCGGGTCGCCGCAGAGCCCGACGGTCACGTCGTCGGGGTCGATCCCGTACCCGACCGCCAGCGCCGCGACCACCCCGAGCGCGGCCTCGCCGTCGCCACCGGACAGCACCACCGCCCGGGCCGCCTCCGCCGAAGCGAGCCTGACGAAGCTCCGCCGCTCCAGCCACGGACCGAAGGACATGACGAGGAGGACGGCAGGTACGAGCAGCAGACCCACCCCGAGGGCCAGCTCCATCGTCGCCGAGCCTCGCATCCCCCTCACGGCGACTCCCGTGGCGCCGCCGCCTCCACCCGCAGTGTCAGGTCGGGGACGGCCGGGAGCCATCCACGAACCACCGCTTCCGCCCGGGCCCGCACCGAAGACCCTTCGACCCGACAGCCCAGATCGGCACCGGCCACGAGGGGGCCTGAGAGGAGGTCGTCGACGAACCGTCGCATCTCCTCCTCGCAGGCGGCGACGCCGCCGACCAGGTAGGCCGCGCCCCGACGGGCCCCCTCGTCGACGGCAGCCCGGAGGACACCCCGGGCGTACTGCATCACCACCAGGTTGGCGAGCAGGGTGAAGAACACGAGGGCCAAGCCGGCGGCGAGGACGTACTCGGTCGTGGCGAAACCGGCCTGACCGTCGTCGCGGCTCACCCGCCCAAGAGGGAGGCTCGAATCCAGGCGACGATGTCGACGCCCAGAGCTTGGAGCCCAGCCCAGATGACCAACAACGCGGCGATCGCCAGGGCGGCGTTGCCGAGCATCTCCGCGGTGTTCAGCCCGCGTTCGTCCTCGTGGATGACGGCGACCAGTGCCGCCCACCGTTGTCTCATCGGCTCTCCTTTCTCATCGCCAGTTGAGCACCAGATAGGGGAGCGGAGCCCCCACGAACAACAACATGACCGGAGCGAGGATCGCGATGGTCGGGACCAGCATCGCCGCCCGACGCCGCACCGCTCCCCGGCGCAGCGCCTCCCGTCGGGCTTCCCGACCGTCCTCGGCCAGAGACATCAGACCGCCCGCCAGATCTGCACCCCGCTCCTCGCCGGCGGCCAACAGCAGATAGGTGCGAGCGCAGAACGGCTCGGGTGTCGTCTCGGCGATCCGACGGAACGCGTCCGCAGCGGGAACACCCGCCCGGTGCATCCGCAGCGCCTCGGCGAGCTCATCCACCACCTCTCCTCGACCCCGCTCGACGAGACGCTGCACGGCATGGACGGGGCTGCCTCCTGCTCGGATCCGAAGGGCGAGCACCTGGTCGACCGTGTAGATCTCGATCCGCATCCGGCGGCGTCGCTCGTCGATCGCCCGGGCGAGGGCCCCCCGGTGACGACCTGCCCCGGTGACGGCGCCGAGCACCCCCATCGCCAAGGTCTGGAAAGCCGACATCCCGGTGAGCGACGCCAGGGCGACCCCGAGGGCGGCCCCCGCCGCCAAGGCGCCCGTCCCCCGCATCCGATAGCGGGCGAGCCGTTCGGCGTCGGTGGCGTCCGGGTACCAGCCGGCCTGGCGGAGACGGACCGCCAACGCCTCGCCCCCTCGGCGATCCAGCCACGTCCCGACCCTGGTCGCCAACCGACGGAACGACCCGGCCCGGGGCGGATCCAGGTGCTCGACGTCCGGGGCACGACCGAGGGCGACACGAGCGGCGAGGGTGTACGGACGGACCCTCCCGGCGAGGGACGGAGCCGGATCCGCCAGCAGCCAGACCAGGCCGGACACCGCGACCCCGCTGGCGACGGCGGCGACGACGATCACGAGTCCGCCCCCCGTCCGGCCAGTACCCGAGGCTCGTCGGGCTCGCGACCGAGTCGAGACACGATGACGATGCCCAGCAGGCTCATGAGACCGCCGACGGCGATGACGAGACCACCGAGCCGGGTGCCGTAGAAGTCGCGGAACGCCCCCTGGCGGGCGGTGAGGGCGACGAGCACGATCCACGGGAGGACGAACACCGCTCGAGCGTTGATCTTCTGCTCCAGGGACTGCGTGGCGATCTCCTCGGAGGCCCACACGTCCCGGGTCGTCGCCGCGGCGAGATCCCGCAGGATCTCGGGGACCAAGGACCCGCCCCGACGGTGGGCGATGATCAGCACCTCGATCACCCGGTCGGAGGTCGGGTCGGCCAACTCCTCCCGGATCGCCTCCAAGGCGGCCGGTACCCCCACCGTGCGGGCCAGCAGCGGGAACCGGCCGAACGCCCGCCGCAGGGGCTCGGGCCCGGTGCGTGCCATCGTCTCGATCGCCCGCTGCAGCGACATCCCGGCGGCGATCGAAGCGACCAGATCCCGGAGGCCGTCGGGCCAGGCCCGCTGCACCTCGAGGAGGCGGCGCTCCCGGGCCCTCCCCAGGTAGGCGCGGGGAACGAGGGAAGCGGCGACCGCCGGGACGAGGGCCACGGTCCAGACTCCTGCGACGGCGGTGAAGGTGGCGAACGCTCCCACGAACACGCCCAACGTGAGCAGACGGAACCGGACGGGGGTGAGCGTCGACCCGGCCTGGACCAGCCAGTCGGCGAGGCGGCTCCCACGCCGAACCCGCGGTGCGAAACCGCCGAGGAGCAACGCCACCGCCAACCCGACGGCGGCCCCGGACGCGAGGGCGGCGACCAGTCTCATGGCATCGTCACCGACCCTTCGAGGATCTCCGACAGTTCGACACCGTTGGGGAGCGCCCGGGCGAGCCGTGCCGCCAGCTCCTCCGGCGGCAACGCGCCGGTCCAGTCGAGGGTGGAACCCACGGCGGAGCGGGAGAACAGAGGTTGGGTGGAGAAGTCCCCGTGGAGCGACGGGACGAGAGCCAGGATCTCCATCACCTCACGACGAACCGCCCGGGTGCCGCCGTCGGTCGTCTCGAATCGATCCAGGTGGACGACGAGGTCGATCGACGTGGCGAACACCCGGCGGACGATTCCTTCGGGGACGTTCTCACCGGCCATCAGCGCGGCGTTGACGAGCGCCTCCAGGGCGTCCCGGGCCGAGTTGGCGTGCACCGTGCAGGCGAACCCGCATCCGGCGTTCACGGCCCGGGTCAACTCGAACGCCTCGGCTCCTCGGACCTCACCCACCACGATCCGGTCGGGACGCATCGCCAGCACCGTCTTGACGAGGTCCCGAAGGGTGATCTCCCCCGACCCGTCCACCGCCGGTGGTCGAGCTTCATAGAACGACCCGTGCACGAGGGGGACGCTCAGCTCCCTCACCTCCTCACAGCACCGGACACAGTGGGTGGAGGGGACGGCGGCGAGCAGCGCCGACAGCAACGACGTCTTCCCCGCTCCCGGAGGGCCCGACACCAGGATCGAGCCCCGGGTCTTCATCACCACCGACAGAAAGGCGGCGGCCGGCGGGGTCAACGATCCCAACTCGACGAGGGACGCCAAGGTCTCACGACGCAGCGCATACCGCCGCAAGGTGACCGAGAGGCGGTCGGCGATCGGGGGGATGACGGCGGTCAGTCTCGCCGTCCCGTCCAGGACCCGCGCCTGGACCATCGGATTCGAGGCGTCGAGCCGCCGGTCGGTGCCGGCGAGGAGGCGGTCGACGACGTGCCGGTTCTCCTCCTCGGTGGTCGGCTCGTCGATGGCTCGGAGCCTCCCGCCGGCCTCCAGGTAGGTCACCCTGGAGCCTTCGACGAACACCTCTTCGACGTCGGTGCGACCCAGGAGCTCGGTGAGGGGGCCGAAGTCGGCGAGGGAGCGGATGACCCGGTCCTCCATCCGGTCCGGGTCGGCGAGGCGCCGTCCCTGCCCTCGCAGTGCTCGTCGCTGGTACTCGTCGATCGCCTGGCCGACGAGGCTGCGAGCCTCGTCACGGTCTTCGGCGGGGTCGACCTGATGTTCCTCGACGAGCTCCAGCGCCCGGCGGCGGATCACCTCGTAGGCAGCCAACGTTCCGCTCACGTCGGACCCGTCCACGACGGAGCCGCCCGGTCGAGGCGGGCGGCGAGCCGGGCCAACGCCTTCGTGAATCGTCCCCGCGTCACGAGGTCGCCACGCCAGGCGGCCTCGTTCACGGCCGGGTCGGACGGGAGGAACACGAGACCCGCCGGGACGTAGGACCGAACGACCTCTTCGACCAGTTCGGCCCGCCGGTGAGGCGACCTCGGAGCTCGGTTGAACGCCACCGTCACCGGGAGCCGGGGTCGGAGTCGGGCCGCCGCCGCCAACCATTCGAGGAGGCGCACCACCCCGACGGGGGAGGCCTCCGCCACGGCGACGACGTCGTCCGCCGCTTCGACCAGGGTGGCGGCCACCCCGGACCGCCGGGGGA
>WFOA01000117.1 GCA_015488325.1 Acidimicrobiia bacterium | reverse complement strand
GATGTGGGGGGTCGGTTCCCGCTCCCAGAGGACGGCGACGGGACGGGTCTTGGAGCGCGGAGCCGCGTGACGTCCGCGCCTCCGGCGGCGTTTCGGGACGTCGACGAGGTCGACGGGATGGCCGAGCAGACACCGGCCGTCGCGGACGGTGACGGTGGCGTCGCACCCGTTACAGTACGCCTGTGGCACCCGGTCTCACCTTCCGTTGTCAGCCCTCCGACCGCCCCAGGCCATGAACACCGTCGAGGTTAGTTTCCGCCGCCTCGATTCGGGGTTACCTCCGCCGTCGCGGGCACGGCCCGACGACGCCGGGTGGGATCTGCGCGCCGCCGAACCGGTGAAGCTTCCTCCGGGTGGGAGGGCGATGGTGCCGACGGGTGTGGCGGTGGCGATCCCTCCCGGGTACGCCGGTCTGGTCCTCCCTCGGTCGGGGCACGCTGCCCGTCACGGAGTCGGTCTGGTGAACGCTCCCGGGCTGATCGACGCCGGCTACCGAGGCGAGATCAGGGTGCTGCTCATCAACCATGGCGACGAGGTCGTCACCTTCGAACGGGGCGACCGGGTCGCCCAGCTGGTCATCACCCCGGTCCCGGCGGTCGTGTGGAGGGAGGTGGCTGAGCTGCCCGTTTCGGAACGCGGGGCGGGCGGATTTGGTTCTACGGGAAGGTGAGAGCCGTTTGGCTCGCCGTGGCAACCGACTACAATTCGGCCCACAGGCGGAAGTAGCTCAGCTGGTAGAGCGCAACCTTGCCAAGGTTGAGGTCGCGGGTTCGAGCCCCGTCTTCCGCTCCGGGGCCGGCTCGCAGCCGGCCTTTTCGATCCGAAGGGATCCTTCGGCGACGTGGCCGAGTGGTTAGGCGCGGGTCTGCAAAACCCGTTACCCCGGTTCAATTCCGGGCGTCGCCTCGAGGCCGGTCCTCGGGCCCTTAGCTCAGAGGGAGAGCGCTTCCTTGACACGGAAGAGGTCAGTGGTTCAATTCCACTAGGGCCCACGAGAACGAGCCCCCGGTGACCGCCGGGGGCTCGTCCGGTGTCGGAGCCGGTCCGTTCAGCTGTCCCCTCCGAAGATCCCGCCGAGACGGTCTTTCACCCCTTCGACGGCGTCTCCGACGGCGTCTCCGATCGCTCCGGCGTTCGTCTCGAGGACCTGATCGAGCTGGGAGGCGAGGGGGCCAGGAAGCTTCTCTTTCAGGTATTCCAGCACGGCTTCGACGGCCCCTTTCGCCTTGTCGGCGGGCAGTCCGGTCTTCGCTGTTACTACGGCGAGTAGTTCGTCCACGGGTGTTTTCCCCTTTCTCGAGTACCCAACCCCCGAACTTTTCCGATACGGGGTCCTTGCAGTATGGTTGACGGAGAGCCACGGGTGCAACCCACCTTTCCTACCGAGGAGACGGACATGCCGATGACGCCGGAACACAAGGACGCACTCGCCCAGGGACGACGGGAGTCCCGTGCGATCAAGGCCTATCTGAACGCCCTGTCGTCGAAGCGGCCTGGCCGTCCCGTGACCCCGGAGAGCCTGAAGGCTCGGATCGCCGCGCTGGAGACGAAGATCGAAGCGGCCGAAGATCCCTTGAAGAAGGTGGATCTGGTGCAGCAGAAACTGGATCTGGAGCAGCGTCTCGCCGAACTGTCGAGCGCGCAAGATCTCGAGACCCTGGAGCAGGGGTTCGTCGAATACGCCAAGTCGTATTCGGAGCGAAAAGGCATCACCTGGGCCGCATGGCGGGAGGCCGGTGTCCCCGCTGCCGTGTTGAAGAAGGCCGGGATTCCCCGCAGTCGGAAGTCTGCCTGAACGGGTCGTTCATTCGTATCCCAGTTCGGTGAGGCGTCGGTCGTCGATGCCGAGATGATGGGCGATTTCGTGTAGCACGGTCTTGCGGATCTCGGCTTCGAGTTCCCGGTCGGAGAGGCCGAGGGCCAGATGGGGCTGGCGGAAGATGATGATCCGGTCGGGCATGGCGCCCCAGTAGTCGCCCCGTTCGGCCAGGGAGACGCCCTCGTAGATGCCGAGCAGGTCCCCGTGGGGGTCCTGTTCGGGGGTGGGTCGCTCTTCGACGAGGACGACCAGGTTGTCGATGCGGTCGAGGACCCACTGGGGCAGGGACTCGAGGGTGCGGTCCACGACCTGTTCGAATCGTCGACGGTTCATCGGCGATATTCAACCATCGGGTGACACCTGTGGTCCACGGGCGCGGTACACTGCGCCCTCCCGGGCGCTTAGCTCAGCGGGAGAGCGCTGCCTTCACACGGCAGAGGTCACTGGTTCGATCCCAGTAGCGCCCACGGCCGGGATCCCTTGTGGTCATTGGGTTTCTCTAGGCCAGCCCCCTTCCCTGGTCGCGGTGTCGGTTGCGTCGCGTCCACATCGCGTCCACATCAGGATCGTCCCAGGGCGGGTTGAGGGTGTCGGCGGCGTTGCGGTCGAGGCCTTGGTAGAGGTGCCCGTAGACGTCGAGGACGGTTTTGACGCTGGTGTGGCCGAGGCGGGAGGCGATGACGGCGGGGTGGGCGCCTTCGGCGATGAGCAGGGCGACGTGGCTGTGTCGGAGGTCGTGGAACCGCATGGGTTGGCCGACCGAGTCGGCGACGGCGGGGAGCCACACTCGGGAGCGGAACGCGTTGCGACGGATGGGGCCGCCCTGTGGGGCGGTGAACAGCAACCCGTCGGGTCCGGGTGGATAGTCGGCGAGGTGCTGGTCGATGACCGCCGGCAGCCAGCTGGGGAGGGTGACGGCGCGGCGGGCGGCGGCGGTCTTGGGGTGCCCGAACCGCAGGTGGCCGCGGACTTCGGCGAGGGATCGTTCGATGCGGAAGATGCGTTGGTCGGGCTGATAGCGGTCGACGTCGAGGGCGATGAGCTCCCCGATCCGGCACCCGGTGTAGGCGGCCGTGATGACGAGGGCCCGGTAGCGGGGGTTGATGGTGTCGGCGAGGAGGACGATCTCGTCGGGGGAGAGGAACCGTTTCTCGGTGTGTTCGATCTTGGGCAGGTCGACGTCCTGACATGGTGAGGCGGCGATGAGGCCGCCCTTGACGGCGTCGTTGAGGATCCGGGCCAATAGTTGGTAGGCCTTGCGGATGGTGGCCGGCGCGTAGCCGTCGGCGTCGAGGTCGTTGACCCATTCTTGGACGTCGAACAGTCCGATCTTCCCGATCGGCATCTCGGCGAAGGTCGGCAGCACCAGGCTGCGCAGGTACGACTCGTCACGGGCTTTGGTCGAGTCCCGCCGGTTCACCCACCCGGCGGTCGCCTGGCGGGCGAAGTCGCCGAGACGGATCCGCCCGGCCTGGGGGTCGATGTAGGTGCCGGCGAGTTTGCGGGCCTGCACGGTGATGAGGAACCGTTCGGCGTCGATACGACGCCGAAAGTTCTTCGACCGCTGCGCACCTGTCGGGTCCCGCCAGCGGGCCTGCCACGAGACCCGGCCCGAACGGTGGGTGACCTTACGGATCGACGCCACCAGCACCTCCCTTTCACAGGTTCTTGGTGGCGACGATGCCGCACAACCCTGTCACCAGAATGTCAGAAACCCTCCAACTCGACGCTCATCGCCCCGGTGATCCCCGTTGGCGGGGCTTCGATCCGATGGCCCGGAAACCGTTGCACCGCAAGGAAATGGAGGGCTGCTGACAGGGTTCCTGACAGGGTTCTCGACACTCCAGCGACAGGGTTCGACGCAAGATTCACGCGAGAACGGGCCGGAGCCGACACGTTCGACGGCTACGGAGACTCCGACGAGCCAGCTATCCAGCGGGAGCGGCCGCCTGAGCTCCTCAGGCTGTTGCGAAGGCTCGCAGAGGCAGAAAGGCGCCTCGGGACGTCCCGGGCCCAACGGTGAATCGCCAATGCCAGACGGTGCAAACAACAAAGTCGCTGCACAGACGCAGCGACACGATCACGAAGGAGGAGACCCAATGCCAGATACGCCAGCCAGACCGGAACGAACCAGACGAGCCCCCGACCATGCGCGTCCGCGTCTCGATCGCGATCGGCGCGGAACCCTGTCAACCACCACACGCACATGCAACACCGTTGCTCATGTCTACATGTTTACGCGCAGGGCCATGATTGAGGCCAACCCGAGCACCTTGGCGAACATCGAACGCTGGTCCTCTCAGAGCTCGGCCTCCAGGGGCGCTCCCGGGCGGTGCGCCTGCCGATCTCCGATGCGCCGTGGTCATTGTGGAAGCGGCAGCGCGACAGCGTTGCCCTCCCGACTGGTTGAGCTGTCGTCGCCCTTGTAGTCCACGAGCTCAGCGGTGCCCTGCGAGGGGGCTTCGGATCCGGCCAGCGGAGCGGTCGAGATGACTGGTGGGGACTGCTCGTCCTCTTGAGGTCGTGGGCAGGAGACGACCATGCTGAATAGCTCGCGTCCGAGGCTGCCGAAGGCCATCCTTGATGGGGAGCTGGCGACGGTGACTGCGTGGGGTCCTGGCCGAGTCCCCTTGCCGGCGGTTGCCATCGGAAGCTGTGGGCTGGTCTCTGCCGGGATCCGGGCGCCGCCCCGGTGAACGCGAAAAGAAGGTCGGCTCAGGCTCTTGACTCCAAGTGATCCACGTGTACGGTACGTGGCATGCAGGCCACGCACAGTGTTGGCCGCTGAGAAGGGAGACACCGATGAGGTCCCGGTCACGATCGGATGAGGTAGTGACGGCAGCCCGGAGCGGAAGCGCTGTCATGTCGAGTCGCAACCTGAGTATGCGGAGGGCCCTTGCCTTACTACTGCTGAGTTTGGGGCTCACAGTCGCGAGCATGGGAATCGCCAATGCTCACGTGAACCCAGACTTCCAGAGTGACTTCTCGGGTACATGGGCCGTCTATGGGGCGACGCCATTCACGACAAATGGCCATGCCAAGATGGACCTCAAAGCGACGACGACCGGAGGCCCTGGCTGGCAGTATGTTCGACTCGGCATTCAGCGCAAAGCGTGTGGCTTCTGGGGCTGCAACTGGCAAAGCGTGGAACAAGTGCGGAACGTCGACGCAAACGGTGTGTGGCAGGTCAATGAATGGTTCTCGAACCTCGTGAGCGGTGACACGTACCGTGTCTACATCGGCTCCCCCCTACCCGGGAGCGTGTCATTCTCAGGAAGGATCAGTGTCCACGACTAGCGGAGCGGTGGTCAGGCCGCGGAGGAATGGCAACCCGAATCGTTCCCGCCAGTAGTATCCGAGGGCATTTCTTCCGTCCTCCGCGGCGGTGGTGCCCGAACTCGAGGAGTTTCACCGATGGAGGAATCCGGTAGCGCCAGACGGCCCGTTCGGGCGAGAACAGGCGTGGCCCGCACCGTCGTGTCGGTCGTCGCCTCGGTCGCCATAGTGGCCTGGGCATCCAAGGTGGTCAACCTGACGATCATCGGCTACGCCGGCGTTCCCCGCCTCCCGGGTGAATGGCGTCCCCTCGTTTCCATATGGCGAATCGCCACGGAATCGGGCAATGCGCTCTATCAGCTGGGTGGGAACGTGGCCCTGTTCCTGCCCCTGGGGTTGCTCCTCCCATTGGTATGGGAACCGATCTTCGGTCGGCTCGTACCGACGCTGATCGTCGGGGTCGCGCTGTCATCGGGAATCGAGCTTGCGCAGCTCACTCTTGTCGATGGGCGCGTTGCTGCGACCGACGATGTCATACTCAATGTGGCCGGTGTGCTTGCGGGGTGGTTGCTGTGGCGGCTGTTGATGCACTTCTTGGCTCGGCAGGGCACCGCCGTGGTGGGCCTCCGAAGGAAACTGTAGGGCCGAGGAGTCATGGGGGCCGTGCGCGTCAGGCGAGGTCATGATGTGGCCGTGTCCCGCCGAGGGTCGGCTGACGCAGTGCACCCGGGATCGTCGGTTCGCCGTCCCGCGGCACTGGAAGCACCCGCGACCACACCGCGTCCACATGATGCCGGGAACTGTTCAATACTGACGAGTAAGGATGAGAAGCGGAACGTCAGACCAGGCAAGGAGTATTGCGTAGCAGCCCGGTTCTGCAAGCGGGCCGAAAAGCGCCCCAGCAACCTTCACACGGCAGAGGTCACTGGTTCGATCCCAGTAGCGCCCACGGCCGGGATCCCTTGTGGTTGCTGGGTTTCTCGAGGTCAGCCCCCTTCCTCGACCGCGTTATCGGTTGCAGCGTGTCCGCACCGCGTTCACATCAGGATCCTCCCAGGGCGCTTCCAAGGTGTCGGCGACGGGGAGCAAGATCCGCAAGCGGAACGCGTTGCGACGGATCGGTTCGCCTCGCCGGGCGGTGAACAACAATCCGTCGGTTCCGGGCGAATAGGCGGCGGGGTGCTGGTCGATGACCACCGGCAGCCAGCGGGGGAGGGTGACGTCGAGGCGGGCGGCGGCGGTCTTGGGGTGCCCGACCCGCAGGTGGTCGCGGACTTCGGCGAGGGATCGTTCGATGCGGAAGATGCGCTGGCCGAGCTGATAGCGGTCGGCATGGAGTCCGTTGACTCACGCTTGGACGTCCAAGGGCCCGATCCCGGCGATCGGCATCTCGGCGAAGCTCGGCAGTACCAGGCTGCGCAGGTACGACTCGTTGCGGGCATTCGTCGAGTCCCGCCGGAATACCCACCCGCGGCCGCTCAGCGGCGAAGTCGCCGGGGCGTTCACCGCTGCGACGCGACGGGTGCGGGCCATCAGCGGCTGCACCCCGGAGTCTCCGGAGTCGAAAAACCTCGTCGCCGGAGAGGGACTGGGAGTCCGGTGACGAAGGTGCGACCGGGACGAGCGTGGAAGTCGACCTGGGGACCGTGCTCGGGCGGTGCGGCAGATGGGGGTACGCTGCCGGTGGACGCCGTGGAAGGGCGCCAGCCCCGGCGACAGACGGTTCCCTCCGGACCCTCCGCGCCGACGGCTTCGCCGCAGGCGCCTGCAAAGGCGGCATCGACCTGGTCGAACACTCCTTTCTGTTGGCCTGAGGCCGTCGGAGGGCGGACGGGTGATGTCCGTTTACACCGTCCGATCCGGCATCGACCTCGACGCCGGTCAACGTCTCCTCGTCGCCTCTCCGTACAAGAAGGCGAAGGTCGTGTGCCCGGCTTGGGCTCGCCAGCCGCGCTCTTCGAGGTCGGCCACCAGGTCGTCGGGCCGCCAATAGCGTTTGACGATCCGGAACGTGGATCCGCTCCGCAGCCGGCGCCACCGAAATTCGCCGTCGACGTCGTCGAGCTGGTGGATTGCCGCGACCACACGCCAGTCGACTGGACCATGGCGCCGCGCATGATCTGGGTGGGCGTTGTCGCAGAAGAGGACGAGCCCCCCCGGGGCCAGCGAGGCCTCCACCAGCCGCCAGAACTCGTCCCACCTGTCAGACGGGACGTGGGAGATCCAAAACGAGAAGAACACGACGTCGTAGCGCCGCGGAGGTGACCAGTGGAACAGGTCGGCGACGACGTATTCGACACGCTCGGTCCCGTTCTTTCCCCGGTTGATCTCGAGGACCTCCGGAGACGAATCTACGGCGGTGATCCGATCGGCGTAGCGGGCCAGCTCGGCCGTCCAGTTCCCGGTGCCAGCCGCCAGCTCGAGGACGTCGCCGGAGGGCTCCACCCGCTCCAGCCAGGCGCGAAGCTCGGCGACGTCCCTCTTCCAGGCCGCGCCGAACTCCGGACCGACGTCGTATTCGGCTCTCCGCTCCCACCAATCGTCGTATTCGCCCGCCCGGGCCCGGTAGTAGGCGATCTGTTCGGCGATGACGGGGTCGGTGTCCACCGGCCGGATGTTACGAGGAACCCCAACGAGATCGGATCGACCGGCCGACATCACAGTGGGCCTGATCGATCGGAGACTCGACGGGAGAGGATCGCCGGGCTGGTGCATCGGGTTCGGGGCCACCGAGTGGGATCAGGTCGCCTGTACGCCCATGGACGGAGCACCACCGCTCCTCTTCGGCACCGGCTCGTACCGTCGTTTCGGCAGGAGGCGGAGCCACCGCCACCGTCGGGAGGTCATGGCGTCCATGTCCGGCCAACCGACCGCGGTCGGCTTCACGGCCCCAGAGCGGATCCCGGCAGCAGCGGTGCTTCGTCGCCCGGTCGGCCGCTAGGGTGAGAGGATGAGCCGACGTAGGCCGACGCGGTCTCGACGGGGTGCAGCCGACGGAACGCCAGAGACACACTCCGGTCGCCGGTCCGGCAAGAACCGGCTGGTCGGCCTGGTGGGTTTCGTGACAGAGGTGATCGGTCGCTTCTGGCCTGCAAGCAGGAGCGAGGAAGAGATCCTGGAACGATACCGACGACGCTGATCCGAGTGTCCGTGTGGGTCCGGCGAGAGGTCGCCTCCCAGGTGTTCCTCAATGGGGCGGATGCTCGAGACCCAGCTCGGCGTACAGGGAGTCGATCACACTGTGGCGGTCCGTGTCCGCCCTCCAGGTGTCGAGCATCGCCTGGATCCGTGCCGCGTGGTCGTGACCTTCGGCTGCCCGGGCCGCCTCGGTGAGGTGGTATTCGACGTCGTCGGGTTCCCCACGGTCGTTGGCGGCCAGCGCCATCCCCAAATGGGCTGCCACCGGGTCGAAATGGTCGGTGGCGGCAGGCCCGAGCGCTTCGACGGCCCGCTGTTCGGCCCCGTGGAGATCTCCCCGGTCGAGGTCGTCACCGAGCTGGGCGGCGAGGCTCTCCAGCTCCGGTGAACCGCCGTGGAGACCGAGATGTTCGATGTGGCGACGGGCGTCGTCCGGATTCTCGGCGTCGAGCGCGGCGATCATGAGCCGGAGATGCGCCACCTCGGTGCGGCTCATCGGGGCCTCCCCGTGGTCGGCTCCTTCCTCGGGGGGATGGGCCATCACCATCTCGTCACCCAACGTGGCGATCCAGGCGACGATCGCCCGCACCTCGTCGTCGCTCAGCTTCTCCGGGGGGAACGGCGGCATGACGTCGCCCTTCGGGGTGCGGACCTGACGGAAGACCTGCTCTTCGGTGTGTCCGGCAAGGGGCGGACCGACGCCACCCTCCCCGTTCTGGCCGTGACAGGCGGAACAGCCGACCCGGCGGAAAATCTCGAGTCCCTGCTCCGCCAGCTCCGAGCCGGCCGCCTCGCCGGCGGCGTTCGCGTCCCCGTCGACGCCGCCGCCGCAGGCGGCCAACACCAGGGCAACCGCCAGGGTGACGATGCCCAGCCGCCCGACACGGGGACGGTGTTCGTTCCGTGGATGTCTCGTCGGGGTCCCAGCCATCACGGCCCTCCTCGATGACATCCCGTCTCCCGGCTCCGGACCTTACCGGGCGGCGCCGGGTCGCGGCGGCACGGCGTCGAGAGACCTGGGGGGATTCACACGACGCGACTCGCACCGTGTCGCCCGGGTTCTGGTCTGCCGGGGGAGACGGCTCGGATGGTTGCGGCCGTTTCTAGACTGGCTCGCCATGGCTGCACCGGTCACCGGCCCTCGTCGGCTCGACGGAATCACCCGCTGGCTGCTGCTCGTGGCGGGGCTGATCTTCCTGATGGTGCTCGTCGGCGGCTTCACCCGGCTGTCACGGGCGGGGCTTTCCATCGTCGAATGGGATGTGGTCACCGGCGTGGTCCCGCCGATCGGCGCCGAAGCCTGGGAGGAATCCTTCGCCGCCTACCGGGAGACCCCGGAGTACCGGCTCGTCAACCGGGGCATGACCCTCGCCGAATACCAGGAGATCTTCTACATCGAATGGGCCCATCGGCTGATCGGCCGGATCGCCGGGCTGGCGGTGGTGCTCCCCCTCGGATGGATGCTGTGGCGACGGCGCCTCACCTTCCGTCAGTCCCTTCCCTACTGGGGGATCGCCGCCCTCTTCGGGGTCCAAGGGGCCATCGGATGGGCGATGGTGTCGAGCGGGCTCCAGGACCGGCCTTCCGTCAGCGAAGTGCGGCTGACCGTCCATCTCCTCACCGCCGTCACCCTGCTGGCGCTGGTGCTGTGGATGGCCCTCGACCGGATCGAAACCACCCGGCTGCGGGAACCCCCGGTCGATTCGCCCCGGCTACGGACCCTGGCGAAGGCGCTCCTCGCCGCCATCGTCGTGCAGCTCACGTTCGGGGGGATGGTGGCGGGGCTGAAAGCCGGCTACGTCTCCGACACGTGGCCGCTCATGTTCGGCAGGCTCGTCCCGGTCGAGGCCCTCGCCAACGCCGGGTCGTGGTGGGCGGCGATCACCGGTCCGGTCGGCGTCCACTTCATCCACCGCTGGTTCGCGTTCGTGGTGGCCGGGCTGGCGTTGGGCCTGGCCGGTGCCATCTACCGGAGGCCTGAAATGTCGCCGGTGCTGCGGAAGACGGCGGGCTGGCTGGTGGCGACCGTCGCCGTCCAGATCGGGTTGGGGATCGGGGTGGTCGTCTACGGCGTACCCAAATGGCTGGCCCTCGCCCATCAAGGCCTGGGCGTCGCCGTGTTCTGCATCGCCCTGGTGGCCGTGCACCACACCCGACGGCGGGAGCGGACCCCGGCCGCCGCCGTCGTCACCTGACCCGGGGACCGGCTACAGCCCGAACACCCTCCGGGGGTTCTCGACGAGCATGGCGTGGGACGCCTCTTCGCTCAACCCGAGCTCGGCCCACTGGTCCAGGTAGCGCTGCCAGCTCAGACCGTTCGAACCGAACAGGATCTTCTCCCGCCCCACGTTCGAGTTGAGGAACTGGCGGAGTGTCGGACTGAAGTACTTGGGCAGCCAGGCGCTGGTGGACAGGTAGACGTTGGGCCATTTCGTGATCACTGCCAGCGCCTCCTCCACCCACGGCCACCCGGTGTGCGTCCCGACGAGGACCAGGTCGGGGAAGTCGCAGGCGATCCGGTCCAGTTGGATCGGTCGACCATGTTCGCTGGGCATCGCCTCGAGCACGTGGCCGATCTGCATGGAGACCGGGATGCCTTCGGCTTCACAGAGCGCGTAGAGCGGATACATCTTCCGGTCGTCCAGCCCGATGTCGTACCCGTAGATGTGGACGTAGACGCCTTTGAACCCCCGCTCGGTGCAGTCTTCCCGCACCTTCTCCAAACCGGCCCGGATGTGGAGGGGGTCGTAGTCGGCAAGCCCGTAGATCCGCCCCGGATACTTGCGGGAGAGGGCTTCGATCTCCGCGGTCATGTCGAGGGCGAAGCGAGTCTGACGGGTGTACGACCAGGCGAGCAGATCGGTTGCTAGCACCGTCTCCACACCGGCGGCGTCCATCGCCGCGATGAGGGCGTCGCCGTCTTCGTACCCGTCCCCCCACGCCAACTCCACCTTGCATTTCAGTTCGCCGGGAGAGTTCGTGGCCTGCACCCAACTGTCCTTCCACTCCTTCAGCAGGAGCGGGAAGAGCGTGTCGATCACTCCGTTCATCGTTCGTCCTCCGGTCGTGTCGCTCCCGGGGCCGCCGCGCGCATCCCCGACGATAGCGGACTCTGACTGCCCGGTCAGGCCGTGGCGGCGGTCTCGGGGGTCGCCGCCACGTCTCCCCGACGGCGCCGCCGGGTCATCGCCCGAATCCAGGCGCCCCCGCCGAGGACGGCCACCGCCACACCCACCAGGGTTCCCAACACCGGGACCAAACCGACGGCGACGAGGCCGGCCAGTCCGGCCGCCATCACCAGGTAGACGGGGGTGTCGGGGGGCGCCAGCTTGGCGGCGATCCACGTGCCCACGGTCACGGGGGCCAACAGCCCAACCGTCGCCACCGCCACCAGCGCCACGACAGCCCACGAGGCGGCCACGCCGAGGAGGGTCACCGCCACCAGGGGCCCCAACCCCAGCCAGCCGAAGAACACGGCGAAGAGCACCCCCAGGACGAGGGTGCCGATAGGCACCACCCCGAAGGAAGCCACGAAACCCAACCCCCACCCGAGGGTCGGCCCGAACGCGACGTCCAGGTCCTCCACCGTCTCGTCGACCCAGCGGCGGCGCCGGTAGGCGAGGAGGCCGAGACCGACGAGGAACGCCGAGGCGAACCGGCCGACCGCGACGGCGAGGGGACTGCGGCGGGGAGTGTCGGACGGCTGGTCGATCCTCACCGTCTCATCTCCGCCGACCGTCCCCGACCGGGTGTAGGCACCGGCGCTGCCGAAGACGTCACCTGCCACCGCACCGCCCACGGAGACCTGTCCCGCTCCGAAGACGAGATCCTCACCGACGGCGCCCGGGACGTCGAGGCGGCCGGCGGCGACGAGGACGTCCTCCGACACATCACCGGAGACGACCACCTGGCCGCCCGCGACCCTGAGGTCACCGACGACTCGACCTGGGACGGTGACGTCGCCGGCGACGACCAGCACGTCGCCCACCGCCTCGCCGCCGATGGTGACCGTACCGGCCGTCACCACCACGTCGCCGTCCACGACTCCTTCCACTCGGACGTCTCCGCCGAAGGCGTAGACGTCGCCGGAGGTGTCGCCGATCACGATCGTGTCACCGGTACGAACCTTGCCGTCGAGGAACGACCCGTCGGAGCCGGCCATCGCCACCCCACCCACGGCGACGACCAAGACGGCCCCTGCCAGGACCCCGAACCGCATCATCGGTCACCTCCGAGCTTCGATGCTACCCCCCGAGCCATACCGGTGACCGGACCGAGGTCCCAGGGCCGAAGGACCCGCCGGCGCCGACGAGGTGCCGCCGTACCATGGTGGCCGGTGGACCAGGCACGAAGAGCGACCATCTTCGGCGAAGTGGCCGAACTGTACGAACGGGTACGCCCGCCGTATCCGGAGGTGGTCATCGACGCCGTCGTCGAACGGATGGGGCGTGCACACGGCGGACGGGTGCTGGAGGTGGGGGCGGGTACGGGGAAAGCGACCGCACAGTTCCTGGCGCGACAGCTCACGGTCGTCGCCGTCGAGCCCGACCGGAGGATGGCGGCCGTGGCCGAGGCCAAGCTCGGACACACCGGCCGTCTCCACCTCCACGTCGAGCGTTTCGAGACGTGGGACGGTGACGACGCCTCGTTCGACCTGGTGGTGGCGGCGCAGGCGTGGCATTGGGTCGACCCGGCGGTCGGATACCGCAAAGCCCGGGCTGCCCTCCACCCCGCAGGGATCCTGGCGCTCTTGTGGAACCGCTCCCTCGTAGAGGGACGGCCGCCCGGCGTCACCGACGCCTACCTCCGCCACGCCCCCCACCTGGCGGAAGGATCCACCCTCGACCGTTCCTGGCCTGCAGACGGTCGCAGCCGCCAGGTCGCCGAATCGGGGCTGTTCACCACGCCGGAGGTGCTGACCTGGCGCTGGACCCGGTGGTGCGACACGGCCACCTACCTCGACCTCCTCCGGACCCACTCAGACCACCGGATACTCCCCGACGACGTACGAGCTGCGTTGTTGGCCGACATCGGGGAGGTGCTGGACGCCCACGGCGGCGGAATCGAGATCCCCTACGTCAGCGAAGCGGTCATCGCCCGTCCGGTGTGAACGTCAGAGCTTCGAGACGACATCGCCGAGCCGTACCGTGCCCGGTTCGACCACGCGTACGTAGACCCCGCGGAGACGGAGCTCCGGACCTGAGTCGAGGTTGACGAACCGAAGGGCGTCGGCGCCGAACCGTTCGGCGAACTTGGCGCAGCCCCGATGGGGTTTCGCGGTGACCTCCACCACGGCGGAACCGAGACGGAGACGGGTCTTGGGCGGGAGGTTCCGGACATTCAGGTCGAGATCGACGTAGAACTGGTCACCGGCCAGCGGCCACCGGCTGTGGTCGCCGGCGACGGCGGCGACCACACGGGCGTTCATCAACGCCACCTGGGCGTCCCGGTTGGGCTCGCCGGGGTAGCGGGCACGCCAGGTGTCGCCGACGAGGCCCTCTGTGACGTCGAGGTAGGCGGACTCGACGACCTCCCGCAGGTCGACTCCGGGCCGGCGGACGATCAGTTCGACGGTGCCGACGGTGGCGGGGGAGAGGCGGATGTGGTCGAGTCGGGCTTCGAGATCCCCGAGTGTCCGATGGGTCATGGCCCCAGTTTGGCCACCGGGGACGTCACGCGAAGACGACCCGGTGAACCGGGTCGTCTCGGTGTCGGGGCCCCCGGGAGGGCCCGCGGCGGTCAGCGGCGGGGTTTGGCCAGGTTGACGGTGACGTTGCGTCCGTCGACGTTCTGCCCGTTCAGGGCGTCGATCGCCGCCTGGGCGGCATCCGCCGACGACATCTCGACGAACCCGAAACCACGGGACCGACCGGTGTCACGATCGGTGATCACCTGGGCCTTCTCCACCTGGCCGTGCTCGGCGAACAGGTTCTGGAGGTCGGATGAGGTCGTGTTGAAGGACAGATTGCCCACGTAGATGTTGGTTGACATGGTCGCTCCTCTCGAAAGCGGGGGTGTTGATGGGTCATTCCTCGTCGGATTCGATGCCGAGCTCGACGAAGATGCGGTGATGCTCGGCGGCGTAGGTGTCCTCGCTGACGGTTCCGGCGGCACGGCGTTCGCTGAGCACGCGGAACTCTTCCATGAGGGCGGCCTCGTCGGGAACGTCCCGGTCGGCAGCGGTCTCGGTTCGGGCTTGGCGCCGGAGACGTTTTGCCTCCTGACGTTCCTGGCGAGCGCGCTCCCGGGCCCGTTTCGCCATCCCTTCCCGGCCACGCTGGGCCATTCAGGCGGGCCTGACGTTGACCGCCTCGGGTCCTTTGCGCCCGCGAGTGGTCTCGTAGGTGACGGTCTGACCCTCGGTGAGGCTACGGAACCCGCTGCCTTCGATGTTCGAGGCGTGGACGAAGACGTCCTCGCCGTCGGGGGTGCTGATGAAGCCGAATCCTCGTTGTTCGTTGAAGAACTTGACGGTTCCGGTGTGTGCCATGATCGACCTCCTCGGTCGTGCGCCTCCTCGGCGCGCCCGGGGTCGTCCCGGGTTGGTCCGCCCGACGGTGTCCGGGAAGCGGCGGGGACCTCACGACCCTCCGTCGCATGTTCGAGCCGTGGGACGTCGTCGGAATCGCGAGATACGAACGACCGGTCCGGGATCTGAACGACCGGCACTGCGGGACCCGAGCTCTCTCGGGTACCGACAGCCTAACCGATCTGGGAGCCTTCGGCGCGTTCTTCGTCGGTAAGGTCACGCGGATGGAGATCGACGGTCCGACCCTGCGGCCGGAAGTCGCCGACGAACTCGCCGAGACGTGGCGTCATCTCGGTGCACCCGGGACGTGGTGGGAGGGCCGCCAACGCACGGCGCTCGCCGAGGTCGCCCGGGCCGCCCGGCACGGTGCGGCGATCCCCGCGACGGACCTCGGGGCCGCGGCGACGGAGGCGGCGGTGACCGTCGCCGCCCATCCTGCCCGGACCACCCGCCCCTGGGTCGAGGAGATGGTGGCTTCGATCGGGGAGGAACCCTACGTCGAGCTGGTGGGGGTGGTGAGCCGCGTCGTCGTTGCCGACACCGTGGCTCGACTCCTCGGCGCCGAGCCGGCGCCGCTCCCTCCGCCGCGTCCGGGCGAACCCTCCCGGGTGGTCCCCGAACCTCGACCCCGACGGATCCGGACCTGGGTCGCGATCGGGAACGTCCTGTCACCGCCACGGACCCTGGCGCTCGTCCCCGACGAGAAACGGCGGACGAACCGTCTCCTCCAGGCCCTGTACATGACCTGGGCCGACATGGAGGATCCGGACTTTCGTCGGGGTGATCTGCACCGCACCCAGATCGAGCTGGTCGCCGCGGCCGTCTCGTATGCCAACGAGTGCTTCTACTGAACGGCCGAGCACGCCGGCATGCTCAGGTGGAGCGCCGAGAACACCCAGCGGCCCGTCGACCTCCGGGCGATCGCCGACCCGGACGTCGATCCGCTGGTGCCCGGAGGCCGGGAACTGGCGGAGCTGGGTCGACAGGCCGTAAGCCGGGAAGTCGACCGCACAGCCTTCGACCGGGTCGCCGCCGTCCTCGGCTCCGAAGCGGCCGTCGACGCCGTCTGCGTCGCCGCCGCCTTCGAAGGTTTCAACCGGATCGTGGACGCCACCGGCCTGAGCCTCACCCGAGCGAGGCGGAGGGAGCTGGTCGAGGTCATCGATCTCCTCGACCTGGGGCGGTTCCCACACGCCGGGTGACCGGCGGGGACGTGTCAGCTCCAGTGGGGGAGCGGCAGGCCGGGGACGGGGGAGCGGAAACGGACGAGGTGAGGCATCGCCAAGGACCCGAGGTATACGGTCCGCAGGTCCGGACCGGCGAACGTCACCGACGTCGGGAACTGCACCGTCGCGCCCATGCAGGCGTACATCTCCTCCGGGGTGAGGCTGTTCGCCTCCACCTTGGCGACCGCGTGGTCGAGCGCCTCTTGGTTCACGTCTTCGAAGACGGTGTGGTAGTCGCCGTCCGGGGTGATGACGCCGAGGGCGTTGCGAGTGATGAGGGTCACCCACAGGTTCCCGTCGGCGTCGAAGGCGAAACCGTCGACGAACCCTCCCGGAGCGAGCCCGTCGGGGCCGAACACCTCCGGTTCCCCGAGGCTCCCATCTTCGGAGACCGGGTAGCGGAGGATCCTGGCTTTCATCGTCTCGGCGACGTACAGGTACCGCTCGTCGGCGTCCAACTTCAACTCGTTCGCGAAGAAGATCCCGTCGGCGACGACCCGGGGACCGTTCTCGTCCCACAGGATGATGTACCCGTCGGGCCGGGGGGCGGCCGCCGCCAAGAACCAGGGGTTGGCGAGGGTCGACACCGAGATCCAACGCCGCCCGCGGCGATCCACGTAGACGTCGTTGGATGCACCGAGGGGGTGGCCGCAGACCTCGTCGAGGAGCAGGGTGTGGTTGCCGTCACGGTCCATCCGGTACACGTTCCCGTCGCCGATGTTGGCGATCGTGAACAGCCCGTCGGGCTCGAGGGCGAAGCCGTTGCATTCGGGTCCGATGGCACCGACGGTGGTGAGGGTTCCGTCCGGGTCGATCCGAGTGAGCGCGCCCCGGTTGTCGGGGGTCCAGAGGGTGCCGTCTGCCTCCGCCAGAACGTTCTCAGGACGCTCCAGCCCGGGGAAGACGAACTCCAGGTCGGACAGCTCCAAGGTGAAATCGGCAGCGGCGGACATCGGGCACCTCCCGGTCTGTGTGCCCGCCGATCCTAGGGCGGCTCAGACACCGCGGTCGGCGATCGCCCGTTCGTCGAACGGCTCGATCATGATGCATTCCCCCGGACATTCCTCTGCCGCCTCGATGACGTCGTCGATCAGTTCGTCGGGCACCCGGGCGACTCCACGGGCGCCGTCGGGCCCATGGCCGTCACCTTCTGCGCCGTCGAAGACGATCGTCTTCCCGAAGTATGCGGCTTCCTCTTTCACCACCCAGAGGCCGTCGTCCCGGGCGGTGAAGACCGCCGGGGCGATCTCCTCGCAGATCCCGTCGCCGGTGCAGAGGTCCTGGTCGATCCAGACCATCAGCTTGGACATGGCGTTCAGCCCAGCAGCTCGAGGGCTTTACGGAAATGGGCGAGTCCCTCGACCCGGCGGATGAACTCGGGGCTGCGGCGGAACCGTCGGGCGATCTCCTCGTGGGATTCTCCCGCCGCCCTCAGGTCGACGACCCTGCGTTCGATGGCGGGGGGTCGGCGGCGCATCGGCGGCCGGGACCGGGGGATCCGGGTCCATTCGATGATCCGTTCCACCTGGGCGGGGCTCTTTCTCAGTCGACGGCCGATGGCTGCCGGGTCGAGCCCTTCGGCGTGCATCGCCAAGACCCTGCGTTCGAGGGGACGGAGATACTCGGTCATGGTCGGCTCCCTGGTCGTCGGATCCAACACGTTTCCGGCCCCGGGGGCCACGTCACGTCACTCCGATGGTACCCGCGGTCCGAGCATCGGAGTGGGCCGGGCCGTACGGTCGGGCCGGTCAGCCCGGAGCGTCCACCGTTCCGCCGGCGCGCAGATCCGGGTCGTCGGGGCCGGGGCGGGCGCCGAGCAGGTCGACGAGGGCGCCGTCAGCCACCGTCTCGGCGACGAGCAGGTGCTCGGCCAGACGTTCCAGGTCGGTGCGGTGGTCGTCGATGATCTTCTTCGCCCGGGCGTGGGCCTCTTCGAGGATCGCCGCCACGTCACGGTCCACCTGGGCCTGCATCTCTTCGCTCAGCTCTCTGCCTTGGGCGATCTCGTAGCCGAGGAACGGCTGCTCCTCGTCGGTACGCAACGCCATCGGCCCGAACGAGCCCATGCCCCATCGGGTCACCATCCGACGTGCCAGCTTGGTGGCCTCCACCAGATCTGATTCGGCGCCGGTCGTCACCTCCCCGAAGAACTCCTCCTCGGAAGTGCGCCCGCCCAGCATCACCGCCAGCCTCGTCATCAGATAGGCGCGGCTGTAGTTCACCCGATCCTCCTCGGGGAGCTGGGAGGTGACCCCCAGAGCGCGACCGTGGGGCACGATCGTCACCTTGTGGACGGGATCGGCGAGGGGTGAGAACCAGGCGACGACGGCGTGGCCCGACTCGTGGTAGGCGACGACCCGGCGGTCGAAGTCGGTCATCACCGTGTGGCGTTCGCTGCCGAGGAGGATCTTGTCGAGGGCTCGATCGAAGTCTGCGGCCGTCACCGCGTCGCCGCCGCGGGCGGCGGCGAGGAGGGCGGCTTCGTTGGCGATGTTGGCCAGGTCGGCACCGCTCATCCCGGTGGTGCGGGCGGCCAACTCGGCGAGGTCGACGTCGGCCGCCACCACCAGCTTTCGGGTGTGGATGCGCAGGATCTGCTCCCGGCCCCGCCGGTCCGGCATCTCGACCACCACCTGACGGTCGAAACGGCCCGGCCGTAGCAGCGCCGGGTCCAACACGTCGGGCCGGTTGGTGGCGCTCAGGACGATGACGTTCTCCCGTTCGTCGAAGCCGTCCATCTCGGTGAGGAGCTGGTTCAGGGTCTGTTCCCGCTCGTCGTTCACCGTTCCGAGGCCGGCGCCACGGCGGCGGCCGACGGCGTCGAGCTCGTCGATGAAGACGATCGACGGCGCCATCTTCTTCGCCTGAGTGAACAGGTCACGGACCCGTCCCGCGCCGACCCCGACGAACATCTCGACGAACTCGGAGGCGCTGATCGAGAGGAACGGGACGGAGGCCTCGCCGGCCACCGCCCGGGCCAGGAGCGTCTTCCCGGTGCCGGGAGGGCCGACGAGGAGGAAACCGCGGGGGAGTCGGGCCCCCAGACGGTGGTATCGGTCGGGGTCGCGGAGGAACTCGACGGCCTGGTGGAGCTCCTCTTTCGCCTCGTCACACCCGGCGACGTCGTCGAAGGTGACGTCGGGCCGCTCGGTCGTGTAGGTCCGGGCCCGGGCCCGCGTGAAGTTGAACACCCCGGCTTGGCCTTGCATGGTTCGTCTCCCGATCCACACCAGGACACCGACGAGGAGGGCCACCGGCAGCAAGTTGGCGAGGATGAGGCCGACGAACCCGTTCCTGGGCCGCCGGGTGTCCACCTCGACACCGTATTCGGCGAGCAGGGGAAGCAGCGACGGGTCACCGACCGCCTCCGGGAAGACGGTCTCGAAACGGTCGAAGGTGACGTCCGGGGGTCCGTCGGGGAGGGGCATCGCCTGCCGGAGGCGCCCTTCGATGGTGTCCCCGGCGATCGTGACCTCGTCGACGTTGCCCGCCTCCACCTGGGCGATGAACTCCGTGTAGGAGAGGTGGACCGCAGGGGAGCGTGACCAGACGAGCGCCAGGGCGTTCCAGAGGATGAGGGCGGCCAACAGTGCCCACCACCACCAGGAGATGCGAGGAGACTGCTGGTCTGGAGCAGGGCTCGTCACCCTTCGAAGGCTACCCGCCCTCGGGGTCTCCACGCCCGGTTCAGGCGCGGCGTCGGCCCACCTCGGCCACCAGATGGTGGCGCAGGACCTCCCAGATCTCCGGCTCGGCCAGGGTCTTGCGCATCGACAGGAGCGTCCGGATGAACGAGGGGACGGCCGCCATCGGATCCATGGGGTTGGGGCGCATCGCCTCGAGGACATGGGGTTTGGGGCGGAGAACGACGACGTGGGCGTGGGGCCACCGGTCGTTGATCGCCGCCACCTCGTCGGCGAGGGCGGTCCGCCCCACCCGGTCGAACACCCGCTCGATGAAGAGGGCGCCTTCCCGTTCCTCTTCGGCGGCCATCGGGGCGAGCACCAGCACCAGGTCGAGGGGGACCGGGCTGCCGAGCACGAGGTCGGCATGGGTGCCGGACACGACACCGCCGTCGACGTAGAGGCGCCCGTCGATCTCGTAGGGACGGAACAGGACGGGGATCGCCGCCGAGGCGGCGACGGCGTCGGCCAGTGCCACGTCCGGTGCGTCCACCGTCCCGAAGGCAACCCGACGTCGGGTCTCGACGTCGAAGGCGACGATGCTCGTCGGTTTCGACGGCCACCGTTCGGCGGTGTCGCCGAGCTCGGCCCGGACCCAGGCGGCGATCCCGTCGGTGACGAACGGTGCGGGAGATCCGAGCAGCAGCGTGAGGCCGGGCCGGCGGAGACCGGGGACGACGCCCCGTCGGAGCCAGGTGCCCACCTGCAGACCGGGGCGGCGGGTGAAGATACGGTTGCGGATCGCCTCGGCCACCTCCTCGCGGGTGGCGGCGTCCCCGACCAGGGAGTCGAGGCCGAGGCGTCCTCCCCTGACCATCGCCGCCACGAAGGCGCCCGCCGACGTCCCGACGACGACGTCGGCCGAGTCGGCCTTCCATCCGGTAGCGAGCTCGAGGGCCATGAGAGCCGCCGTCTGGTAGGCGGCACCGGTGATCCCCCCTCCACCCAGTACGAGTCCGACCGCGCTCATGGACGCCGGAGCTTAGGCACGGGAACGTGCGTCGATGCGGTAGCGTGCCGCAGGTGTACACGGTGCGCCCCGTCGTCCCCGCCGAGGACCTCCCCCGCCTGGAGGAGCTCTTCGACGTCGTCACCCTCGCCGACGGTCACCGCCCGATCGGTGAACACGTCTACCTGAGCCTCACCACCTCGGGTCCCGAGCCGGCGGCCGGGGTGGTGGTGGAGCCGGAAGGGGGACCGATCGTCGGCTACGCCGGGCTCACCCCGGCGACGGAGGTGGGGTCGTGGACGGTCGAATTCGCGCTCCATCCGCTGTGGCGGACACCGGAGCTGCAGCATCTGCTCATCACCGAAGCCGTCGAGGCGTTGCGGGCCCGCGGTGCGCGTCGAGCCCGGGTGTGGACCTACCACCCCGAGCTGGCATCGTCCCTCGTCGCCGAAGGGTTCGAACCCGAACGGGAGCTCCGCCAGCTCCGGCGCCCCCTGCCTGCCCCCGAGCCCCGT
>WFOA01000116.1 GCA_015488325.1 Acidimicrobiia bacterium | reverse complement strand
TGGGCTACGTGGTCGCCACCGGACCCGAAGCCGAGCTCGGCTACTACAACTTCGACGCCCTCAACACCCCGCCCACCCATCCCAGCCGACTGGAATCAGACACCCTCTACCTCGACTGGGGCGACCCGGCGGACGAGGTCCTGCTCCGCACCCACACCTCGCCGATGCAGGCACGGTTCATGGAGGCGCACGACCCTCCGGTCTACGTCGTCGTACCCGGCAAGGTGTACCGCGCCGACACACCCGACGCCACCCATTCCCCCGTCTTCCACCAGATCGAAGGGCTGGCGGTCGACTCGGACATCACCATGTCCGACCTCAAGGGAACCCTCGCCCATTTCGCCCGGGAGTTCTTCGGGCCACGCCAGCGCATCCGCCTGCTGCCCCACTTCTTCCCGTTCACCGAACCCTCCGCCGAGATGCACGCCGCCTGCTTCCACTGTGAAGGCACCGGCGCGACCTGCCGGGTGTGCGGCGGTTCCGGATGGATCGAGCTGATGGGCTGCGGCATGGTCGACCCGAACGTGTTCGAAGCCGTCGGATACGACCCCGGCGAGGTGACCGGATTCGCCTTCGGGATGGGGGTGGAACGCCTCGCCCAGGTCCGCCACGGCCTGTCCCCGATCCGCCACGTCTTCGAGAACGACATCCGGGTGTTGCGCCAGTTCCGGGGGATCGCATGAAGGTCTCCCTCCGCTGGCTGGCCGATTTCATCGACCTCCCCACCGACGACCCCGACGTCCTCGCCGACGTGTTCGCATCGCTCGGTCACGAAGTGGAGGGCGTCGAGCGCCTCGACGTCGAATTCCGGGGGGTACGAACCGCCGAGGTGGTCGAGGTGGCGCCCCATCCCGACGCCGACCGGCTTCGCGTCTGCAAGGTCTCGACCGGCGAAGAGACCGTCGACGTGGTGTGCGGCGCCTGGAACTTCGAGGCGGGAGCGATCGTCGCCTTCGCCGAGCCGGGTGCGGTGCTCGCCGGGAACTTCGAGATCGGACGTCGCACCATCCGCGGCGTGACCTCCCACGGGATGATCTGCTCCGAACAGGAGCTCGGTCTCGGCGAAGACCACCGAGGCATCCTGGTGCTGGACCCGGGCACCGAGGTCGGGGTGGATTTCGCCGGCCTGGTGGCTCGACCCGACACCGTCTTCGACCTCTCGATCACCCCGAACCGCCCCGACTGCATGTCGATGCTGGGGATCGCCCGGGAGCTCGCCGCCTACTACGAGATCCCGTACCGGGTCCCCCCTGCCGACGTCGACGAGGCCGAGACCTCGACCAAGGTCACGATCACGATCGAAGACCCCACCGGGTGTTACCGGTTCGTGGGACGCGAGGTCGCCGACGTCACGGTCGGCCCGTCGCCGCTGTGGATGCGCCTGCGGCTGCAGGCCGCCGGAGTCCGCCCGATCTCCAACGTGGTCGACGTCTCCAACTACGTCATGTTGGAGATGGGCCAGCCCCTCCACACCTTCGACCTCGACGAGGTCGCCGAGGAGACGATCATCGTCCGTCGTGCCCGACCGGGGGAGCGGCTGCGAACCCTCGACGGGATCGACCGGGAGCTGCATCCCGACGACCTCGTCGTCGCCGACGCCGCCGGGCCGTCTGCCCTCGCCGGGACGATGGGCGGCGAACACTCCGAAGTCTCCGATCGGACCCGCAGGGTCCTCATCGAAGCCGCCGCTTGGGATCCGCCCACCATCATGTACATGTCGAAACGCCACGGGCTGAGGAGCGAGGCCTCGTCCCGTTTCGAACGGGGAGTCGATCCCAACCTCGCGCCCGATGCCGCCGCCCGTGCCGCCAGGCTCATCGTCGAGTTGGCGGGGGGTGTCGCCCTCGGCGGCGCTCGGGACGTGGTGGCCGTCCCCAAGGAACCGTGGACGGTGGACCTCACCACCAAAGACGTGGCCCGTGTCCTCGGCACCGGCTTCGACCGAGACCGTATCGCCCACCTCCTGGGACGTCTCGGCCTCCGATCCGAGCCGCGAGGCGACGACGGCCTGTCCGTCACCGTCCCCACCTCACGGCCCGACCTCACCCGACCGATCGACCTGGTGGAAGAGGTGGCACGGCTGTGGGGCTACGACCGCTTCGACGAGACCGTGCCGTTCGGCCGGGGCGGGTCCTGGACCGCCGAGCAGCGACGAGAACAGGTGCTTCGGCGCACCCTCACCGGCGCAGGTGTCTATCAGGCGGTGCCGTTGAGCTTCATGCGCATCGAGGACCTCGACGCGTTGGGTGTGCCGGACGACGACGAACGGCGGGCGGTGATCAGGCTGAAGAACCCGCTCCGGGACGAGGAATCCGCCCTCCGCACCACCCTCCTCCCCGGCCTGTTGCGGGCGGCCCGCTACAACGTCTCGCACGGGACCGACGACGTCGCCCTGTTCGAGATCGGCAAGGTGTTCTTCGCCCGCAGCTCGCCGGACGACCCCCGGGTCCCCGAACAACCCGACCGCCTCGCCTTCATCCTGGTCGGGACCTTCGGGCCCGGCGAGCTGCAACGCGCACCCCGTCCGGTGGATGTGTTCGTCGGCACCGCCCTGTGGCGACTGCTCTCCCACCGGCTCGACCTGGCCGACATCGACCTCGTCTCCGGTTCCCTCCCGGGCCTGCACCCTGGGCGCACCGCCGCCCTCGTCTCCGACGGGACGACGATCGGGCACATCGGGGAGCTGCACCCGGCGGCCGCCCGTGCCTTCGAGCTGCCCGGTCGGGTCGTCGTCGCAGAGGTGGCCCTCGCACCGATCCTCGCACCCCGGCCCGCCTGGCAGTTCGCCGAACCGAGCATCTACCCGCCGGTGACCTTCGATCTCGCCTTCGTCGTCGCCGACCAGGTGGCGGCAGCCGACCTGATTCGGGTCACCACCGCCGCGGCCGGAGGTCTGGTGGAGGAGGCGAGGACGTTCGACGAGTTCCGGGGGGAGTCGATCGGGCGGGGCCGCAAGAGCCTGGCCGTCACCTTCGTCCTTCGGGCGGCGGACCGCACCCTGTCCGGCGACGAGGTGGCCGAGGTGCGCCGGGCAATGGTGGAAGCAGCCCGCACAGAGTTGAACGCCGAACTACGGGGAGAGACATGAACTTTCTGTCCGTCACCGATCTGACGCCGGACCAGCTCGCAGAGGTCGTCGCGCTGGGCCTCGAGGTGAAACGCGACCCGGCCTCGGTGGCCGGCGCCCTCTCGGGCAAGACCATCGGCCTGTTCTTCGCCAAACCGTCCCTGCGAACCTGGGTGTCCACCGACATCGCCGCCGACCAGCTCGGGATGCATCCGCTGCTGCTTCCCGGTGCCCAGGTGGGGCTGGGGAGCCGGGAAGCACCCCAGGACGTCGGTCGGGTGCTCGACCGCTACCTCGACGCCCTGGGGATGCGGGTGTTCGGGCACGAAGACCTGGTGGCGGTCGCCACCAACATGGAGGCTCCGGTCATCAACCTGCTGTCCGACCGGGAGCATCCCTGTCAGGCCCTCGCCGACGTGATGACCGTCGCCGAACACCGGCCCGTCGAAGGGTCGGTGATCGCCTTCGTCGGAGACGGCAACAACGTGGCCCATTCCCTCATGTTGGCGGCCACGATGCTGGGAGCGGAGATCCGGGTGGCGACACCTCCCGGATACGAACCCGACCCTGAGATCGTCGCCACCGCCCGAAGCTTCGGCACCGTCGTCGTCACCGACGACCCGGCCGAAGCGGTGGCCGCCGCCGACGCCGTCTACACCGACGTGTGGGCGTCGATGGGCCAGGAGGCCGAGGCCCAGGAGCGTCGGCGTCTCTTCGAACGGTACCGGATCGACTCGGAGCTGTTCGGACGGGCCGCCGACGACGCCATCTTCCTCCACTGCCTCCCCGCCCACCGAGGGGAGGAGGTCACCGACGAGGTGCTGGACCATGCCCGGTCCCGGGTGATCGACCAGGCCGAGAACCGCCTCCACTCGTTCAAGGCGATCCTGCTCTACCTGCTGCGGTGACTCCCGAGGAGATCCGAGAGCTCCTCGCCGGTGACGCTCCCGACGTCGCACCGCACCTGTTGGGGATGCGGCTGCGTTCTGGGGTCGGGGGAGTCGTCACGGAGGTGGTGTTGACCGAGGTCGAGGCCTACACCGAGGACGACCCGGCCAGCCACGCCTTCCGGGGTCCGACCGGCCGCAACCGGACGATGTTCGGACGGGCGGGCCTGTTGTACGTCTACCGCTCCTACGGCGTCCATTGGTGCGCCAACGTGGTGACCGGTGCCGAAGGTTCGGGCCAGGCGGTGCTGGTGCGAGGAGGGACGGTGGTCGAAGGCCGGACGGAGGTGATCCGGCGGCGAGGACGGACCGACCATCTCGCCGACGGCCCCGGCAAACTCTGCCAGGCCCTCGGCATCACCGGGGAACACGACGGAACGGACCTGCTCAGGGGCGGTCCGATCCAGCTCCTCCCGGGTTCACCTCCGGCCACCTACCTCGCCACCCCTCGGGTGGGGATCTCCCGTGCCACCGAGGTCC
>WFOA01000115.1 GCA_015488325.1 Acidimicrobiia bacterium | reverse complement strand
GCGGGAGTCCCCGCGCCGCCCCGAGGCGGATCACCTCGTCCCGGAAGTCGCCACGGGCGAGGATCTCGTCGGGGACGAACTTCGGGACCTTGTACCGGTTGCCCCGTTCGAGGCGTTCGGCCCGGTCGAGGGCCCGCCAGGCCCGACGGGTCACCCAATCGGTGAGGGTACGGGTCTCCACCGAACGACGATGAGCCTCGGTGAGGGTCGACGCCGTCGCCCCTTCCCCCAAGACGATCCTCACCCGTTCGGGGTGGCGTGCGGCGATCACGTACTGGCGGACCGGGTCGGGATCCCGGGGGTCCCCCAACGACAGGAGGTCACGCCAGGTGGCCATCCGCCGGCCTCCCCGTTCCGGGGGGAACCAGGCGACCCGGATCGGCAGGACGAAGGGGTCGTCGCCCCTCGACAGCCGGGGACCCAGACGGGGATCGGTGCGCGCACCCCGACGGCGCCGTCGGGAAGGCGCCAGACGGATGAACTCGACCTCGGTGTTCCGAGGTCGATGCCGATCGACCCAGGCTTCGACCAGGCGGCGTTCGAGGGTGGTGACTGCGTCGACCAGCACCAGCACGGTCCGGCCCACCGCCTCGTCGGGCCAGAAGGGCTCGAAGGGGAGGGGTTCGTCGATCCGAGGCAGCACCGGGCGATTCTATGGGCAGGGGTCGCCGCCTGTCAGAATGTGCCGGGTGCGAGGGCTGGTGCAGCGGGTGACCCGGGCGGCGGTACACGTCGACGGCGAAACGGTGGCGGAGATCGGCGAAGGGCTGGTCCTGTTGGTGGGGGTCGGGGTCGGTGACGGTCCCCGGGAGGCCGACCTCCTCGCCCGTAAGGTGGCCGAGCTCCGCATCTTCGGCGACGATGAAGGACGTATGAACCGGTCGCTGGTGGACGTCGGAGGGGCGGCGCTCGTCGTCAGCCAGTTCACCCTCTACGCCGACGTCCGCAAGGGGCGACGCCCGTCGTTCGTGGCGGCGGCCCCGCCGGAGGTGGCGGCCCCGCTGGTGGAGAGGGTGGCGGCGGAGCTCGGACGGCGGGGGATCGACGTCGCCACGGGACGGTTCGGAGCACGGATGGAGGTGGCCCTCGTCAACGACGGGCCGGTGACGATCCTCGTCGAGGTGGCGGAGGGTCGGGTGACTTGACGGGTCACCCGACCCTCGGTCAGGCCCGCACCTCCTGGCGCATGAACGCCCAGTAGGCGAGACCGAAACAGATCACCGTGTACGCCACCAGCGTCACGACCTGCGGCCAGACGACCGCCAGGCTCTGGACCAGCGACAGGTTGGAGATGATCGCCCGGTCGAGCTGGGCGAGGGTGACCACCCCGGTGGTCCGGACGGTGGGATCCAACAGGGCGCTCGACGCCTCCGAGAAGAGGGTCATCGGGGAGATCCGGGCCAGCAGCGTCTCGAGGCGCGCCTCGGCGAGGGCCGCGCCGGGCCCGGACGGGGCCAGCAGCCGGGCGACGAGCCGGGCGGCGAGGTTGCCGAAGAGGGCGAGGCCGAGCCAGATGGAGACCCCGATGAGCGCCGAGGTCGACGACCGACGAACCACCACCGAGAACAGCATCGCCAGCGCCAGCCAGAACCCCACGTAGACGATCGCCGCCAGCACCCAGACGCTCAGCCGAGCCAGCTCCGCCGGGGTCGGCACCACCCCGAGCCGGAAGATGCCGATACCGGCCACGAACAGGGTGAGGGCGACGAACACCACGGTGACGATGCCGAGCCCGCCGACGAACTTCCCGTTGATGACGTCGTCCCGGTGGATCGGCTGAGCCACCAGACGGGCCAGGGTGCGTTGGTTGCGTTCACCGCTGATGGCGTCGAAGCCGAACATGATGCCCAGCAGCGGACCGAGGAAGGCGATGAAGACCACCAACGCGAAGGGCACCGGGTCGGCGGACACCGTGAACAGCCGCAGGAACAGGGCGGGGATGCCGACCGTCTGCGGCGCCACCGACCTGATCCCCGTGGACGCGGCGAACACCGCCCCTGCCCCGGCCAGGGAGAGGACGGCGAGCAACGCCACGAACCGACCCGAGTAGAGGTGGTCGGTGAACTCCTTGCGGGCCACGATCGGCCATCCGGGCGGCATGCGCTCATCCGGCATGGGTGGTCACCTCCTGGAAGTAACGGCGGTAGATCTCGTCGAGCTCTTCGGAGGCGCGTCGGAGCTCCAGGATCTCGATTCCGCCGGCAGCCAGGGCTCGGACGGCCTCACCGGCGTGTTCACGGGCCACGACCACCTCCCAGGACCCGGGCCGGCGGCCCGGCCGGATGTCGTCGATACCGGGGACGCCTTCGAGGGCCCGGACGAGGTCGTCACGTCCGCCGTCGATGCGCAGCTCGAGACGTTCGGGACCGGCCCCGCCCACCGCCAGCTCATGGGTCGTCCCCGACGCGACGATCCGGCCCGACACGAAGATGGCGACCCGGTCGCACACCTCCTGGACCTGCTGGAGGTGGTGGCTGGAGATGAGCTGGGTGACGCCCTGATCGGTGGCGAGGGTCCGGATCAGGTCCAGCATCTCTGAGACACCTTCGGGGTCGATGGCCGCGGTGGGCTCGTCGAGGATCAGCACGTCGGGATCCTTCACGAGCGCGTCGGCGATGCCGAGACGCTGCAACATGCCCCGCGAATAGGTCCCGGCAGGCCGGTCCGCCGCGTCGGCCAAGCCCACCCGGTCCACCAACATGTCGATCCGCGCCTCGGCTTCGTCGGGGTCCATCCGGTTGAGCCGCGCCGTGTAGCGGAGGTTCTCCCGGCCGGTGAGTCCCTCGTAGAAGCCGACGGCGTCGGGGAGGTACCCGACCCGACGTTTGATGGCCAGCGGGTTTCGGGCCGGGTCGAGACCCAGGACCCGCACCGTTCCTTCGGTGGGTTCGGTCAACCCGAGGAGCATCAGGATGGTGGTGGTCTTCCCGGCGCCGTTGGGGCCGAGGAGACCGAAGACCTCCCCGCGGCCGATCTCGAGGTCGAGGCCGTCGACGGCGACGGTGTCCCCGTAGCGTTTCGTCAGGCCCCGGGCAGAGATGACCGGTTCGTCGCTCATCTCAACGCCTCCCGAAGCGGCGGAACAGCCAGGCCAACCCGGCGAGCACCAGGGCGATGATCCCGACACCCACCAGCCCCCAGACCTGGGAGGGGTTGACGGTGGTCCGGACCTCGATCGAATCCTGCGCCTGGTCGGTGGATGCCCGGAACGTGATCCGGTAGTCACCGGCGATCGCCTCGGGCGACGCCTCGATCGTGGCCGTCACCTGGGTGAGGTCGCCGGGTGCGAGGAAGTCGACGGTCTCGGGATCGAAGGTGACGGTCCAGCCACTGGGGGCGGTCGCCCGCAGCTCGATCCCCTGGAGGGGCGCCGACCCGGTGTTGGCGACCAGCAGGGTCAGTTCACTCGGCGTGCCCAACTCGACTTCGGCGTTGAGGGCCCCTTCGGCGGTGTCCAGACGAAGGTCTTCGATCCCGGTGAGCTCGACGACGAGGTCCTGGGTGAGCTCGTACCCGTCACCGGCGGCGACGAGGCGGATCGGGTAGGTCCCGGCGACGGCGTTCACGGGTGGGTTGGCCGTCACGGTGATCCGTCCCGTCGAACCGGCCTCGACGGAGATCGCCGACGCCTGGCGTTCGGCGGAGGGTCGGGCTTCGACCCGCCATCCCCGAGGTCCCTCACCGGAGAGCTGCAGCTGGATCTCCTCGGGGGTGTCGTTGCGGACGGTCACCGTGAAATCGAAGGTGGCGTCGCTCGGGCCGCGCAGCGCCGGGAACTGGGGTTCGAGGGTGACCGTACCGGCCGACTCCTCCCCGATCCGGACCCGCAACGGCAGCCGAACCGTCTCGACGTCGCTGCGTCCCACGAGGGTGAGGTTCGCCTCGCCGGTGGCGGTCTCGGGGGTGGTCACGTCGAGGGTCACCCTCGTGGTGCCGTCGTCCTCGACCGTCACCGCCTCCACCACCAGGCCGCTTCCCCTGAGAACGGCGTCCCAGTCGGCGGGAATCCCCTGAAGCTCCAGCTCGACCCGGGTTCCGGGCTCACCGGATACGGTGATCTGGAACGTGGCCTTGTCTCCCGCCTGTACCACGACCTCGGGATACGGGGTCACCAACGAGACGGATGTCGCTTCCTGGGCGGACGCCGGTGCGGCCAGGGCGACCAGCACCAGCGCCGCGGCGATTCCTGTACGCATTCATGGCCTCCTGATCTCATCCTGTGGAGGGGCGCGTCACGACGCGTCGGGCGGAGAGCGTCCACCCCCCTCGCCGCTCAGATAGCGCTAGAGGAATAAGAAGCGCGTAAAGGATCGTCAAGTCGGGGAGCGGAGCCTCCGGAACTGTTTCGGGGCGAGGGCGGCAGCGAGGAACACCCCGAACCAGCCGAGCCCGGCCGTCGGAGCGACACCCCATCCCGTGGGCCCGTCGACGAGCTGGGTGCCGACGGCGGCGGCGGCGTACACGGCGACCGTGATCAGGGTCGCCGGGGCCGACCGGCGTAGGAGCCGGACGGCGATCCCGATGAGGGCCAGCGCAGGCAGGAACGCCACCGGCCACACCGCCAAGGTCACGCCCGCCGAGATCCCCAGACCTTGGCCACCGCGCAGCCTTCGCCACGGATTCGCCAGGTTCCCCACCACGGCGGCGAACCCGGCGACGAGGGCGGCGGTGTCGCCGGCGGCGGACCTGGCCGCCACCACGATGGCGGCACCCTTCGCCATCTCGACAGCGAGGACCTTGGCGGCCAGTCCCCAGCCTCCGAGCCGCCTGGCGTTGTTGGCACCCGGATTCCGACTGCCCCCGGCGCGGAGATCCACCCCGGCGGCTGCTGCCAGCCAATCGGCGGTGGGGATCCCACCGGCGAGGTAGGCGACGACGGCGACGAGGGCGAGGTTCGTCATCGGCCGAGGAACTGCCGGCCCGGCTCACAGAACCGGAGGAAGTCGCACCCTTCGCACAGCGACGAAGGGGTCGCCTCGAAACGTTCGTCACGGATGCCGTCCGCCAGCTCCCCCAGGCGACGGCGGGCGTCCTCCAGCCAGGCGTCGTCGACCCGATAGGACTCCGTCTCCACACCGTCGCCCAGGTAGACGAAGGTGACCGTCACGTCGGTGGGAGGATCGTCGAGGAACCGCACGTCGTGGACGGCGACCGCGTAGGCCTGAAGTTGGACCAGGGCACTGTCGGAGCTACGGCGACCCGTCTTGAAGTCGACGACCTCCCATCGGCCCGGGTCGGGCTCGTAGATGGCGTCGATGCGGCCGCGGAGGCGGAGCGCGGGGTCGAGACGAAGCTCGAAGGGGACTTCGACGAGGATGGGCCGTTCGACGGCGAACCGCGACCCGAGGAACGCCCGGTAGGCGGAGGTCCCTCCGGTCCCTTCCCCCGGGGCGACGTCGTAGGAGGCGTCGTCCATCTCGTCCAGGGTGAGGATGCCCCGGCCGTGGAGCTCGATCCGGCGGTGCACTTCGATGCCTCGACGGGCCGCCGGGGAGTGCCGGCGGGGGAGACGATCCACCTCCGACCAGAAGTAGCGGCGGGGACAACCGGCGTAGGTGACGAGCGCCGTGACCGACGTGACCAGCCCCCGATCGGACGGTGGCTCCGGCGGGTCGGGAAGTCGGAACAGCGTGTCGGTGAACTCGTCCACGGACGCATCGTATGCCGCCGCCAGCCCGAGTTCGGTGGCCCGGGCCTCACACCAGCCGGGCCGTGCCAGCTCTTCGCGAAGAGCTCCGGCCCATCCCGATTCGCCGAAGAGCGGATCGGGAGCGGAGACCCCGGGGGAGTCGTAGCAGAGGATCTCGGGCCGGGGAGGGGCCGGAGGTTCGGGACGGGACACCACCCGGGTGTCGGGGAGGTCGGCGGCCAGCCTCCACAACGCGGACGGTTCGACGGCGCGGGTCCGGGGTGTCGGACTTCCATACCACCACGCCCCCGACAGGTACAGACGCTCCCTGGCCCGGGTGACGGCGACGTAGGCGATACGCCACTCTTGGGAGAGGTGATGGTCGGCGAGGAGCCGACGACGTTCGTCACGGTCCATCTCGGCACTGATCGGCGGCAGGCAGGCCCGGTCGATGCGAAGCTCGGGGGGGACCGACTCGGGTCGGGCGTACGGATCGTCGTACACACCGGGACCGGACGGGAAGTTCTTCTCGTAGACGGCAGGGATGAACACGACCGGCCATTCGAGCCCCTTCGCCCGGTGGACGGTGAGCAGGGTGACGGCGTCGGCCCCCGACAGTCGGGCGGTGTCCAACTCCTCGGAGGGTTCGTCCTCCATCGTCGCCAGGTACCCGAGGAAGGCGTCGAGGGTGGGACGCCCCTCCAGCGGACTCCACTCTTCGGCCAGGTCGAGGAACCGGTACAGGTTGAGCCGGGCGGAGAGGGCGGCGCCCTCGTCGAGGGCGTCGAGGTCCCGCCACGCCCCGGTCCGGTCGAGGATCCGACGGCACAGCTCGACCACCGTCACCCCCTGGGCGACCTCCACCAGTTCCCGGTAGAGGCGACGGAAACGACCCAGTTGGGATGAAGCCCGCGGGTCGAGACCGACGACCTCGTCGAGGTGGTCGACGGCTTCGAGCAGCGAACGGGCGGGGAGCCGGTCGTGGTCGTCGTCGGGGTCCCCGGCCCGGCGCACCCAGGCGGCGAGCCGGGCGAGGTCACCGAGGCCGAGACGGAACCGGGAGCCGGTGAGGATCCGTGCCAGGGCGGGGCCGTCGTCTGGGGTGGCGACGATGCGAAGCCAGGCGTGGAGGTCGACCACTTCGGGAACCGAGAGCAGGCCCCCCAGGTTCGCCACTTCGACCGGGATGTCCCTTCGACGGAGGGCGTCGTGGACGAGGGCGATGTCCCTGTTCTTGCGGAACAGCACCGCCATCTCCCGCCACGCCCGACCCTGCTCGGCCAACCGTTCCATCTCCTCGGCCACCCATTCGGCTTCATCGACCGAGGTCTTCGCCCAATAGACGGTGACGGCGTCGTCGACGGCGTCGGGGAGCGGAGTGAGGGGCTTGCGCTCCCGGTCGTCGATCTGGGCGCGGACCAGGTTGGCGAGACGGAGGATGCGGCCCCCGGACCGTCGGTTGAGGGTGAGGTGGAGGGTGGCCGCCGCCTGGCCCTCGTCGTCTGGGAAGTGTTCGGGGAACTCGGCGAAGTTCTCGAGTGACGCCCCCCGCCACTCGTAGATCGTCTGGTCGGGGTCCCCGACCGCGGTGACGGGGAAGCCCGGCGGGAACAGCGCCCGAAGCAGCTCGCGTTGGGCCGGGTTGGTGTCCTGGTATTCGTCGAGGACCACGGCCCGGTACCGGGAGGTGATCCGCTCGGCCACCCACCGGTGTTCGAAGACGAGACGGTGGGCCTCGACGACGAGGTCGGAGAAGTCCACCGCCCCGAGGCGGCGTTTCTCCTGCCGGTAGGCGACGGCGGCGGCGAGGAGGTCGGCCCGCTGGAACCACGGGTCGTCTTCGTCGCCGACCTCGGGGACGGTGACCTGCTCGGGATGGAGGAGGTGGTCGGCCAGGCCGGCGGCGAGTTTCAACACCTGGGAGGCGACCCGGCGATTGGTGACGTCGAGTCTCGGCAGCGGAACCCGGGCGAGGACGTCGGCGAGGAGCTGGCGGGCGAAGGTGGGGGTGATCACCGGGGTGTCCCGTTCGACCCCGACGAGGGCACCGAACTCCGCCAGGATCTGGGCGGCGAACCCGTGGTAGGTGTGGACCTCGACGTCACGTCCGGCAGGGAGGCGGTCACCGAGCAGGCTGCGGATCCGTTCGCTCAGCTCCTGAGCCGCCTTGTTGGTGAAGGTGACGCCGAGGACCTGCTCGGGTTCCCATCCTTCCCGTTCGACGAGGGCGGCGACCCGGAGGGCCACCGTCGTCGTCTTGCCGGTGCCGGCGCCCGCCTCCACCCGGAGCGGTCGGTTCGGGTACTCGACGATCGCCTGCTGTTCGGGGCTGGGGACGATCATCCGACGAACGCCTCCCGACCTTCGGGCCAGCGGTCGCAGACGATGCGGACCGGACAGCGGCCACAGTGCGGACCGACGCGGGGTGTCCAGTCTTCGGCGAGGATCCCGGAGGCGACCGCCTCCATCCGTTCGGTCACCTGGGGCATCTCGGTGGGGTCGAAGGGGAACCGCCAGCGTCGAGAGGCGAGGGGATACCAGAGTTCGGCGGCGGTGGGGGTCCCCACCGAACGCAACTCGTCGTCGCAGGCGGCGGCCATGAGGTAGAAGCCGAGCTGCAGGGACCGCCGGGCTTCGGTCAGGGTGGGCGGTGACGCCGAGGTCTTGTAGTCGACGATCCGCAGCTCCCCGGGCCGGTGTTCCTCGACGCGGTCGGCACGCCCGACCCAGCGGACCCCGCCGACCTCGACGCCGAGGGGATGTTCGAGGGCGACGACCCGGAGGGAGTCCTCCGGCCATTCCTCGTAGAGCCGGGTGAGGAGGCGCCTGGCCCGACGGCGCCAGGCATCGTCGAGGACCGGGCTGCCGAAATCCGCCTGCTCCCACACCCGTTCGAGGGCGGCGTCGGCGTCGGCGGCCGTGGATCGGGCCTCGCCCCGGGACAGCGCCGCCCGTTCGGCGTCTTCGAGGACCTGGTGGACGAGGCTGCCGAAACGGACGTACGGCGACGACACCTCCGCCAGTCGAAGCCGACGTTCGAACACGTACCGTCGGGGACACTGCTCGTAGCTCTCGGCCTGGCTCGGGGAGAGGACGGGCCGGCGGCCGAGGACGCCGGTGTCGGGACCGCGGGGAGCGACACCGGCGAAGGTGCGGGGGTCCCAGG
>WFOA01000114.1 GCA_015488325.1 Acidimicrobiia bacterium | reverse complement strand
CGCCGCCGGCGACGTCGCCTCGAAGGGTGAGGTCCCGGTCCCGACCCTCCAGATTGCGGCCCACCGAACCCGCCACCATCGCTCGGCGTGTCCACGCCAGCAGGTCCCGGCCGACCACCGCCTGGACGTGACCGAGCAGGCGGTGGTCGGCCGGGACCTGCTGGCGTGGACACGCCGAGCGATGGTGGCGGGTTCGGTGGGCCGCAATCTGGAGGGTCGGGACCGGGACCTCACCCTTCGAGGCGACGTCGCCGGCGACGTCGAGGTGACGGTGAACAGCCTGGTGGTCGCCGGTGCGCGCGTCGGAGGTGATCTCGCCTACCGGGCCCCCGATCCGGCGGAGGTGACGGACCTGGAGCTCGGCGGCAGCCTCCTCCATCGTCGACCCCTTCCTCCCAACATCGAGCTCCGGGCGTTGCGAATGCTCGTGTTCGTCCTCGCCTGGCTGGGGACGGTCGCCCTCGGTCTGGCGGTGCTGTGGGCGTTCCCCGACCGGGCGGGACGAGCCGTCGAAGCGACCGCCGGGGCGCCCGGGCGGGCCCTGGCGAGGGGGGTGGCGGTGGCGGCCGTGCCCGTCGCCCTCGTCGGCGTCGTCGCCGGGCTGCTGGCGGTCGTCCCGACCTCGTCTGCCGTCCCGCTTCTCGTCGTCTTCGTCCCGGTGATCCTCGTCTCGGCGTCGCTGGTCGGGGTCGGTCTCCTTGTCGCCTCGGTCCCCGTCGCCGTCGTCGTCGGTCGGCGACTGCGGGCCGCAGGATCGAACTACGCCGCCTTCCTGTTGGGGATGGCGGCGTGGGCGGTGGTGTACCTCCTGCCCTTCGTCGGACGGTGGCTCACGGTGGCGGGCCTCGTGGTGGGGCTCGGTGCGTGGATGGCGCCGAAGCCCCAGCCGCCGCCGGCCGAGTCGCCGCCCGTCTAGCCGGAGGTGTCGGCGCCGGTGCGGAGGAGCTGGCCTGCGAGCACGTCCTTTTTCACCAGACCCGACGCCCGCCACCGGAGGGTCACCACGTCCCGGCCGTTGGCTTTGGCTCGTTCGGAGATTCCGAGGATGATGAAGGTCGGCGTCGAGCGGACCTTGAACTTCGCGGCCACGTCGGGGACCTTGGCGACGTTGGCTTTGACGACGACCGCCCGCCCGTCGAACTCTTCGGCGAGTTCGTTGACGATGCCGTCCATCACCTGGCAGGGCGAGCACCCGAACTGGAAGAAGTCGACGAGGACCGGTTTGCCGCTGCGGGCGAGGTCGTCGAGGTGGTCGAGGGATTCCAGGTGGACGGGTTTGGGGCGTCGTTTGAAGAGGGCCATGCTGCTCCTGGTTCGCTCGCGGTGGGCAAACGTCGGGGCCGGCGATTGTATGCCCCGGATCCCGCGTGTCCGACCGGGAGGTCGAATCCCCCCACGACAGGTTCGCGGGTAGCGTGGGGTCCGTGATGGCGGAACAGGTGGTCGACACGCGGGGGAGGCCGGTCCGGGATCTTCGGATCTCGGTGACCGACCGCTGCAATTTCCGCTGCACCTACTGCATGCCGAAGGAGATCTTCAACCGGGACTACGAGTTCCTCGCCCGGGATCTGCTGCTGTCCTTCTCCGAGATCGAGCGGATCGCCCGGGTGTTCGTCGAGCTGGGGGTGCGGAAGATCAGGCTGACCGGAGGCGAGCCGCTGCTACGGCGGGGCATCGAGGATCTGGTGGCTCGTCTCGCCGCCATCGAAGGCGTCGACGACCTCACCCTCACCACCAACGGCGCCCTGCTGGCCCGCAAGGCGCGCTCCCTCGCCGAGGCGGGGCTCGACCGGGTCACCGTCAGCCTCGACTCCCTCGACGACGCCACCTTCCAGGCGATGAATGATGTCGGCTTCCCGGTGTCCGGTGTCCTGGAGGGCATCGACGCCGCCGCCGAGGCGGGGCTCGTCCCGATCAAGATCAACATGGTGGTGAAACGGGGCGTGAACGAGGATTCGATCGTGCCGATGGCCGAGTATTTCCGGGGCACGGGCCACATCGTCCGGTTCATCGAGTTCATGGATGTGGGTACGACCAACGGATGGCGCCTCGACGACGTCGTCCCGGCGGCCGAGGTGATCCGCCGGATCGACGAGGTCTTTCCGCTCGAAGCGATCCCTCCCAACTATCCGGGGGAGGTGGCCCGCCGGTTCCGCTACCGGGACGGCGCCGGGGAGATCGGGGTGATCGCCTCGGTGACCCAGCCGTTCTGCGGTGGCTGTACCCGGGCGCGGATCTCCGCCGAGGGGATGCTCTACACGTGTCTGTTCGCCTCGAAGGGGACCGATCTCCGCAGCCTCGTCCGGGACGGGGTGACCGACGAGGAGCTGGCCGACGTGGTGTCCGGTGTCTGGCAGGCCCGCTCGGACCGCTATTCGGAGATCCGCTCCGAAGCCACCTCGGGGCTGGTGCGGGTCGAGATGAGCTACATCGGCGGCTGACCCGGCGGACCCCAACGTCGCAGACCCTCTTCGATCGCCTCGGGGTCGTCGGCCCCGAAGAAGGAGCGGCCGTCCTCTCCCCAGGCCCGCCATTCGCGGTCGGTGACCGGATCGAACGCGGCGACGTCGAGGACCGTCTGGATCGAACCGTCCCCGTCGAGCTCGTCTGCGGCGAGATCGGAGAGCGCTGCCGGGTAGGCCGCGCAGGTCGTCTGGCGGACACCGTCGACGACGGGCACCGCCGCCAGATCTCCGACCCGTTCGGCGAGGTGGCGGAGGGTGGTGGTGCGTACCCAGGGTTGGTCGGTGGCGACGAGCAGCACCGGGCGACCGCCGGACGCCTGGAAGGCGGCGACGAGTCCCGACAGGGGGCCCCGGTGGGGGAGTCCCGGGTCGGGGACGGCGCGCAGGCCGGCGACGGGCTCGGCCCGGCCGACGACGATCACTTCGGCGCACACCGGGGCGAGGGCCTCGGCCACCCACTCCACCATGGGTCGTCCGGCGACGGGGACGAGGGCCTTGTCCCGGCCCATCCGGGTGGAGGCACCTCCGGCGAGGATGGCTCCGACGATGCCGGCGTCTCGTACCATGTGGCCATGATCTCACGTCTCGTCGCCGATCGCCGGATCGTCGCCGTGGTCGTCGTCCTGTGGGCGGCCGTCACCTGGGGGACCCGGATCGGTCTGCTCACCGACGCCGAAGCCGCCGATCCCCTCACCTGGCTACGGGTCGGCGGGTCCCTGGCCACCGCCTTCGCGGCGGCGGTGGTCCTCGGTTTCGGCGTTCCGGCGGCCTGGGTCGTGGGTGTCTACGGGCTGTGGGCGGTAGGGGTGTGGGGGACGTCGCTCATGTCGGTGTGGACCGACCCTCACCCTCTCGGGTTCCGGCTGGTCCACACGTTGCTGGCGGTGGCGTCGTGGCTGGTGGCCTGGGCGGCGTGGCGGGCGGTCCGTCGCTCCCGTCGTCCGGTGCAGGAACCCGTCGCCGGGGGTTGACACGGTCGGCCGCGGCGGCAGAGCCGGGAAGGGCTCACGGCGACGGACACCTACGGCGGCGCCTACCCACGAGTACGCCGCCATCTACGAGCTGACCCGAGGAGGGCATCCCGGTACGTCAGGTGCGGGTCGCCGACTGGCTCGGGGTGTCGCGTCCGTCGGTGTCGGCGATGATCAGGCGGATGGCCGACGACGAGCGGTTGGAGGTGGCGGGGACGCCGGTCACGGTCGAGCGGTCCGTCGCCGAACGGCTCTTCGTCGACGCCGCTCCGTGACGCCGGTCGTGGTCAGCTCGCCGCCGGTTCGGTGAGGCTCCGGGTGTCGGCGGGGACGGCCGCGGTCATCCCGAGGAACCGCCGGCCGACGGGGACGAGGTAGCCGAGGTAGGACAGCACCGTCAGCAACGACGGGGAGGGCCGCCATCCGAAGAGGCTCTTCAGGAACTGGCCGGTGAGGCTGGTGTCGGGGTCGAGGACGCCGACGGTCCACACGGGGTCGACGAGGACGGGGATGAGCCCGACCTCCTGGAGCTCGTTGACGCCCTTGGAGACGAGGCCGGCGGCGAAGAGGATGATGAGGATGCCGGTGACCCGGAAGAACTTCCGGAGGTCGACGAGGTGGCTGCCCTTGTACATCAGGTAGCCGATGGCGACGGCGCCGGAGATGCCGAGGAGGGCTCCGACGAGCTGGCTTTCGCCGCCGGTGTCGCCCACGGTGGTGGAGATGAGGAACAGGGAGGACTCGAGGCCTTCCCGCAGTACCGCCACGAAGGCGATGGTGGCGAGGGCCACGGTCCCGCCTGCGGCCAGGGCGGTGTCGACTTGGGCTTCCAACGCCCGGCGGATCGTGCGGGCCTGTTTACCCATCCAGAAGATCATCCAGGTGAGCAGGCCGGCGGCGACGAAGGCGATCAGGCCTTCGGTGAGCTTCTCGGCCGTGCCTTCGAGCCCGCCGATGGTGACCCACAGGATCATCCCGACGGCGAGGGAGACGGCGACGGCCGACAGCGTGCCCGCCCACACCCATCGTCGCTCCGAGGTGCGGCGCATCCGGTCGAGGTAGGCGAGGAGGATGGCGACGATGAGGGCGGCCTCGACTCCTTCGCGGAGCATCACGAGGAAGGCGGCCATGGGCGCTCCCGGTGTCGGTGTTAGGTGCACCTAACACCCTAAATACCACTAGCTGTGTAGTGCAAATCGAACAGCCGGTCAGGATGCGACTTCGCGGCGCCGGGGCGGCACCCACGGTTCGGGGTCGATGAGGGCGGTGCAGCAGTCGGGACAGAAGGCCGTCCAGTCCGTCTCGACCGGTGTCCGACACGTTGGGCAGGCTGCGAGCATGGCGTCCCTTCGCCGTCACGTTCCCCGTCGGCTCGGCGAGGTGCCGGCTCAAGGGGTTCTCACCAGGAGGGGGATGCGTCGCTCGGCCGGATCGAGGCCGCCGTGGTAGCCGATCAGCCGGCGGTCGAAGCCCTTGGGGAGGAGGATCCGGTCGGGTGGCGGAAGGAGCAGGGCGTCGGGGAGGCGCGCACCGAGGTCGGGATGGGAGTCGGGGCCCCACAGGGGTCGGGCCTCAGCCACCGCGATCGGGTCGCAGCCCGCCCGGTCGGCGAGGGAGCCTGGGATCCGGCCCCGGATCTGCACCCCCCGGGGGTCGCCTGCAAAGACGAGGCCTTCGACGTCGGGACCGCGGATCGTCACCTTCTGGTCGGCCGTGTACTCGCGATGCCCATGGTCGGCGGTCCCGAGCAGGCCGACGCCCGGGTCGAGACGCTCCGACAGCCGCGACCACGTCTCGTCGGCGAGGGCCATGGCTTCGGCGTAGGCGTCCGAACGCGACCCGGCGACGTGGGCGGCGAAGTCGACCTGCCAGAGGTAGGCGAACACGAACCGTCCCGGGCCGGCGAGGGCGCACACCGCCTCGACCCAATCCTCCATCGACCAGGCCGGTTCGAACCGACAACCCCGGTACAGCATCCGGGAGAGGGGCGAGCCCTCGAAGTCGGCAGGCTGGACGGTGACCGCCTCGACCCCGGCGGCGGCGAGGCGCTCCCACAGGTTCGGGCTCGGCAGCAGGTCCCGGGTGTCGAAATCGATTCGCGCTCCGAAGGGCGTCACCCACTTGAGGGTGTTCACCACCCGGCCCATGGAGGGGACCCACATGAGATGCCCGACGATGCCGTGGCCTGCCGGGGAGAGGCCGGTGGCGACGGTGGACAAGGCGACACTGGTGGTCGTCGGGAACGGTGCGTCGAGTACGGCCCGGCGGGCGGCACGGAGGGTGCCGGCGGCGGGATGGGACAAGGCGGCGTCGCCGAGCCCGTCGACGAGGACGAGGACGTAACCGGAGGCGTCGGGCACGACCGCCGCCAGGTCGGGAGCGAGGCGGCGGCCGGGGGTGGTCGACGCCAGACGGGCCTCCAACTCGCCGACGAGGCAGCCGAGGTCCCCTCCTTCGTAGGCGGGTGGTGTGGGCACGACCGCCACGGTAGAGGGACGGGTCGTGCCGGGGAAGCGTTGAACTTCGCCGCCGGAGGTCCGCTCCCTATACTTCCGCCGCCACTCCGACCTGGCAGAGGGATGAGCGCGTACTTTCAGGACTATCTGACCGTCGGCGTCTTCGCAGCCCTGGGCGTCATGCTCGTGATGATGATGCTCGGGGTCGCCGCCGTCCTCCGGCCCCACCATCCCAACCGCACCAAGCTGATGCCCTACGAGTGCGGTGTCGACCCGGTCGGCTCCGGATGGGACCAGAGCCACGTCCGGTACTACATCTTCGGGCTGCTGTTCGTCATCTTCGACGTGGAGGCGATCTTCGTGTTCCCCTGGGCGATCATGGCGGAGGAGCTCGGAACCTTCGGTCTCGTCGCCATCATCGCCTTCATCCTCACCCTGTTGGAGGGCCTCGCCTACGCGGTGAAGAAGGGGGTCCTCCGGTGGGAGTAGTCGAGCGTTTCGGGATGCCCAAGCCCGTCTCGTGGTTGCTGAACTGGTCGCGCAAGTACAGCCTGTGGATGTTCCAGTTCGGGCTGGCCTGCTGCGCCATCGAGATGATGGCGGCGTCGGGGCCACGCTACGACTTCATGCGGTTCGGCATCATCCCGCTCCCCGCCTCGCCCCGCCAAGCCGACCTGATGGTCGTCGCCGGGACGGTCACCGACAAGATGGCGCCGTCCGTCCGGCGTCTGTACGAGCAGATGCCCGACCCCAAGTACGTCATCTCGATGGGGTCCTGTGCCAACTGTGGCGGCCCCTACTGGGACTCCTACTCGGTCACCAAAGGGGTCGACCAGGTGATCCCCGTCGACGTCTACGTGCCGGGATGCCCGCCTCGCCCCGAAGCGCTCATGGATGGCATCGTCCTCTTGCAGCGGCTCATCCAGCGTGAGGACATGAAAGAGAAATGGAGCAGGCGTGACCAACAGCCCGTCTGAGACGGCCACCTTCGACCTCGACGCCTTCGCCGCCGAGATTGCCGAGGCGGTAGGCGGCCAGGCGCGGGTCGCCCACGGCACCGCCAAGGTCGTGGTTGCTCCCGAGGGGTGGACCGACGCCCTCACTACTGCCCGGGACGCCTTCGGGTTGGGCTACTTCTCGTGGCTGTCGGCCGTCGACTGGACCACCGACGTCGAGGTCGGCGACCCTCCGGCGGAGGGGACGCCCGAACGGATCGAAGTCCTCTGCGCCGTCGGGGATCTCACGGGGCGGCTGGTGATCTTCTCCACCGACCTCGACCACGACGAGCCCCGTCTGGCGTCCCTCGTTCCGGTCTACCCGGGTGCCAACTGGCACGAACGGGAGGCCGCCGAGATGTTCGGCATCGTCTTCGAAGGGCATCCCCAGCTCGAACATCTCTACCTCCCCGAAGGGTTCGTCGGCCACCCCCTTCGCAAGTCCTTCCCGCTCCTCAGCCGCGAAGTGAAACCGTGGCCGGGCACCGTCGACGTCGAGGACATGCCCTCCGACGACGCCCCCTCCACCGAGAATCCCGAGGCCTGACCGATGACCATCGACCACGACCAGGTCCGGCATCTGTCCGAGGTGGCCGTCTCCGTCGAACTGGAGACGCCGGAGATGACCCTCAACATCGGGCCCCAGCACCCGTCGACCCACGGTGTGCTCCGGCTCGTCGCCACCGTCGACGGTGAGCGGGTCTTCGACGTCAAGCCGGTGATCGGGTACATGCACCGGGGGTACGAGAAGCTGGCAGAGGTCCGCACCTATCCCCAGATCACCGCCCTCATCAATCGCATCGACTGGGTGTCCGGCTACGCCAACGAGATCCCCTTCATCGTCGCCGCCGAGCGGCTCATGGAGATCGAAGTCCCCGAACGGGCCCAGTACATCCGCCTCATCCTCACCGAGATGGCCCGGATCGCATCCCACCTGGTGTTCAACGCGTCCTACCCCCTGGAGCTGGGGGCGGCGACCCCGCTGTTCTTCGCCCTCCGTGAACGGGAACGGGTCCTCGACCTCATCGAGAGCGTCACCGGGGGACGGTTTCATCCCAACTTCAACCGGATCGGCGGGGTGAAGCCCAACGCCGGTGGAGGTCCCACCCAGCGCAAGGTCTCCCAGGACCTGCCCAAGGGGTTCTTCGTCGACACCCGGGCGGCGATGGAGCGGGTGCTGTCGGTCTGCGACGAGCTCGAGGATCTCGTCGCCGGCAACGAGATCATCCTCGCCCGCACCAAGGGCATCGGTGTCCTCCCCGTCGACGTGGGGGCCGCCTACGGGGTCTCCGGTCCGAACCTCCGGGCTTCGGGGGTCCCCTTCGATCTGCGCCGGATCGAGGACTACCTGCCGTACGACCGGTTCGACTTCGACGTCGTCACCGCCTCCAACGGCGACTGCTGGGACCGGTGGTGGGTGCGTCTCGAGGAGATCCGTCAGGCGGCCCGGATCGTCATCCAGGCGATCGACGGGATCCCGTCGGGTCCCCTCCAGGCGAAGGTGCCCAGGGTGATCAAGGTGCCTCAGGGTGAGGTCTACGTCCGGGCCGAGAACCCCAAAGGGGAGATGGGCTACCACCTCATCTCCGAAGGCGGCCAAGGCCCCTACCGGCTCAAGATCAGGTCGGCCTCCTACTCGAACATCTCGATCCTGCCCCACATCCTGGAAGGGGTGCTCGTACCCGACATCATCGCCATCATGGGCTCGCTCGACTTCGTCCTGGGAGACGTGGACCGATGATCCTCGAGAACTTCTGGCTCCTGCTGGTCCTGAAGGTGCTGGTGATCGCCGCCCTGGTGCCCCTCACCGCCCTCGTCCTCGGCTACGCCGAACTGAAGATCTCGGCCCACATGCAGAGCCGGATCGGGCCGTATTTCGCCGGTGGCCGGTGGGGCTGGGCGCAGCTCATCGCCGACGGCCTCAAGTTCTTCCAGAAAGAGGACATCATCCCCGAGCGGGCCGACAAGCCGGTGTTCAAGATGGCCCCGGCGTTGGTGCTCATGTCCACCGTCGCCCTGTTCGTGGTGATCCCCTTCTCCCCGGGCCTGCGGGTCCGTGACCTCGACCTCGGGATCTTCTACGTGCTGGCGGTTTCGTCGATCTCGACGGTCGGTGTCCTCATGGCCGGCTGGTCGTCGGGCAACAAGTACTCGCTGATGGGGGGCCTGCGGGCCGCCGGACAGCTCATCGCCTACGAGCTGCCGTTGGTGCTGGCGGTGGTGGGGGCGGTGGTGCAGGCGGGGACCATGAGCCTCAACGGGATCGTCGAAGCGCAGGCGGCGTGGGGCATCCCCTT
>WFOA01000113.1 GCA_015488325.1 Acidimicrobiia bacterium | reverse complement strand
CGGTCATGCCAGGGCATGGCGCCAGGCTACCCCTCCCGGTGCGACACGCCGCACCTCGGGAGGGCGTCGGCCTCCCACCCCTGTCACCGAAACGTTCCGGCCGCGGCCGACCTGTCGACCCCATGGCTCCTGTTCCGACGCGGAAACGGACACCACCGGGCCTATCCGGAACCCGCTGGGGATGACGGGCCGGGCTCGTGGGCCCACGTCCAGGGAAATGGGGATCTTCGCGGTGAAGTGTGGGGCTGTGTGATTTCGGAGGGTTGGGTCTGAAATCCGTGGGTGCGGGCAAGGGCCTCGCCATTCTGCGGGATGCAACGTCTCCAGAAGGAGAGTGTTTTGTCGCGGGGCATGCCTCATCGTTTTGGTGGTCGTCCTGGTCGGTCGTAGAGGGGCTGGTATCTGCGGGTGGGGTCGAGTTGGAGGCGGCGGACGAGTCTGCCGGCGATGAAGACGTGGCAGGCGGATTCGGCGATGATGACGGTTGCGCCGGGCTGGAGGGGGGCGGCCAGGCCGAGGACCCGGTGGCCGCGTCGGTGGAGAGGTCGCTGGCGTCGGATCCGGAGAGCTTCTCGACGGGGGAGAACCCGTCACACCGCCGGGCCAGCCCGAAGGGGGGTCGTGACCCATGCCGAAGGCCGGTTGCGTCACGGGCGTCACCTAGCCACTCCGAGGTTCTGGTCCGGGTACCCCAGACGTCGAAGAGGTGGTACTCCTGGTGTCCCGAGAAGCGAAAACTGAAACTAGGAGCGGGCAAACGGGGTAACAGATCTTGCGGAAAAGCGGTATCAACGGCTGCGGAAAAGCGGTATCAACGGTTGCGGAAAAGCGGTATCAACGGTTGCGGAAAAGCGGCGTCATTTGGAGCGCATGACCAGTTATCGACAACGTCTCGTCGACGGCTTGCTGGCGGAGCTCCTGGCGGAACTTCCGACTCTGATGCTGGTGGGCCCGAGAGCTGTCGGCAAGACAACGACCGCCCTTCGCCATGCGAAGAGCGTGGTCAGGCTCGATCGTCCAGCCGAGGCCGCGGCGTTCAAGGCGGATCCCGACGCTGCGCTGCGGGTCTTCGAGGAGCCGGTGCTGTTGGACGAATGGCAGGTCGTTCCGGAGGTCTTGGGTGCTGTCAAACGGGCGGTCGACAGCTCAGGTCGGCCCGGGCGGTTTCTGCTGACCGGATCGGTGCGTGTCGATCGCGAAGAGGCCACCTGGCCGGCGACGGGTCGGGTGGTGAGGGTGGCCATGTATCCCCTCACCGTCGCGGAGGTGCTCGAGACAAGGACACGTCCGTGCGGCGGCCGGTGAACACCTCGCTGCGGCTGCCGACACCCCCGACCTTGGGGGGTACGCCGAGCTCGCACTGACAGGAGGTTTCCCCGAACCGGCGCTGAAACTCGGCGAACCGGCGCGTATCCGGTGGCTGGAAGGGTATGTCGATCAGCTTCTGACACGAGATGCGCTTCTGGTCGACGGCCGGAGGGATCCAGCGCTGCTCCGACGATACGTGGAGGCGTACGCACTGAACTCTGCCGGAGTCGTCGGCCACAAGACGATCTACGACGCCGCTGGTGTCAACCGGAAGACGGCCGATGCATACGAACGTCTGCTCGAGAATCTCATGGTGGTCGACCGTGTCCCCGCGTGGTCATCGAACCGTCTCAAACGTCTCACCCGCCGGCCGAAGCGTTATCTGGTCGACCCTTCCCTGGTTGGGGCAATCCTGGGGCTCGACCTTCGAACCGTCCTCACAGACGGCGATCTTCTCGGACGGCTACTCGACACCTTCGTCGCCTCCCAGCTCCGCGCCCAGGTAGCCGTCGCGTCGACACGGCCGCGCCTCCACCACCTGCGGGATGAGCAGGGACGCCACGAGATCGACGTCATCGCTGAACTCGGCGGAGGTGGGGTCGTCGCCGTCGAAACGAAATCGAGCAGCGCTCCTGATCGGGCCGACGCCCGGCATCTCCTCTGGCTGCGGGAGCAGCTCGGAAAAGGGTTCGTCAGAGGAGTGATACTGCACACAGGTCCTGCGACATATGAGATCGGCGACGGGATCGTCGCTGCTCCGATCTCAACTCTGTGGGCCCGAGTCATTCGACCGTCCACCATCCCTCGAGTCGCGTCTCCCCCTGAAGGCAGGCGGCGCGAACCTCGCCAACGGAGCATCCCGACATCGAAGTGGCGCGAGGGTTGCTCAGGCACGCAACGGTCTCACCGTCTCATCCCGACGGTGGCGTGACGCCGCCGGGACTATCGTGGCTCCCGCCATGTAGTGACACAGACCTCCACTCGTGTTCCCGTTCCGTCCCCGTTCGGAGGTCTGCCCATGTCGTCGTCACCTTTCCCTCTGCCTCCTGTCGATCTGTCCGGCCATGTGGCCTTGGTCACCGGCGCCAACCACGGCATCGGCGCGGCCGTCGCCCGGCGTCTCGCCGCCTGCGGCGCGTCGGTGCTGCTCACCTACCTTCGGATCGACGACGAACCCGACCCCGGGATCCCCGACACGTACCGGCGGAACCGTGCCCGTGACGCCGGTGAAGTGGTGCAGGCGATCGCCGACGCCGGCGGTACCGCCGTCGCGGTGGAAGCCGACCTCGCCGCCGAAGACACACCCGGGATGCTGTTCGACGTCGCTGAGGAGGCGTTCGGGCCGGTGGACATCCTCATCAACAACGCCAGTGGGTGGGTCGCCGACACGTTCGCCGTGGACGGCCACGACCGTCTCGGTCGCACCCTCCGCCGGGTGTCGGCGGCGACGGTCGACCGACCGTTCGCGGTGGACGCCCGAGCCACCGCCTTGCTGATCTCAGAGTTCGCGTCCCGCCACGTAAGGCACGACCTGAAGTGGGGCCGGATCGTCGGTTTCACTTCCGGCGGCCCGCTCGGCTTCCCCGAAGAGGTCTCCTACGGGGCGGCGAAAGCCGCGTTGGAGAACTACACGATGTCGGCCGCGTTCGAACTGGCCGACCGGGGGATCACCGCCAACGTCGTCTACCCGCCGGTGACCGACACCGGATGGGTCACCGACCAGGTACGCCGGGCCGTCGCCGACCACCCGACACTGATCCACATCGCCCAGCCGGACGACGTCGCCGAAGTCGTCGCCTTCCTCGTGTCCGACCAGGCGAGGCTGGTGACCGCCAACATCATCCATCTGCGATGAACCCTCCCGGCCTCCTGCACTCGGTCGAACCGGCAGGGGAGGCGCCGACAACGGTCGGCAGGTTCTGGTGGAAGCGTGTCGTGGCGTCGGCCCGAAGTCCCGGTGAGTAGTCGGCTACTCAGGACAGAAGACCCCTCCCGTCCGATGATGGTGTCGGACGGGGCTCCGTTGGCCGCGTCCGCGAAACACGACAGCGAAAGGTTGGTGATGTACACACGGATCGGGGTGGCGATGACGGTGGCGGCGCTCGTCCTCGCCGCCTGCTCGGCGGAGGATGTGGCGCAGCTCGCAGAGCTCGCCAGCGAGTTCGAAGACGCCGCCGTAGAGCTCCAACAGGCCGCCGACGGGGTGCCAGTGCGTATCGTCCCCACCGTCGAAGCCCGCCTCTCCTTGTGGCAGGAGTATCAGGGCCAGCTCGTCTCGGACTACACCGCGACGCTCACCGAACGGTACCGGGGCCTGTATTCGGGGGCGACGGTGGCCGAGAACCGGGGCGAGTGGAGCGGCTACCTCGCCTGTAACGACGGCAGCACCGACGACGGGTACTGGAAGGGCGACTGGTCCAGTCCGCTGCGGCTCGGGGAGGCGACCCTCGGCACCGACGAAGGTCAGCTGCTCGTCAAAGACGCCGGCGACGCCCTCCTCGTCGCCTACGCCCCTCCCCTGGTGCTTCCCTTCGACACACCGCCCGAATGCGTCGAGTTGGACGGGGAGGTCTTCGAGCTGTACTTCCCGTGGGCCGACCTCACCGAGCTGGAGTCGCCGGTTCCGGGCTATCCCGCCGTACTGCAGACCCCGGAGGGCGAGGGGCTCCTCGTCGCTCTCGTCCCCAAGGGCCAGCTCGAATCAGGCTCCACGGACCTCAGCGCCTCCTACCGGGCCGCCGGCACCGACGAGAACGGGCCTTTCGACGTCTCCCTCGACGTCACCATCCGCCTCCAACCAGCCGGGTGAATCGGATCGGACTTCGACCAGCCCGGAGCCAACGCTCTCCTGGACCGAAGCGGCCGCTTCCGCCCGCCGGAGCTGCCGCATCCGGACCGGCGGCGTCGGTGCACGGCACGACGGGAACTCCCGGGCCGGACGGCCGCCGCCGGGCACGTCGGGGCAGGTCAGCCGCCCGACGCGCCCTGGAGCATGTCGAAGTCCCTCTTCGCCTGCTCGAAGGTCTCGGCGTCGAGCCCGCACGACGGCGCCCAGAAGAACCGGGCGTGGGTGACGGTCCCGCCCTCGTTGAAGAGGCGGGCGGTGCCGGTCGCCGGGGAACCGAAGACGATCGTCCCCGCCGGCCCCGCCGACAGCCGGGGTCGGGTGACTTCGGTGAGGGAGACGAGGGGGAACGGATCCCGGCTCACGACCTTCGGTTCGCCGCCAGGGACGATCTCGGCGTCCTCGAAGGGGATGGGGAAGACCTCGATGGTGGCACCGTCCTTCGGCCCCAGCGACCGGGGAGGGTTCCCGGTGAGCAAGAGATCGGTCACGAAGTGACCGTAGTAGGTCGCCCTCAACACTTCCGTCCCCAGGATGTCCGGATCCAACGCCAAGAAGTTGCCGGTACCGAACATCGCACCGATGAGGTCCGTGGGATTGGTGGCGCCGATCGCTGTCGCGAGGCCGACGCCGGCCAACCCGAGCGTCAACACCCCTCCCGTCGCGATCCATACCACCCCGTGCCACGGACCACGGAGCCGGGGTCCGCTCGTGCAGGCGAGGAGCGCCGCCCCGAAGGAGAGGCCAGAGAGCAGGGTCTCGTCGGAGAAGGTCGCCCAGTTGGAGCCGACGAGCTGCCACACCCCTCCGACGTACGCCGCCGACGTCGTCGCCCCCGTTGCCGGAATCGACGGCGCCGCCGAGGCCAGGAAGCCACGCCGGGTGGGGGCCGCACCGGAGGCGGGCAGATTCGCCGTCACCGCCAGGGTCTGGACCACCGGCTCGTCCGGGGCGGTCCAGGCCACGGTGACCGAGCCGTCGTCGTCGGTGTCGGCGACACCGAGCACGGTCCCGTCGGCCGCGTCGACCACTTCGACGCTCGCCCGCTGCCCGTCCCCGGCGAGGTCGGTGACCCGCACCGGCAGCGACACCGTCGCTCCGGGTTCGCCGATCGCGACCCCGGCGGTGGGGCACAGGCTCGTGGCGGCGACGGCCGTGACCAGCTCCGCCGGGTCGCCGCTCAGGCCTGTCTCCCCGTCGAAGACGGTCGTACCGTCCGCTTCGGCCACCGCCGCCAAACCCCCCGGAGACCACCGGGAGGCGAGACCGACTACCAACTCCATCGGCCGGAGAACGCCGTCGGCGACGGCGGCGACCGCCCGCTCGACGTCGTCGACGGTGAGGACGTCGAGGCGGCTCAGCCGGTCGAGCTCCAGCGCCGCAGACGAGGCTTCGGAGCCGGCGACGGTCGCCGTCCTGCAAGCCCGGTCCGGTTCGGCTCTGCCCAGCAGGTCGACCCGGACCCGGGCGAGATCGAGGGACTCGGGTTCGCCCGTGGGGGCGTCCCCGACCGTCGCCGTCTTTCCGCAGACGGCCCGGCCCGTCGCTCGCAGCGGCGTGCCGTCGTCGGCCACCCCGGTGACGACGACCGGGCCCGGGGGAGCGAGGAACCGGAACCCGCCGTCGGAGGTGGCCAGGGCTCCGCTGCGACCCGCCGGGGACAGAGAGACGGCTCGGACCCGCCCCGCGTTCCCGAGGTTCCCTTCGACGGTGCCCGGGGTGTCGCAGGCTTCGAAGGACACCTCCTGGGGATAAACGCCGGCCTCGGTGAGGACCGTCACACCCGACACGCCGGCCTCGTCGAGCGCCTCGGCGGCCTCACGGGTCAACACGAAGGGTCCGCCGTTGAGGGCCTCGAGGTCGATGGGCTCCGGGTAGCCGACGGTGAGGAAGACCCCGCCCGACGCGACGAAGCCCCGGGGTTCCCCTTCGAGGTCCCCGGCCATGAGGAGGACCTCGGAGGTGGGGAGGTCCCGGTGGAGGATCCAGACGAGGGCGACGTCCCCGGGGATCAGTTCGGTGTGGTCGGGGACCACCCAGACGCCGGGGCCCTCGGCGACGTAGAGCACCCGTGGGACGAGGGTGTCGCCGCGACGTTCGACGAGGAGCAGCTCGCCTTCGGCGTCGGCGGGCACCCTGACGGCACCGTCGACGACCTCCGCGTCAGCCCGGCCGTCGGCAGAGACGAGTTCGACCCGATCACTGTCTTCTCCGACCGGGACCAGGTCGCCGGGGGCGACGAGCAGCGGTGCCACGTCCCCGAGCTCCAGCAGCGGATCCGGGGGAGCCGACGGGGCGGCTTCGGGCTGGGCTCCCGTGCCCGGGGGTGTGGTCGAGGCAGGGGCAGGAGTGGCGTCCTCTTGGGCGGTGGTGGGCGGAGCGGTGGTGGACGCCGGCGTGCAGGCAGCCGCCACCAGCATCGCCGCGGTCACCACCGCCGTGCGGCGGATACCGGCGGAGACGGTCGTCGTCGGCCGTCGAGAACGGGTGTTGAGGTCAGCCATCGTGGGTCCTCCTCGTTGCCTCTACCTCCTCCACCGCGGCGAAGAGCAGTTCGGGATCGGGGAGGTCGCAGCGGTGCTGGTAGCGGTAGGCGAGGCGGATCGTCCCGGAGGGGTCGACGACGAACTCGGCGGGGATGATCCACGGGTTGTCGCCGCGGGGCATCCCGGCAGCCCGACCTCGCTCCATCAGTTCCAGGCCGCGGCGTCGCGAGTGGTCCCGTTGGAAGGGGGGGATGTCGAACAGGACTTCGGCGAGGGTGCCTTCCCGCAGCCCGTAGGCACCGTAGGCGTGGAGGTCCGGGTCACACAGCAGCGTCACCTCGCCGGTGTAGAGGGAGGCGAACTCGGCGGCCCGGATCGGTTCCGCCTGACAGATCGCGACGACCTGCGCGCCGAGCTGGCGGAGACGTCGGGCTTCCCCGTCGAAGCGACGCATCCGTTCGTGGGCACAGCGGCAGCCGAACTCCCGGAGGAACACGACGAGGACGGTGCCGGTTGTCCAGGCGGCGGCGAGGCGGCGCCACTCTCCGGACACGGTGCGGAGGTCGGCGTCGGGGGCGGCGTCGCCCACCTGGGGCGGCAGTGCGGAGACGGAGACGTCCACCGGGCCCCGTACCCAGGTCTCCAACCAGCGGAGCTCGGCGGCTCGGATGCTCCTCTCCAGGCTGTCGGCGGCGTGGTCGTCACGGTGGCGGGTCGTCATGGGACGTACGTGCAGGTGATCGTGCCCTGGAGCGTGCCCTCGCCTGCATCGCCTCGGTAGGTTCCTTCGAAGGCGATCTCAGCGAGGGGGATATCGAGGTTGTTGGTGCCGTGCTGCACCTCCGCGGTGAACCGTCCCTCCATCGGTTCGGACGGCCAGGTGCCGTTGGGATTGAACCTGATCTTGAGGTCCCCGCCGGCGAGCTCGACGGTCCCGGTACGGTCGGGTGGCCGGATGCGGAACACCACGTGGATGAAGGACTCACCTGCCTCCACCCCGGTGGAGGTGTTGAAGGCGGCATGGAGATGGGGCCCGCCCGGTTCGTCACGGAGCATGCACCGTGTCGGAACCCGATACTCGCCTTCGATCAGCCCGGAGGCGACGACCTCGGCGATGTCGCTGATGGGTTGCTCCTCTTCGAGGGACGACAACCCTGCGTCGGGTTCGCTGCCTGCCCCTTCGTCGGAGACGACGAACGCGACGTCACCGTCGCCGGTTGCGATCGTCGTGGTGCTCTCGGTGCTTTCGGTGCCTCCGGTGCTCGGCCCCGAACAGGCGCCTGCGACGAGGGCGAGGGCGACGACGGCCGGGAACGTTCGCCTCAGACGGTGCATGTGAAGCTCCCTTCGAGGAAGCCTTTGCCGGCGTCGCCGTCGACCGACGCGGTGAACTCAGCGGTGAGGACGTGGCTCTCGCCCGGACCGTCGGCGGTGGTCACGGTCAGGAATCCGCCACCCTGCGAACTCCCCGCAGCGGTCTCGATGGTGAACGAGATGGTGTAGTCCGTGGACGCCGGGTCGTAGTTGGCGGCACGGAGCTGATAGTTGAACATCTCGGTGGTGTTCGTCGGGGCGAAGTCGACGACGAGTTCGGTGCCGCCGGCGAGCTGGCAAGCAGGGATCCCCTCGTGTTCGAAGGCGAGCTCGCCGGTCGACGTGAGTTGGTAGGTGAGCTCGGGCAGCTCGTCGATGGCGGTCTGGCCGCCGGAGGCCGGCGCCGGCGCAGGGTTGTCGGCGGTCACCGTCGTCGTGTTCGCCGTCGCGGTGGTGGTGGCCTCCCCAGCGGACCCTCCACCGCAGGCGGCGGCGACGAGGGCGATCACCGTGAGCATCGGGAGCATGCGGGTCCGCTGCATGGTTCCTCCTCAGGGTTCGTGGTAGAGGGTGATGAAGGTGCGTTCGCAGTTCTGTCCGTCGCCGTCGAAGTCGAAGCATTGGTCCCAGGTTCCGGTGGCGTAGATGCGGCCGCCTTGGAAGTCGTCGAGGGCGAGTTCGTAGATCGCCGCGAAGGTCTGATCCTCGCGGGGGGCGGACTGGCGCCGCTCATCGAACTGCTCGTAGTAGAGGCTGCGGTCGTCGACGACGTCGAGGGCGTGGAAGAAGAAGAAGACGGCCTGCCACTTCTCGCCCTCTTCGGTGCCGAGGCCGCCGAAGTCCGGGCAGCCCCCGGTGGCGGTCTCCCGGGGGTCGCC
>WFOA01000112.1 GCA_015488325.1 Acidimicrobiia bacterium | reverse complement strand
GGGTGGGGCCGATGGGGGCGCGCCAGCTCGATGGCCCGCAGCATCGCCTCCCGGAAGCGTTGGGCGTCCACGACCTCAGCCGGATCGACGGTCGATCTCGTAGGACGAGCCGTGACGCTTCTTGGCGTACTCCTTCATCTCCACCGCCACCGCCGACGCCTCCCACTGCGAGGAGATCGGACGGGACAGGTTGGTCACCACCCCCATCGAGATCGAGACGACGGGAAAGGCGAACCGCTCCCCTCGCCGGTCGGTCACCTCGATGTAGCCGCGAAGGGCGTCGGCGGTGTCGTAGTAGTCGAGGATGCCGTCGTCGAAGCGGTCGATCACCGCCTTGCAGAACGGCTCGGCCAGCTCGGCGGCGGTGATGGCGACGAAGTCGTCCCCGCCGATGTGGCCGACGAAGGCTCCGGCGTCGCCGACGTCGTCGGCCGCCTTGCTGAGGCATTCGGCGCAGAATTTGATGACCTGGTCGCCGCGCATGAAGCCGTAGTGGTCGTTGAACGCCTTGAAGTTGTCGAGGTCGCAGTGGATGAGGGCGAAGGGCTCACCCTTTGCGATCCGGTCCTCGATCTCCTCTCCGATTCGGAAGTTGCCGGGGAGGCCGGTGAGGGGGGACGTGTCCCGGGCCGCCTGGGTGCGTCGGAGCACGGCCTTGACCCTCGCCACCAGCTCGCCGACGTCGAAGGGCTTGGTGATGTAGTCGTCGGCTCCGAGTTCGAGACCGGTCACCCGGTCTTCGGTCAGTCCCCGGGCCGTCAACAGGATGATCGAGGCGCCGGCCGTGGAAGGATGGGAGCGCAGCCGACGCAGGCAGGTCAGCCCGTCCATCCGCGGCATCATGATGTCCAAGAGGATGAGGTCGGGGACCTCTTCGGCGGCCTTGTCGAGGGCGTCGACCCCGTCGACGGCGGTCCGCACCTCGAACCCTTCCAGCTCCAGGTTGATGCGGACAACCCGGAGGATGTCTTCGTCGTCGTCCACTACGAGGATTCGTTCGCTCATCCCCTGCCTTCGATCACGTCTCGGAGTCGACGAGCGGCACCTGCCGGGTCTGGGCTTCGGAACACCGAGGTGCCCGCCACGAACACGTTGGCGCCGGCGTCGCGGGCCGATCGGGCCGTTGCCTCCGTGACACCGCCATCGACTTCTATATCGGTCGCCAGCCCATGGGAGTCAACCCATTTTCGGGCGAGTTCGATCTTCGGGAGGACCTCGGGCAGGAACTCCTGGCCGCCGAACCCGGGCTCGACCGACATCACGACGAGGAGGTCGCAGAGCTCGGCGAAGGGCTCGGCGGCGTACCACGGCGTGCCCGGGGAGAGCACCACCCCGAACCGGAGACCGGCGGCACGCACCGTGTCGGCCAGCGACGTCGGGTCGGGGACCGCCTCGATGTGGACGGTGATCAGGTTCGCCCCGGCGGCTCGGAGGGGCTCGACGAGCTCCTCGGGGTTGGTGACCATGAGGTGACAGTCGAAGGGCAGGGCGGTGTGGTCGCGGATCGCCTCGACGACGGGCGGACCGAACGACAGGTTCGGAACGAAATGGCCGTCCATGATGTCGAGGTGGAGGAGATCGACCTCCGAGGCGATCCGGCCGATCTCGTCACCGAGGCGCGCGAAGTCGGCGGCGAGCAGTGAGGGGGCGAGCAGATACCGCATCGGCCCCGTAGTGTACCGGCGGGGTCACCGAATCCCGGGGGTCTCCCCGGATACGTCGACCCGGGCGGGGAGGTCTCGGACACCGCGGGCCCACGCGGCGCCGGACATGGGTCTCTTCCCCTCGGGCTGGACCCGTTCGAGGCGCAGGAGGCCCCTTCCGGTCCCCAACACGGGGACACCATCTTCGGCGAGGTCGAGGGTCCCAGGCTCCGTCGAGCCCGGGCAGGCCGACGCCCGCAGAACCTTGAGCCGTTTCCCGGCGACGACGACGAAGGCCCCTGGGCGGGGTGCGAACGCCCGGACACGTCGCACCAGGAGGTCGGCGTCCTGTGTGAGGTCGAGGCGGGTGTCGGCGGCGGCGATCTTGGGGGCGAGGCTGGCTCCCGCTTCCGGTTGGCGCACGAACACCACTTCGCCCTGGAGAGCGGCAGGGACGACCTCGCCGACGAGGCGCCCTCCGAGCTCCGCCAGCCGGGCGGTCAACGTGCCGGCGTCGTCGTCGGGGGCGATCGCCACCGAGGTGACGGCACCGACCGGACCGGTGTCGAGGCCTTCGTCGATCGACATCAGCGACACCCCGGTCCGGCGGTCACCGGCGAGGAGGGCGTGTACCACCGGGGCGGCGCCCCGCCATCGGGGAAGGATGGAGAAATGGAGGTTGAGGAACCCGTGGGGTGCCAGCCGGAGGACCTCCGGGCGGAGGATCATCCCGAAGGCGACGACGAGCCCGGCGTCGAAGGGTTCGGCTTCGCGCAGATGCCGGTACAGGTCGTCGGCGTCGTCGGGTTGAGCGACCGGGAGCCCGAGGGTGTCGGCGGCCTGGCGGACCGGACCCGGGCTGATCCGGCGGGAACGTCCCCGGGGACGGTCGGGGCGGGTCACGACGAGGGCGACCTCGAAGGTCCGGTGGGCGGCATGGAGGGCCGGCAGAGCCTCGGCAGGCGACCCGAGGAAGACGATCCTCGTCACTCTTCGACGACCAACCCCAGGGCCTCGTCGCGGAGTTGGGCGAGGGCCTGTCGGCGTGTTCGGCGCGGTAGACGGTCGAGGAGCAGGATCCCGTCGAGGTGGTCGAGTTCGTGCTGCAAGACCCGCCCGAGCAGCTCGTCGCCTGCGTATTCGACGATGTTCCCGTCCAGGTCGAGGGCCCGGACCCTGGCGAATCCGGGTCGGGAGATCGTCCAGAAATGTCCGGGGACCGAGAGGCAGCCTTCCTCGAACTCCCAGCTCTCCGCCGTCTCCACGAGCTCCGGGTTGATCATCACCCGCGGCCCGAGCCCGTCCTGGGCGTCGAAGACCGCCACCCGCCGCGACACCCCGATCTGGGGGGCGGCGAGACCCACTCCGGGGGCGTCGTACATCGTCTCGATCATGTCTTCGACCAGTTTGCGAACGGCGTCGTCGATGGTGGCGACCGGAGTCGCCGGGGTCCGCAGGACCGGGTCGCCGAAGGTGCGGATCGGGAGGATCGCCATGAGCGGGGACGATAGCGGTCCGTCTGGCTCCCGACGGCGCCGGGCGCCGTTCGGTCAGAGGTCGATCGGGTCGGCGTCGACCCTGACGGTGGCACCGGCGTCCCGCCAGGTCTGGACCAGTGAACGGAGGGCGGTTCGGCATCCCGCCAGGTCGGCACCTTGGATCAGCCAGCGTCGGCCGCGAGGAGTGGCGGCGGGCCCGTGTACGGTGGCGTCGCCCGCGGCACGGGCGATCTGGGCGTCGACGTCGTCGACCGCTCCTCCCCGGATCTCGACCACCAGCAGCTCCCCCGCCGGGGGATACCCGAACGAGGCCCGGGCCTGGGTCTCCTGGACGAGGAGAGGCACCGGGTCGGCGCGTCGGAGAGCCTCGAAGATCGGATGGTCGGGCATCGCGGTCTGCACCATGGTCCGAGACCCTGAGGCCTCAGAGACGATCCCCGCGACCCGCGCCATGATCCGCAGGGCCTCTTCGACGGCTCGATAGTGGCTGGCCAGGATCAGGCCGTCGGCGTCGACGATCACCGCCAGCGAAGGTCGCCCGACGTTGAGGAGGTCGCGTTCGCTCCCGACGACGACGGGCCCACGGTCGGGCGCTTCGACCACCCGGTCGACGATCCGGCGGGCTTCGGCGGCGACCCGGCCGACGCCCGCCCCGAGGGGTTCGAACCGGCGCCGACCGCATTCGGGGCAGGCCCCGAGGGAGGCGCCGCAGCGGCCACACGCCTCCCCCCGGTCGGGACGAGAGCCGCATCGGGGACATCGACGGACCGTGCCGCAGGCGACACAGCGTGACGCCGGCGCGTAGCCCCGCCGGTGCGAGAACAAGAACACGTCTCTGCCCGCCGAGACGGTGGCGGCGATCGCCCGACGGACATCTGGCGTCAGCAGCCCTCCTTGCCCGCGACGATCCACCACCTCGACGTGGGACCAGAGTCGCCCCGAGGAGCGTCGCACCTCGGGTGCCACCGCCAGGGCCTCCACCGACGGCGTCGGGCCGACGAACAGGAGTGCGGCACGGTGGCGCAGCGCCCGGCGGCGCAGCAGTTCCCGTACCGCCAGGGTGGGGGTCTGGCGTTCTTTCATGGCTCGGCGGCTCTCCTCGACCGCCACGAAGGCCGACGGCCCGGCGATGGGCCAGGTGGTGATCCGGGGTGTGCCGACGACGAGCCGTCCCGGGCAGGCCGCCACCTTCGCCCAGGTCGTCGTCGTGTCGCGGTTCCCCATCGACGGCACGACGAGGTCGACGGTGTCGGAGCCGAGGAGGGTCCGTGCGGCTTCGGCGATCTGGGAGGCTTCGATCTCGGTCGGTGCGACGACCATGGCGGAACGGCCGTCGCCGACGACGGCGGCGACGGCCGTCACCCAGCCGAGGCGACCGGGCCGTTCCAGCAGGTACGTCGGCGGCGTCGAGACGCCTCCGACCACCCGTGCCACCCATTCGGCCAACTCACCGTCGGCGCCCGGCCTGCGGGAGGTTGCAGGGCATGGCACCTCCCGCGCCACGTTGGGTGGTGCGGCCCGTTCCAGCAGCACCGCCAGGGGGGCGACGTAGCGGTGGGCGGCCCACCGGAGCACGTCGAGGAGCTCTGGGTCGAACACCGCCAGGTCACCGGTGACGGCGTGGATCTCCCGGAGACGACCCGACGGCCGGGGAGCCAGCTCCACCACGTAGCCCCGAACCCGGCGGGATCCGAGCGGCACCCGGACGAGGGATCCGACCTCGACCCGTCCGGTGAGGGTGTCGGGGACGGCGTACCAGAAGCCGTCGTCCATGGCGAACGACGGGATGGCGGGAACGACCCGGGCGGCCGGCCGGTCGTTCAGAGCTGCTCCGCGGCGGCTGCCAGGCCGGCGGCCTCCGCGGTGGACTCCCAGGGGAACTCCGGCCTCCCGAAGTGCCCGTAGGCGGCGGTGCGCCGGTAGATCGGTCGGTCGAGGCCGAGGCGCTGGATGATCGCGGCGGGGCGGAAGTCGAAGTAGTCGGCGATCAGCTTCTCCAGACGACCCGGGTCGACCTGGCAGGTGCCGAAGGTCTCGACGTGGACGGAGAAGGGGGCTGCCTGTCCGATGGCGTACGCCAACTGCAGCTCACATTTGGTGGCCAAGCCGGCGGCGACCACGTTCTTGGCGGCGTGACGGGCGGCGTAGGCAGCCGACCGGTCGACCTTCGTGGGGTCCTTCCCGGAGAAGGCGCCTCCGCCGTGGCGGGCGTAGCCTCCGTAGGTGTCCACGATGATCTTGCGGCCGGTGAGGCCGGTGTCGGCGTGGGGCCCTCCGACTTCGAACCGTCCCGACGGGTTGACGAGGAACGGCACGTCGCCGTCGAGCATCTCGGGGGGGACGACGGCTTCGACGACGTGCTCCCACAGGGCGGGACGCAGCTCGGCGTCGACGTCGACTCCGGGTCCGTGATGGGCGGAGATCAGCACCGACGTGACCCGAACGGGGGTGTGGCCCTCGTATTCGACGGTGACCTGGGTCTTTCCGTCGGGACGGAGATAGTCGAGGATGCCGTCCCGTCGGACCTGGGTGAGACGCTCGGCGAGGCGGTGGGCGAGCTGGATGGGGAGGGGCATCAGCTCCGGGGTTTCGTCCACCGCGAACCCGAACATGATGCCCTGGTCTCCCGCTCCGAGCTGGTCGAGGGGGTCGCTCGAACCTCGCCGTCGTTCCAGGGACCGGCTGACTCCGGCGGCGATGTCGGCGCTCTGTTGGTGGATCAACACGTCGACGTCCACCTGCTCGGCGTCGAAGAGGGGGTCGAACCCCACGTATCCGATCTCGGCGATGGTGTCCCGGGTGAGTCGCTCCACGTCGAAGTCGCCGTCTCCGGTGAAGGCCATCTCCCCGGCGACGATGACCTTCCCGGTCGTCACCAAGGTCTCACAGGCCACCCGTCCGGTCGAGTCGACCGACAGGACGGCGTCGAGGACGGCGTCGGAGATGGAGTCGGCGACCTTGTCGGGGTGACCTTCGGTCACGGATTCGGAGCTGAAGAACCATCTGCGGGTGCTCAACGTCGTCACCTTCCGTCGCCCGGGTGTGCGGGGTCGTCGGACGGCGAGGATACCGTCTCCGTCCGTGCCCCCAACAGACCTTCGACCAGGTCGAGGAGCCTGGCCGCCACCGCCGACTTGGGCATGAGCGGCCACGGTTCGCTGCGGCCGTCGGGCCAGATGATGGTGACCCGGTTGGTGTCGACGGCGAACCCGGCCCCGGGTTCGGTGACGTCGTTGGCGACGAGGAGGTCCACCCCTTTCTCCTGTGCCTTGCGAACGGCACGGTCGAGGCTTCCTGTCTCCGCCGCGAAGCCGACCACCAGCGGGCGGGGGGTTCGGCCGACGACGCCGGCGAGGATGTCGGGGGTGGCTTCCAGCTCGATGCTGGGCGGACCCGACGTGCGGCTGATCTTGTCGGCGGCAGGCGCCTTGGGCCGGAAGTCGGCGACCGCCGCGGCGAGGATGGCGACGTCGGGCTGGACCGAGGCGACGGCCTGCTCCATCTCGGCGGCCGTCTCCACCTGGATCCGTTCGATCCCGGGAGAGGAGGCCAGGTCGGCGGCGGTGACCAGGACGACCCGGGCACCGCGGCGCAGCGCCTCCTCGGCGATGGCGTGTCCCATCTTCCCCGAGGAGCGGTTGCCGAGGAACCGGACCGGGTCGATCGGTTCCCGGGTGCCGCCGGCGGTCACCAGGACCGACACCCCCTGGAGGGGTCCTTCACCGAGGACCTCGCAGATCACCTCGACGATCTCTTCGGGCTCGGCCATCCGTCCGACTCCGACGTCCCCCCCGGCCAAGGGTCCTTCACCCGGCGCCACGACGCGTACACCGTCCTCTTCGAGGCGCCGCACGTTGCGGCGAGTGGCCGGATGCTCCCACATCTCGGTGTGCATGGCCGGTGCGACCACCAACGGTGCCCGGGAGGCGAGGACGGTGGCGGTGAGGGCATCTTCGGACAGCCCGTGCGCCAGCCGGGCGATGGTTGCGGCGGTCGCCGGGGCGATGACGACGACGTCGGCCCAGCGCCCCAGCTCCGTGTGGGGGCTGACGGAACCTTCGACGCCGAACAGGCGGTCCACCACCCGGTGTCCGGTGATGGCGGCGAAGGTCTGGTCGCCCACGAAGGCACGGGCCGAGGCGGTGGTGACGACACGAACCTCGGCGCCCCGTTCGGTGAGGCGACGGGCCAGGTATGCGGCCTTGTAGGCGGCGACACCACCGGAGACGCCGAGCACGACCCGGCGTCCGGTCAGCATCACTCCTCCGGCTTCTCGACCTGGACCTTGCCTTCGGCGATCTCCTCCATCGCGATGGTGAGGGGCTTCCGGCTCAAGGTGTGGACCTGTGGCGGCACGTAGGACCCGAGGCCCTCCCCCAGCTGGTGGAAGTAGGAGTTGATCTGGCGGGCCCGCCGGGCGGCGATCACCACCGTGGCGAATCGGTTGCCGATTCGGTCGACGACGTTCTCGATGTTCATGGTCTCACTCGGTTCGACTTCGGGCGCACAGGCTAGCGGCTGTCGACGACTCGACCGTCGCATCCGATGACGGCGTCGACCAGGTCGACGGCCCGTTCCAGGTCCCGGTTGACGACGAGCACGTCGAAGACCTCCGGGGCCGAAGCCAGGTCACGGCGGGCACGTTCGAGGCGCAGCCGGATGTCGCCTTCGGAGGTGTCCCCACGGCCTTGGAGGCGACGCCGCAGCTCCTCCAAGCCCGGAGGGGCGATGAACAGGAACAAGGCGGTGGGGAAGGTGTCCCGGATCTGGCGCGCCCCGTCGATCTCGATGTCCAAGAGCACGTCGTCGCCGGCAGCCAGCCACTCTTCGACGGGCCGGCGGGGTGTGCCGTAGAGGTTCCCGCCGAATTCGGCCCATTCGAGCAGCGCGTCCTCGGCGACGAGGGACATGAACGTCTCCCGGTCGGAGAACACGTAGTCGACGCCGTCACGTTCGCCGGGGCGAGGGCTCCGGGTGGTGACGGACACCGAGAACCGGAACCGGCGTCGTCTGGCGAGGCGGTCGATGATCGACGACTTTCCGACCCCCGACGGGCCGGACACCACGATGAGACGGCCGTGCGGCCGTTCAGGAGAACTCGGCGAGGAGGGCGTCACGTTGACGGCTGCCCAGGCCGCGTAGCCTGCGGTTGTCGGCGATGCCGAGGGACTCCATGAGGCGTTTCGCCTTCACCTTGCCGGTGCCCGGCATCGACGACAGCACGGCGTACACCTTCAGTCCCCCGATCATGGGGTCACGGTCGGCGCGTTCGAGGAGCTCGGCGAAGGTGAGGGTGCCGGTTTTCAGCAGCTCCTTCACTTCGGCCCTGACCCTGCGGGCCTCCGCCGCCTTGGCCAAGGCCGCGGCTCGCTGCTGTGCGGACAGTTCCGGTGGTTGCATGGGGCACTCCCTCCCGACGCGGCGCGTTGGCGGCGATGCTACTCGCCGACGCCGTTCCCTTGGGTATCGACGGCCTGTTCCATCTCGGCGACGAGGTTCCTCAACGCCGCGGCCGGGTCGGATGCTCTGGTCACGGGTCGACCGACCACCACCAGGTCGGCGCCCCGGCGGACCGCCTCCGACGGTGTCGCCACCCGCGCCTGGTCGTCGGCGGCGCTCCCGACCGGCCGGATGCCAGGGGTGACCCGGAGGAGCCGGGGGGCGGCCTGGGCGACCACCCCGAGCTCCGACACCGAGCAGACGACGCCTTCGGCGCCGGCGTCGTCGGCGAGGGAGGCGAGACGGGCGACCTGGCGGCCCACCGACCCCGAGCCGATCACCCGGGCGAGGCGTGCCTCGTCGAGGGAGGTGAGGACGGTGACCGCCACCACCCCGGCGTCGGGGGCCTGGGAGGTGAGCCCTTCGACGGCTGCCCTCACCATGTCGTCACCGCCGGAGGCGTGCACGGTGAGCCACCGTGCTCCCAACCGCCCGAGGCGGCGGGCGGCCCGTTCCACCGTGGCGGGGATGTCGTGGAGTTTGGCGTCGACGAACACGGGGCGACCGAGCTCCCGTACGGCCGCCACCACCCCCGGCCCGGGACCCATGAGGAGCTCCAACCCGACTTTGAACCCGGTCGCCTGGTCGACGAGCCTCCGGGCCAGGTCGAGGGCATCGGCGGCCGACGGGACGTCGAGGGCGACGAGGACGCCGGGGCGTCGCCTCATCTGGGACCCCCGGTGAGGAGGCGGATGAGGTCCCGGAGGATCCGCCGCGCGGCGCGGGGTTGGGCGAAATGGACGGTGCCGAGCCCGACGGCGGACGCTCCGGCTCGGAGGTACTCGAGGACGTCGACGGCGCCGGTGACGCCGCCGACTCCGACGATCGGCGCCTCGGGGATCGCCCGATGCACCTCGGTGACGCAGCGGAGGGCGATCGGTTTCAACGGTGGACCGGAGTATCCGCCGGCGGGGGCGGCGAGCCGGGAACGGCCCGTCGCCGGGTCGACCACCGTCCCCCGGACGGTGTTGGTGAGGACCAGCCAGTCCGCACCGGCTTCGAGACACGCCGCGGCGACGGCGACGACGTCGGTGGCTTCGGGCGACAGCTTCACCCCCAGGGGGAGGTCGGTCGCGGCGCGGACCGCCCCCACCACCCGGGCAGAGGCCCGCGGTTCGAGGGCCCACAACGTCCCGTCCTCCAGGTTGGGACAGGAGAGGTTGATCTCGACCGCCGAGACGCCCGCCGACGCCAACCCGCGGGCCACGAGGGCGAACTCCTCGGGGGTGTGGCCGACGGCAGATCCCCACACCGGGACGCCCACACCCGCCAAGCCGGGTCCGACGATCCGGGCCCAGGCGTCGATCCCCGGGTTCTGGATCCCGACGGCGTTGACCATCCCGGTTCCGGCCGGCGCCAGGCGGGGGGCGGGCCGTCCCGGCCACGGTTCGGCGCTGACGGACTTGGCGACGGCAGCGCCGTAGGGCCGGAAGTCGATGGTTCCGGCCGCGTCGACGACCGACCCGACCGTTCCCGAGGCGGCGATGAGGGGGGTGCGGAGGGTGACCGGCCCCAGGCGGGCAGTCAGGTCGACGCCCACCGGTGCCACTCCTGGAGACTCCGCGGCTCGACGAGGGACCGTTCACCCGCCCGGAGGCTGCGGGCGGCGGCCAGGGCCCCGGGGATGGTGGTGATGCAGGGGATCCCCCGCCGATGGGCGGCGGCGCGGATGATGCGGCCGTCGGAGTGGGCTCGGGCACCTCGGGGGGTGTTGACGACCAGGTCGACTCGGCCCGTCTCGATCAGCTCGCGAGTGTCGGGAGTTCCGTCCCCGACCTTGGCGACCACGGCGGCGGGGATGGCGTGATGTTCCAGGTATCGGGCCGTCCCGGGGGTGGCGACGAGGGTGAAGCCGAGACGGAGGAACGCCTGGGCGACGGCGAGGCCCATCGGCTTGTCACGGTCGGCGAGGGAGAGGAACACGGCCCCGGTCGACGGCAGGCGGTGGCCGGTGGCGAGGACGGCCTTGCCGTAGGCGACCCCGACGTCGGTGCCGATCCCCATCACCTCGCCCGTCGAACGCATCTCCGGGCCGAGGACCGTGTCTTCTTCGGGGAAGCGGTCCCAGGGCAGGACCGCCTCTTTCACCGCGACGAACCCGTCGCCGTCGCGTTCGGGCACGAGACCTTCCGCTTTGAGCTCGGCGAGGGTGGCCCCCATCATCACCCGGGCGGCGAGTCCGGCGAGGGAGAGCCCCGACGCCTTGGAGATGAACGGGACGGTACGTGACGCCCGCGGGTTCACCTCGAGGACGTACACCTCGTCGCCTTTGACGGCGAACTGGATGTTGAGCAGACCCCGCACCTCGAGGGCACGTGCGAGGTCCTCGGTGACGGCGAGGATCGTCTTGTGGGCGGCCGGCGACAGGGTGGGCGGCGGGGTGACGCAGGCCGAGTCGCCCGAGTGCACCCCGGCCTCTTCGACGTGCTCCATGACGCCTCCGACGAGGAGCTCCTCGCCGTCGAAGAGGGCGTCGACGTCGACTTCGACGGCCGCCTCGAGGAAGCGGTCGATGAGGAGGGGGGCGGCGCCGACGTCGCCGTCCACCACGTCGCCGTAGAGGTCACGCAGGTATTCGGCGAGTTCGTCGTAGCTGTAGATCACCCGCATCCGCCGACCCCCGAGGACATAGGACGGGCGGACCACCACCGGGAAACCGATGCGGTCCACCACCTCGGTCGCCTCGATCGGATCGAGGGCGATGCCGTGGGGCGGCTGCATGACGCCGAGGGACCGGCAGAGTTCGGAGAACCGCCGGCGGTCCTCGGCCAGGTCGATCGAGTCGGGGGAGGTCCCGGCGATCGGGACCCCGGCGGCTTCCAGATCCCGCGCGAGCTTGAGGGGCGTCTGGCCGCCCAGCTGGACGATCACCGCCTCGGGCTCTTCGGCGGCGACGACGGCGAGGACGTCTTCGGGGGTGAGGGGCTCGAAATAGAGTCGATCGGAGGTGTCGTAGTCGGTGGAGACGGTCTCGGGGTTGCAGTTCACCATCACCGTCTCGTACCCGGCGTCCCGCAGCGCGTAGGAGGCCTGGACGCAGCAGTAGTCGAACTCGATGCCCTGGCCGATGCGGTTCGGTCCGGATCCGAGCACCACCACCCGCGGCCGACGGGCCGGGGGCACCTCGTCTTCTTCTTCGTAGGTTCCGTACAGGTACGGGGTGTGGGCTTCGAACTCGGCCGCGCAGGTGTCCACCGTCTTGTAGGTCACTTCGACGCCGGCCGAGTTCCGCCGACGGCGCACCTCCTCTTCGGTCGTCCCGGTCAGGCGGGCGAGCTGACGGTCGGCGTATCCGGCACGTTTCGCCTCCACCAACAGGTCGTCGTCGAGTCCGTCCCGTTCGATCCGTCCTCTGAGCTCCACCACCTCGGCCATCTGGTCGACGAACCAGGGGTCGTACCCGGCCGCCTGCGCGACCTGGTCGACGGAGCGGCCCCGGCGGAGAGCTTCGGCGACGACGTAGATGCGGTCGGGCGCCGGGACGGATATGCGGGCGTCGAGCTCGTCGTCGGAGAGCATCGTGTAGGCGGCTTCGCCCGGGTCGGCGTTGAGGCCCCACCGCCCGTCTTCGAGACTCCGCAGGGCCTTCTGGAGGGCCTCGGGGAAGGTGCGGCCGATCGCCATGGCTTCGCCGACGCTTCGCATGCTCGTCCCGAGGACCGGACGGGCACGGGGGAACTTGCCGAAGTCGAAACGGGGCACCTTGACGACCACGTAGTCGAGAGCCGGCTCGAAGGAGGCGGGGGTGGCCCCGGTGATGTCGTTGGGGATCTCGTCGAGGTGGTATCCGACGGCGAGGAGTGCCGCGATCTTGGCGACGGGGAAACCGGTCGCCTTCGAGGCGAGGGCGGAGGAGCGGGACACCCGGGGGTTCATCTCGATGACGAGCCTGCGACCCGAGGCGGGGTCGACGGCGAACTGGACGTTCGAACCCCCCGTCTCCACCCCGATCGCTTCGAGGATGGCGATCGCCTCGTTCCGCATCTCCTGGTATTCGCGGTCCGACAGGGTCTGGGCGGGCGCGACGGTGATCGAGTCGCCGGTGTGCACCCCCATCGGGTCGAGGTTCTCGATCGAACAGACGATGACGGCGTTGCCCCGTCCGTCCCTCATCACTTCGAGCTCGAACTCTTTCCAGCCGGTCACCGACTCTTCGACGAGGATCTCCCCCACCGGCGACCGTTCGAGACCCGCTTCGGCCAGCCGGACGAACGCCTCGGGGTCGGCCGCGATGCCGGTGCCGCCGCCGCCCAGGATGTAGGAGGGTCTGATCATCACCGGGAAACCGATGTCTTCGGCGATCACCTGGGCCTCGGCCAGGTCGTGGGCGTATCCGGCCCGGGGAACCGCCAGACCGGCCGCCTCCATCGTCTGTTTGAACCTGCCCCGGTCCTCGGCCCGGGCGATGGCCTCCACGCCGGCACCGATCAGCTCGACCTCGTACCGTTCGAGGACCCCGCGCCGGGCCAGCTCGGAGGTGACGTTCAGCGCGGTCTGGCCCCCCAGGGTGGGGAGCAGGGCGTCGGGGCGTTCCTTGGCGATGACCCGTTCCACCAGCTCCGGGGTGATCGGTTCCAGGTAGGTGGCGTCGGCGAAGGCGGGGTCGGTCATGATGGTCGCAGGGTTCGAGTTCACGAGGACGACCCGGAATCCTTCCCGCCGCAGCACCTTGGCGGCCTGGGTGCCCGAGTAGTCGAACTCGCAGGCCTGGCCGATGACGATGGGGCCGGAGCCGATGAGGAGGATGGTCTCGAGATCGTCGCGCCGTGGCATCAGCCACCCTCCATGAGCGAGACGAACTCGTCGAAGAGCCCTTGGGCGTCGTGGGGGCCGGGTGCGGCCTCGGGATGGTATTGGACCGAGAAGGCGCCGGCGTCCAGGCAGCGGAGGCCCTCCAGGGTGCCGTCGTCGAGATCGACGTGGGTCGGCACGACGGTGCCGACGTCCGTCTCCACCGACGGAGGGTGGAGATCGTCGGTGACGAGGCCCCGGCGGGCAGGCGGCGTGGTGGAGGCGAGGGACCACAGGTCGACGGCGAACCCGTGGTTGTGGGAGGTGATCGTGACCTGCCCATCACCGAGACGGCGGACGGGATGGTTCCCTCCGTGATGGCCGAACCGGAGCTTGTAGGTGCGGGCACCGACGGCGAGGCCCAGGATCTGATGGCCGAGACAGATCCCGAAGATCGGCACCCGACCGAGGAGCGCCCGTACCGTGGCGACGGGCCCGGTGAGGGGTTCGGGGTCTCCGGGACCGTTGGAGAGGAAGACGCCGTCGGGTCTCCGGGCGAGGATCTCGTCGGCGGAGGTGTGGGCGGGAACGACGTCGACGGTGAGGCCGCGGCGAACCAGCGAAGCGACGATGTCGCGTTTCATCCCGAAGTCGATCGCCACGACCCGTCCGAGGGCGCTGCCTTCCGGTTCGACACGGTAGGGCTGGGCCGTGGTGACGGTGGAGGCGAGGTCGCGTCCCGTCATCGGCGGGGCTTCGGCGGCGGCGGCGACGACGTCGGCCTCGTCGGCCCCGACCCCCAACGCCACCGGCATCGCCCCGCGGGCCCGCAGATGCCGGGTGAGCCGACGGGTGTCGACGTCGGCGACGGCGATCAGGCCTCGTTCTCGGAGGTAGTCGGCGAGGGTCCCCTGGGCACGGTGGCTCGACGCGGTGCGGGAGAGGGAACGGACCACCATTCCGGCGGCGGCCGGTCGTGACGCCTGGTCGTCTTCGGGGTTCACCCCGTAGTTGCCGACGTGGGGCACGGTGAAGACGACCACCTGGCCGGTGTAGGAAGGGTCGGTGAGGATCTCCTGGTAGCCGGTCATGGAGGTCGTGAACACCGCCTCGCCGGTGGCGACGCCCTCGGCGCCCACGGACCGTCCCCGGAAGACGGCGCCGTCGGCCGTGACGAGGAGGGCGTCGCGGCGGGGGCTCATCACCCCACCACCACGTCCCGGTGGGTGAGACGGCCCTCCTGGATGGTGGCGACGGCCCTGCCGGTGAGCTCGACGCCCCGCCACGGTGAGTTCTCGGCCCGCGACACGAACGTCTGGGGTGTCCACCGGGCCGCCGGGTCGACGACCACCAGGTTGGCGGGGCCGCCCGGCTCGACCGGGCGGCCGTGGCGGTCCGCCCCCGAGATGCGGGCGGGCGCGACCGACATCCGCTGGAACAGCAGGTCGCGGTCGGCACCGAGGGCGGCGAGGGCGGCGGCGAAGGCGGTCTCCAGCCCGATCACCCCGCGGGGGGCCTCCTCGAAGGGGACTTCCCGTTCGTGGGCGGCGTGGGGTGCGTGGTCGGTGGCGATGGCGTCGATCGTGCCGTCCCTGACCGCCTCCCGCAACGCGGCGACGTCCTCGGCGGTACGGAGGGGCGGATACATCTTGTAGTCGGGATCCATCGTCTCCACTCGGGTGTGGTCGAAGGTGAGATGGTGGGGGGTCACCTCGGCGGTGACCGCCAGACCGTCGGCTTTGGCCTGGGCGACCAACTCGACGGTTCCCTTCGTCGAGACGTGCTGGACGTGGTAACGGACCCCGGTCTCCCGGACGAGGGCGAGGTCCCGGGCCACCATCAGCTCCTCCGCCAGAGCGGGGAGCCCGGCCATGCCCAGCCGGGCCGACACCGACCCTTCGTGCATGTGGCCACCGCGGGCCAAGCCGGGGTCTTCGGGATGTTGGGCGACGACGCCTCCCCGTTCGGCCAGGTACTCCATGGCATGGCGGAGGAGTCCGGCGTCGGCGACGCCGTCTCCGTCGTCGGTGAAGATCCTCACCCCGGCGTCCCAGAGCTCGTCGAGGTGGGCGAGGAACTCCCCGGCACGGCCCAAGGTGATGCAGCCTGCCGGCTGGACGTCGCAGCGTCCCACCAGACGGGCCCGCTCGGCGACGAACCGGGCCAGATGTCCCGAATCGATCGGCGGGTCGGTGTTCGGCATGGCCACGACGAGGGTGTAGCCGCCGGCGGCGGCGGCGGCGGTCCCCGAGGCGATGTCCTCTTTCCATTCGTGGCCGGGTTCCCGTAGGTGGACGTGGAGGTCGACGAAGCCGGGGCCGACCCAACAGCCCGCCGCGTCGACCACCTCGGCCTGGGGAGCTTCGAGGTTCTGGCCGACGGCCGCCACGACGTCGCCGTCGACGACGACGTCGAGGACCTCCCACCCGTCCGGGGTCATCACGTGTCCGCCGCGGATGAGGATCGTCATGCCGTCACCTCCCGGGTGAGCCCCCGCCCGGTGGCGAGGGTGAACAGCACCGCCATCCGTGCCGCGACACCGAGTCGGACCTGGTCGAGGACGAGGGCCCGGTCCGAGTCGGCGACTTCGGGGGCGATCTCCACCCCTCGGTTCATCGGTCCCGGATGCATCACGACGGCGCCGTCGGCGAGGCGGGCGAACCGTTCACGGGACAGACCGAACCGGCTCACGTATTCGGGCCACGACGGGAACGCGGTGGCACCGCCCCGCTCGGTCTGGACCCGGAGGAGGTAGATGACGTCGAGACGTTCGATGACGTCGTCGAGGTCGCCGGTGGCGGTGCACGGCCACCCGTCGAGGTCCCGGGGCAGCAGCGTGCGGGGTGCGATGAGGGTGACCTTGGCGCCGAGGGTGGAGAAGGCGTACACGTCGGACCGGGCCACCCGGGAATGGCGGATGTCCCCGACGATGCCGATCTCGAGGCCGTCGAGTTTGCCGAAGTGGCGGCGGATCGTCAGGGCGTCCAGTAGGGCCTGGGTGGGATGCTGGTGGGCGCCGTCGCCTCCGTTCACCACCGGCACGTCCACCCATTCGGCCACCCGCCAGGGGGCGCCCACCGCCCGGTGACGGACCACCATGATGTCGGCGCCCATCGCCCGCAGGGTGAGGGCGGTGTCTTTCAGGCTCTCGCCTTTCTTGAGCGACGACGTCCCCGGCGAGAAACTCATCACGTCCGCGGAGAGGGCCTTGGCGGCGCGTTCGAACGAGATCCGGGTCCGGGTGGAGGGCTCGAAGAAGAGGGTGGCGACGGTGAGCCCCCGCAGAGGGGGGACTTTGGGGATCTCCCGGTCGAGCACCTCGACGAATTCGTCGGAGAGGTCGAGGAGCCGTTCGAGGGTCTCACGCCCCAGATCTTCGGTGGTCAGCAGGTTCTTCATCGGGTCTCCTCGTCGTCGATCCACACCCCGCAGTCGCCGTCGACGTCGTGGAGGCGTACGGTCACCCGCTCGGCGGTGGAGGTGGGGAGGTTCTTGCCCACGTAGTCGGGTCGGATGGGAAGCTGGCGATGACCCCGATCGACGAGGACGGCCAGCTCGATCGCCTGTGGCCGTCCGAGATCGGAGACGGCGTCTAGGGCCGCCCGCACCGTGCGCCCGGTGTAGAGCACGTCGTCCACCAGGATGACCCGCTCCTCAGTCAGGTCGACGGGGATGAGGGTCCGTGCCAACGCCGGTGTGGGTCGCCTCCGGAGATCGTCGCGGTACAGCCCGATGTCGAGTTCGCCGACCGGGACCCGGACGTGTTCGAACCGTTCGATGGCGTCGGCGATCGCCTTGGCGAGGGGGACCCCCCGGGTGTGGATGCCGACGAGCACCACGCCGTCGGCTCCATGGTGCCGTTCGAGGATCTCGTGGGCGATCCGGCTGATCGCCCGCTGGACGTCGTCGCCGTCCATCACCTGCCGCACGACTCGCACCTCCCCCGGTGCGGGGCGGCACATGAGGTGACACTCATGACTCGCTCCTTTCCGGCCTCACGGGACCGGGCTTAAAGGTCGGCGGCACCCTAGCACGCCCGGAGGCGGTCTCAGGTGTCCGGCCGCTCCGTCTTGGCGACGGCGGCCAGGACGCCGTTGACGAAGCGCCCGCTCTTGTCGGTCGAGTACGCCTTGGCGAGTTTGACGGCTTCGGAGATCACCACCGCGGTGGGGACGTCCGGGCAGTGACGCAGCTCGTAGACCCCGAGGCGGAGGATCGCCCGGTCGACGGTGGACATGCGTTCGACGCTCCAGTGCCGAGCCATCGATTCGAGGGTCCGGTCGATCTCGGCCCGGTGTTCGAGGACGCCTTCGACCAGTCGCCGGGCCTTGGCCGACAACTCGGCATCCCCGGGGACCTCGTCGCCGCCGAGCACGTCGAGCTGGTAGAGGACCTGAAGGGCCTGCTCGCGGGGTTCGAGGCTCACACGCGGGTGATGTACTGGCCGGTGCGGGTGTCCACCTTGATCCGGTCGCCCTGTTCGACGAAGAGGGGAACCTGGACGGTGATCCCCGTCTCGACCTGGACTGGCTTCGTCGCCCCCGAGACCCGGTCGCCTTTCACCGCCGGTTCGGCGAAGGTGACTTCCAGCTCCACGGCGGCGGGCAGCTCCACGCCGATCGGGCGGCCTTCGTGCATCGTCAACACCACCGTCATCCCATCGGTGAGGTAGTCGGCGGCGGCGCCGACGTCGTCGGGTTGGAGGGCGAACTGGGTGTAGTCCTCCAGGTTCATGAAATGGAATCCCAGGTCGTCCCGGTAGAGGAACTGGTGCTCTTTGCGTTCGATGATGGCCTGGGGCACGTCCTCGTCGGCCCGGAACGTCCGGTCGAGCACCTGTCCGGTCTCCACGTTCTTGAGTTTCATCCGGACGAAGGCCTTGCCCTTGCCGGGCTTGACATGCTGGTACTCCACGATGGTGAACAAGCCGTCGGGCAGCCGCAGGGCCATCCCCGGGCGGACGTCGTTGGTCGAGATCATGGTTGCTCCAGGTCGGGAGTGGCGAGTGTATCCGCCTCAGCGGACGCCGACGGCCTCCAACGCGGCGTCGACGTCGTCCGGGGTGACGTGCTCGACGGTGGGGTCACCGACGTCCCGCAACAGGACGAACCGGATCCCGTCGACGTCACGTTTTTTGTCCCGCGACATCGCCTCCAGCACCGCTTCGGCCCCGGCGTCGACCCCGGCGTCGTCCACGTCGACGGGCAGTCCCATCCCCTGCAGCAGCCTCCGCTGGTCGTCGCCGTCGTAACCGTGGCGTCTGCGGGCGATCTCGGCGGCCGCCGTCATCCCGACGGCCACGGCGTAGCCGTGGGCCAGGCCCGTCACCGTTTCGAGGGCATGGCCAACGGTGTGCCCGTAGTTCAGGACGGCCCGTCGGCCCGCCTCCCGGAAATCGGCGGACACCACCCGGGCTTTCACCGCCACGGCCCGGGGGACGACGACCTCCAGGTCGGCGTCGAGGCCCCGACGCCGGTAGGCGTCGACGAGGAGGGGGTCGCCGACGAGGCCCGCCTTCACCGCTTCGGCCGATCCTTCACGGAGGAGGTCGCGGGGTAGGCGGGAGAGGACGTCGAGGTCGATCACGACCCGGGAGGGATGCCAGAACGCGCCGACCAGGTTCTTGCCCTGAAAGTTCACACCGGTTTTCCCGCCGATGGCGGCATCGACGGCGGCGAGGAGGGTGGTGGGGACGTGGACCACTTCGATACCCCGCAGCCAAGTCGCGGCGACGAAGCCGGCGACGTCGGTGACGGTGCCGCCACCGACCCCGACGATGGTGTCCCGGCGAGAGAAGCCACCTTCGAGGAGCCTCCGGTAGATGGCTTCGACGGTGTCGAGGTCCTTGGCGGCCTCCCGGTCGGGGAGCTCGAAGATCTCGACCGTCGGGATGTCGACCCGTTCGGCGACCGCCTCGGCCACCTGCCGCGCCCCGGGCTGGGTGACGACGAGCACCCGGAGGCGGTCGGAGGGAGGGAGCAGCGGGGAGGGGAGACCACGTCCGACGAGGATCTCCTCGCCGCCGTCGATCAGGATGCGGTCCACGCTTCCCACACCTCCTTGGCGACCTCGTCGGGATCCCGGTCGTCGGTGGACACCCGCAGGTGGGCGGCACGGGCGTAGTGGCGGCGACGTCGCCGCAGGATGTCGGCGAGCCGGCGTTCGGGGTCGGTGGCGGCCAGCAGCGGCCGCCCCGCACCGTCCCCGACCCGTTCGGCGAGCGTCCGAGGGGACGCTTCGAGCCACACGACCAGCCCCGAGTCTCGCATCGCCGCCACGTTGCGCGGTTCGAGCACGACCCCACCACCGGTGGCGATCACCGCCGCAGGACCGGCGGCGAGACGGACGACCGTGTCGGTCTCGAGGTCCCGGAAGGCGGCCTCGCCCCGCTCCCGCCACAGCTCCGAGATCGAACATCCCACACGGGCGACCACCTCGTCGTCGGTGTCGTGGAAGGGAACCCGGGCACGTTCCGCCACCATCCGTCCGACCCGGGTCTTTCCGACACCCATCATCCCGATCAACCACAGGTGCATCAGAAGGTGGCCAGGCGCTCGCGGTAGGCCTCCCAGGCCCGGCGGAGGTCCCCGACGGTGTCCCCTCCGAATTTCCGCTGGATCTCCTGGGCGAGGACGATCGCCACCATCGCCTCGGCGACGACCCCGGCGGCGGGGACCGCGCAGACGTCGGACCGCTCCCGGAAGGCCTGTTCGGGGCGTTTCGTCTCGACGTCGACGGTGGCCAGGGGACGCATGAGGGTGGAGATCGGCTTCATCGCCGCCCGGACCCGCAGCACTCCCCCGATGCTCATCCCGCCTTCCACCCCTCCGGCACGGTCGGTGGTGCGCACGAAGCCGTCGGGGCCGTGGTGGATCTCGTCGTGGGCGACCGAACCGCGCCGCCGAGCCGACGAGAAGCCGTCGCCCACCTCCACCGCCTTGATCGCCTGGATCGACATCAGCGCCTCCGCCAGCCGGGCGTCGAGGCGTCGATCGCCGTGGACGTGGCTTCCGATTCCGGGGACGAGGCCGTGGGCGACCACTTCGACCACGCCGCCGAGGGTGTCCCGGTCGGCCTTGGCCCGTTCGATCTCGTCGATCATCGCCTCGGCCAGGTCCGGGTCGAGGGCCCGCACTGGGGAAGCGTCGATCCGTTCGCGGTCCTCGGGGGCGGGAACGGGCACGTCGGTGGCCTCCACGGAACCGATCGCCACCACGTGGCTGAGGACCGCGACCCCGACTTCGGCGAGGAGAAGCTTGGCGAGGTAGCCGACGACGGTGCGGGCGGCGGTCTCCCGGGCGGATGCCCGCTCGAGGATGTCCCGGGCGTCGTGGGTGTCGTATTTCAACATGCCGGCCAGGTCGGCGTGACCGGGGCGCGGGGCGGTCATCGGCCGCTTCGGCTCCCCCGGATCGGGACTCATCTCTTCGGCCCAACGCGGCCATTCGGTGTTGCGGATGAGGACGGCGACGGGGCTCCCCAACGTGTACCCATGACGGACGCCGGCGAGGATCTCGAGTTCGTCACGTTCGATCTTCATCCGGTTGCCTCGGCCGAACCCCAGCCGCCTCCGGGCCAGTTCGGCTGCCAGCTCCTCTCGCCGGACGGGGAGGCCGGCGGGGAGGCCCTCGACGACGGCTACGAGGCCCGGCCCGTGGGATTCACCGGCGGTCAGGTATCGAAACATGGGGGGATCGTACCGGTCACCCGAGATACCACACGAGGAAACGCTCCCCCACCGCCAGGGCGGTCCACGCCCCCAGGATGAGGGGCGGGCCGTAGGCCAGCTCGTCTCTGCGTCCGGCCCTTCGGGTGAGGAGGAGGACGAGGGCGGGGATCCCGCCGGCGAGGGCCCCGAACACGACTCCGAGGAACAGGACGTCCCAGCCTCGGAAACCGAGGAAGAGCCCGACCAGTCCCATCAGCTTCACGTCGCCCATCCCCAACCCACCCCGAGCAGCCACGCCGAGCAGGAAGAACGTCCCGAAGGCGACGAGACCGGCGACGAGGCCCCGCGGCCACGAACCGGACCCCGGGTCGACCATCACGGCGACGCCGAGGAGGACGACGCCGCCCACCACCGCCGGGTAGGTGATCCGGTTGGGGATGCGCCGATGGTCGAGGTCGGTGATCACGAACACCATGGTGGCGGCGAGGAACCACCAGTAGGCGGGGAGGGACGCCGGGGCGACCCCGCCGAGGGCAGGCACCGCCGCCAGGACCACCCCGAGGGCCGCCGAGACCCCCACCACCCGACGCCGCCGGGGCACCCCGCATCGGGGACAGCGTCCTCCCCACCATCGGGACGGCGCCAAGGCGTCGCCGCAGGCATGGCAACGGGGAAGCCACCGCCGGCCGTCGCCGGGCCCGGTGGAGACGGCGAGTTCGTGGACCGCCGGCCCGAAGGCGACGCCGACGAGGAACGACACGATGATCGACGAGAGGGTCAACGTTCCGACACGCTAATGGCGGGTCTCCCCGGACGACGACGTGCCCCGGCTCCGCCGGGGCACGCGTCCAACCCGAAGGATGGTCCTCAGGACTCTTCGCTGTCGCGGATCGCCGCCCCCATGCGGCGCCTGCGCAGAAGCCCCATGTTGAAACCGGTGTCGGCTTCGTCGTCGTCCGACTCGGAGTCGTCGTCGGCGTCGAGCTGGGAGAAGACGCTCTCGAGGAAGCGGTCGGAGTCCGACCCGGTCGACTCGGTGGCGGCCACGGTCTCCTCCGGCTGCTCCTCGGCCGTCTCCTGCTCCTGCCACCAGCCTTCGGTGGCGGAGGATTCCTCGGTGTCGACGGCGGCCGGGGCCGGTTCGGCAACCTGGAACCAGCTTTCGTCGTGGCTGGTGTCGGGCGCTGTGCCGATCGGCTCCACCGCCGTCTCCGGCGCAGTCGACGGCGTCGCCGTGTCGACGGCCTCCACCAGGCGGCGACGGGCCAGCTCGGCCAGGTCCTTCGCCGCCTTGAACTCGGTCGCACCGAGGTATTCGGAGAGTCGGCGGACGGTGGCGCCGCCGGCGAGGGCGGCGAGGATCTTCCACGCCGGGGCGGCGAGGGTGACCTCTTCCCCTTCGGGGATCTCGGCCACCATCCGGTAGGGGGTGTCGAGGTCGGGGACGACGGATTCGATCTCGGCCCATTCGTTGGCGCGACGGTCCGCCTCGGCGATCCCCACCTCCACGTCGAAGATCTGTCCGGTCGGATAGCGAGGCTGGAGGTCGACGACGAAGTCGAAGGCACCCGACCCGGGCCTGCGGATCCGGTACAGACTCTCGACCGTGTACTCACGTACGAACTCGGTGATCCCCGGAGCCGCCACGTCGGCGAGGGTGGCGGAGCCCGTCTCGACCCGACGCAGGTCGGCGGCTTCGACGAGGCCGGAGGCGAGGAGCTGACGTTGCAGGTCCTCGTCGGAACCGGTCATCGCCAACGTGAGAGACCCGTTCTGGAGGAAGACCCGGCCCTGATGTCCGGTACCGTCCACTCGCAGGCACCCGGTCTTGCGGGAGCGGGCGAGCAGACGGAGCACTTCCTCCAACGGAAAGACTTCGAGATTCCCGGTCAGGGACATGAGGGCCTCCTACACCTCGGGTTGTGCTGCTAGCTTCGGTCGGGGTCATTCACCGCTTGAGGCTTTTCTGGCGGCCTCCTCCATCACGCCGGGCGGGCAGGCACGGCCCGTCCACAGCTCGAAGGCGGCTTCGGCTTGGGCGGCGAGCATGGAGATCCCGTCGGCGACGGGGAGGCCGGCCCGGCGGGCCGTCTGGACCGCCGGGGTCGGCGCGGGCCCGTAGGCCATGTCGAACAGACCGGCGGCGTGGCCCACGACGTCTCCGGGGAGCGGTTCGCCTCTCATCCCCAGGGGGGTGGCGTTGACGACCACGGCTCCGTCGAGGGGCGTAGACCAGGGATGGGAGCGGACGTCGACCCCCACCCGGGAAGTGAGCTCGACGATGGTTTCAGGACGACGCGCGGCCACGTACAGGCTGCGGCCTTCGAGGGCGACCAGCGCGGCGGCGGCCGCGCCGCCGGCTCCGAGGACCAGCACCGGGGCGTCCGACGGCAGGTCCGCCCTCGCCCAGGCGGTACGGATGCCGGTGACGTCGGTGCTCTCCCCGAGGATCTCCCCGTTCCTCCGGATCCAGGTGTTGACGGATCCGGCACGTCGAGCGGGCGGGGTGAGGGAGTCGGCGAGGGCGGCGGCGAGACGCTTGTGGGGCATCGTGATGTTGGCGCCGTCGAGGGTTCCCGAACGGAGCTCCGCGGCGGCCTCCTCCATCCCGGCGGCATCCACCCGACGGGCCTCGTAGCTGCCGGGGATGCCGAGGGCCTCGAAGGCGGCCCGATGCATCGTCGGGGAGAGGGAGTGGGCCACCGGGTCGCCGAGCAGGACGAGACGCATGGCGTTCAGGGCAGCACGCCATCTCGGCGTGCCTTCTCGACCGCAGCCTGATGCTCCTCCAAGGTGCGGCTGAAGGTGTGACGCCCGTCGGGGCTGGAGAGCACGTAGTACAGGTATTCGGTGTCGGCCGGCGCCGCCGCCGCTTCGAGGGCTGCCCGTCCCGGCGCGGCGATGGGGGTGGGCGGCAGCCCGGTGACCCGGTAGGTGTTGTACGGGGAGTCGACGTCTCGGTCGAAGGCGGACACCTCCCTCGTCCCGAGGGCGTACAGGACGGTGGCGTCGATCTGGAGAGGCATGCCCAGGTCGAGACGGTTGCGGATGACGCTCGAGACGAGGGGCCGCTCTTCGGCGACCCGAACCTCCGACTCGATGAGGGAGGCGATCACGATCCCTTCGTAGCGGCTGAAACCGGCTGCTTCGAAGTCGGTCCAGTCGATCTCGTCGAGACGCTGCTCCATCGTGCGGGCCAGCCGGGTGAGGATGTCCACGGCGGTGGCGTTCTCGGAGAAACGGTAGGTGTCGGGGAACAGGAGGCCTTCCCAGTCGACCAGGTCCGGGGTGTCGGACATCTCGACGACACCGGTCCGTACCGCACCCGACGTGAGGGCGGTCTCGAACTCCCCTCGGTCGATCCCCGAGACGTCGGCGAGCACGTCCAGGATCTCGGTGAGACGGAGGCCTTCCCGTACGGTGATGTCGTAGGTGACGACCTGGGGGCCTCGCCGCAGCAGATCCACCACGTCGGAGGCGGCCATCCCGGTCACGAGCCGATAGCGGCCGGCCTGCAGGGCGGTACCCGCCCCGGCCGCCCGCACCGCCAGCTCGAACTCGACCGGCGATTCGACGACGCCGGCGTCGGCGAGGATGCGGGCGATCTGGGCTGCACCGGCACCCCGAGGGATCTCCACCTCCACGTCGAGCCCGGCGGGCACCGTCGCCGTCGGGGAACGGTCCCCCGCCCCGAACCGCTCCCCCACCGCCGAACCGAGCCGGGTGGCGGCGGTGACGATGCCGATCCCGGCGAGCACGACGAGCGTGGCCACCACCAGGGGGCGCACCAGGCGGGAGCCGCGGGGAGGTTCGGGGATCATCGTGACGACTCCAAGAACTGCTGCAGGATCACCGACGCGGCCACCTGGTCGCGTCGGGCTCTACGGATGCGGCGGCGTGCACCCCCTTCGATCATCGCCTGCTCGGCGGTGCGGGTGGTGAACCGTTCGTCGACGAGGTGCACGGGACGTCCGGTCCCTTCTTCGAGGGCCTTGGCGAGCTCCCGAGCGGCGACCGCCCCCGAACCTTCGGAGCCGTCGAGGCCGATCGGCAGCCCCACCACGATCTCGGCGACCTCCCGTTCGGTGACGATCCGGGCGATCTCGTCGACGGCGTCGGGACCGGCGGGGACGACGGCGAAGGGCTGGGCGACGATGCGCAGCGGGTCGCTCAACGCCAGGCCGATCCGGACCGATCCCGGGTCGACGGCGAGGACCCGGCCTCGCTCAGATCGAGGAGAGGGCACGGGAAGCCGCCTCCCGGGCGACGTCGAGGGCTTGGGTGAGCTGTTCACCTCGGGGTCCGCCCGCCTGGGCCAGTTCGGGGTCACGGGAGCCGCCGCCGCCGAGCTCCCGGGCGGCATCGGCGAGGATCTCGCCGGCCGACACGCCGGCCTCCACGAGCTCTTTGGAGACGACCCCGACCAGGGAGCCTTTCCCGCCGGTCGACGAGCCGACCACCACGACTCCCCGGCCGAGACGTTCCCTGATGCCGAGGGCGAGGGCTCGGAGCTCTTCGGGGGTGAGGCCGGACTGTTCGGCGACGACCAGCTCGGCGTCGCCGATGCGCTCTGCCGATCCGGCCAGCTCCGCCGCCAAGGCACTGCGGCGCTGCGCCCTGATCCTGTCGAGCTGGTCTTCGAGCTGTTCGATCCGCTCCATCAGCCCCTTCACCCGTTCGGGGACCTCGGCGGGTGGGACCCGCAGCAGGCGGCCGGTGTCGGTGAGGTGTTCGCGGACGGTGGCGAGGTAGCGGTAGGCATCTTCACCGGTGAGGGCCTCGATCCGGCGCAGGTTCGACCCGATGGAGGATTCACCCAGCACGACGACCGGTCCCACCTGTCCGGAGCTCGGCACGTGGGTCCCGCCGCAGAGCTCCTTGGAGAAGTCGCCGACTTCGACGACACGGACCCGTTCCCCGTATTTGTCCCCGAAGAAGGCGAGGGCTCCTTCCCGCTCCGCCTCTTCCTTAGAGGTGACGACGACCCGCACCGGATCGTTCTCGATGACCCGGGCGTTGGTCTCGGCTTCGATCTGTTCGAACTCTTCGGGCGCCAGCCCGGAGAAGTGGGAGAAGTCGAAGCGCAGACGGCCTGGCTCCACGAGGGATCCGGCTTGACGGACGTGTTCACCGAGCACGTCCCGCAGGGCCCAGTGCAGGATGTGGGTCCCGGTGTGGCTCTTGCGGATCCGTTCGCGGCGGGGCGAGTCGATCGACAGTTCGGCGTCCTGGCCCACCTGGACGTAGCCGGAGACCACTTTGGCCCGATGGCCGTGGAGGCCCTGGATGGCGTGCCGGGTGTCGGAGACGGCGAGCGTCCCCGTCTCCGTCGTGATCGACCCGGTGTCGCCGATCTGGCCGCCGGCCTCGGCGTAGAAGGGGGTCCGGTCGAGGAACACTTCGACTTCCCGGCCGCTGTCGGCCCGTTCCAGCTGTTCACCGTCGGCGACGATGGCGAGGATCCGTCCCCGACCGGCTTCCTGTTCGTACCCGATGAAGTCGGTGGGTCCCACCTCGTCGAGGACCCGGCGGTAGAGCTCGGCGGCGGCGGCCTCGTCTCCGCCGGTCCACGCCTTGCGGGCACGTTCCCGCTGCTCTTGCATCGCCTGTTCGAACTCGGATTCGTCGACCTCGACGCCCTGCTCGGCGGCGATCTCCTTGGTCAGCTCGATGGGGAAACCGTAGGTGTCGTGGAGTTTGAAGGCGACCCGTCCGGGCAGCACCGTGCGGTCGCCGAGGGCCGCCAGCTCGCTGTCGAGGAGTTGATGGCCCGACTCGAGGGTGCGGCGGAATCGGGACTCCTCCCGGCCGACCACATCGGCGATGAAATCCCGGTTGTCGACCAGCTCCGGGTAGGCGTCCTTCATGGCGTCGACGGTGGCGTCGACGAGCCTCGGCATGACGAGCCCTTCGCCCCCGAGTTGCCAGGCGTGACGGACCGCCCGGCGGAGGAGACGACGCAGGATGTAGCCGCGGCCGTCGTTGGAGGGGACCACACCGTCGGAGATGAGGAACGTCGTGGCTCGGCCGTGGTCGGCGAGGATCCGGAGGGAGACGTCCGCCATCGGGTCGTCTCCGTATCGCACACCGCAGGCGGCGGCACCGGCGTCGCGGACCGGGCGCACCACGTCGATGTCGAAGGCGGAGTCGACTCCTTGGAGGATCATCGCCATCCGCTCGAGCCCCATCCCGGTGTCGATGTTCTTGGCGGGTAGATCCCCGACGACGTGGTAGGGCTCGTCTTGGACGTTCTGCATGAACACGAGGTTCCAGATCTCGACGTAGCGTTCCTCGCCACCGCCGATCGGCCCGCCCGCTTCGCCGTATTCGGGGCCCCGGTCGTAGAAGAGCTCCGAGCAGGGTCCGCACGGCCCGGGCACCCCCATCTGCCAGAAGTTGTCTTTGCCGCCCCGCTGCACCCGTTCGGGGGGTACCCCCACCGCGTCGATCCAGATCTCGGCGGCTTCGTCGTCGGTTTCATACACGGTGAACCAGAGCCGGTCGGGGTCGATGCCGAAACCGTCGGTGACCAGCTCGTACGACCAGGGGATCGCCTTCTCCTTGAAGTAGTCGCCGAAGCTGAAGTTCCCCAACATCTCGAAGAAGGAGAAGTGGCGGGTCGTGGTCCCGATGATGTCGATGTCGACGGTCCGGGCGCATTTCTGCACCGACGTGGCCCGTCTGAAGGGGGGCTCTTCCTCGCCGAGGAAGTAGGGCTTGAAGGGGACCATCCCGGCGTTGGTGAGCAGCAGCGTCGGGTCCACCGGGATCAGCGACGCCGAAGGCCGCAGCACGTGGTCACGGGCCACGAAGAAGTCGGTGAAGGTGGTGCGGATCTCGTGGGCGTTCATGGCTGGCGGACCGACGCCCCCGGCCGGAGGCAGAGGGACGTCGTATGGGTGGTGGGGGCGTCGTGGATGTTCATGGCGGTATCGGTGTGGGGGACGTGGTCCCCGGCGGCGAGGTTAGCGGCGCGGCGGAGACATCCGGTTGCGGGGACGGATCCCCCGGGCGGCGAGATGCAACAGGTCGGAGCCGGTACGAGCAGCCGCCCGGCCCAGGTCGCGTGGCGTCGGCCTGCGGCCGAGGGCGCGAACGGTGAGCACCCCGCCGGCGACGAGGCCGGTCACGAACCACCAGAGCCGGTCTGCCATGGCGTCCTAGCGTACAGCGCCTCAACGACCTTCCCGGCCGAGCAGCCGGTCGATCTCCGCCAGGCGTTCGGTGATCTCGGATTCGGACCCGAGATCACCCGGGCGATACAGGGGGCGGGGCTCGACGTCGTCGGGGAAGTAGCGCTGGGCGACCACATGACCTGGAGCGTCGTGGGCGTATCGGTAGTCGGCACCGTGGCCGAGGGTCTCGGCGCCTGCGTATCCGCTGCCCCGGAGGTGTGGGGGGACGACCGGGGTGGGTCCTTCCCGCACGAGGCGCTTCGCCGCCGCCATGGCCCTCCCTACCGAATTCGATTTGGGTGCGGTCGCCAGGTAGATGGTGGCTTCGGTGAGGTGGTATTCGGCTTCGGGCAGGCCGACGAAGGACAGGGCGTGCACCGCGGCGACGGCGACGACGAGGGCGTCGGGACGGGCGAGGCCGACATCCTCGGCCGCCAGGATGACGAGACGGCGGGCGATGAACTCGGGATCCTCCCCGCCCTCCAGCATGAGATGCAGCCAGTACAGGGCGGCGTCGACGTCGGAACCCCGAACGCTCTTGATGAACGCCGAGATCACGTCGTAGTGGCGGTCACCGGTCTTGTCGTAGCGAACGATCCTCCGCTGCAGGGCCTCCTCGACGTCGTCCAGCTCGATCGTCTCCGCCCCCCGGCCTTCGGCGAGGACCGAGGCGACCTCCAAGGTGTTGAGGACGAGGCGGGCGTCGCCGGCCGAGCGGGACACGAGGAGGGACCGGGCGGCGGGTTCGATGCGGAGTCGGAGGGTGCCGAGGCCTCGTTCGGCGTCGCCGAGCGCCCGGTCCACCAGCCGTTCCAGATCCTCGAAGGGGATCGGTTCGGTCCGGAACAGGGTGAGCCTGCTCATGAGGGGCGAGTTCACCTCGAAGAACGGGTTCTCGGTGGTCGCTCCCACCAGCACGATCGTCCCGTCTTCGACGGCGGGGAGGAGGGCATCCTGTTGGTTCTTCGAGAACCGGTGGATCTCGTCGAGGAACAGCACGGTGCGGCGCTCGTCGGTCTCGAGGCGATGCCGGGCCCGGGCCAGCACCTCCCGGACGTCTTTCACCCCTGCCGAGGTGGCCGACAGCGTCTCGAAGGCGGCGTCCATGTTGGTCGCCACCAGCCGGGCCAGGGTGGTCTTGCCGGTGCCTGGGGGTCCCCACAACAACATCGACACCGGCCTTCCGGCCTCCACCAGGCGACGAAACGCAGCACCTTCGCCCACCAGCCCTTCGAGGCCGACCACCTCCGACAGATCGCGGGGACGCATCCGGGTCGCCAGCGGGGCGACCCTGGACAGGTGGTCGTCGGCTCGGGCGGCGAACAGATCTTCGCTCATGTCGGCAGGTTCGGGAGACGCATCTCGCGTCGAGCCTAGGTCCGGTCGGCGCCCACGCGGGCCAGGTCGGGGGTCGTCGCTAAGATCGCTCCGTCCCGTACCGAGCGGAGATCTCAGCCGTGCTCATCGCCCTCGCCCTCCTGATCGCCGGTCTCGCCCTGTTGACCGTCGGTGCCGATCGCCTGGTGCTGTCTGCCGCTCGTGTGTCGACCCGTCTGGGCCTCTCCCCCATCCTCATCGGCGCCCTCGTCATCGGGGTGGGGACCTCCGCGCCGGAGCTCCTCGTCAGCGTCGTCGCCGCCCTCCGCGGCACCCTCGACCTGGCAGTCGGCAACATCGTCGGCTCCAACGTGGCGAACCTGAGCCTGGTCGTCGGCTCCGCCGCCATCATCAGTCCGGTGGCGAGCAGGGTGGAGACCCTGCGCCGCGAGGGGGGACTCATGATGGTGGGCACCCTCGTCTTCGCCTTCTTCGCCTGGAATCATCTCCTGTCACGGCCCGAAGGGGCGATCCTCCTCGCCGCGATGGGCGTCGGCGTCTGGCTGGTGATCCGCTGGGCACGGGCCGACCGCCGCGGCGCCGCCGAGATCGAGGCGGAGGTGGCCGAGATGGAAGGCCCGATCCGTTCGATCCCCTTCGAGGTCACGATCGGCGTGGTCTCGATCGCCGCCACCTTGGCGGGAGCCGAGATGCTGGTTCGGGGCGCCAAGGCGCTGGCCGACCTGTTGAGCCTGTCCGACGGGTTCGTGGGCCTCACCATCGTCGCCGTCGGCACGAGCCTGCCCGAACTGGCGACGGCCCTCGCCGCCGCCCGTCGACGCGAAGGGGACCTCGTGGTCGGCAACGTCCTCGGGTCGAACATGTTCAACTCGCTGCTGGTGGCCGGGTCGGCGGCCCTGGCCGGTCCGGGGGCGTTGGTCGGCGACTTCCGCTTCCCGCTGGTCGCCATGGTGGTGGTGTCGGTGCTGGCGGGGGTGTTCGCCCGGTCGGGGCAGCGGGTGGTGCGTCTCGAAGGGGTCGCCCTGCTCGCCGCCTTCGCGATCCTCGTCGTCGGTCTCCTCTGATCCCCCTCAGCGGTCGTCGGCCCCGAGGCCGGGGCGGAGCATGATCCCCAGTTCGGCGAGGTGGGTGTCGGCCACGGCCGACGGCGCCCCGGTGAGGGGGTCGGCGCCGGTCTGGGTCTTCGGGAACGGGATGACCTGGCGGATGTTCGGTTCGTCACGGAGGATGGAGACGAACCGGTCGATCCCGATGGCGAAACCGGCGTGGGGCGGCGTGCCGTAGCGGAGACCCCGCAGGAACCATCCGAAGCGACGTTCGGCCTCTTCCGGTTCGATCCCGAGGACGTCGAACACCTTCGCCTGCACCTCGGGGTCGTGGATCCGCACGCTGCCCGAGCCGAGCTCGGCCCCGTTGAGGACCAGGTCGTAGGCCCAGGAGATCGAGTGTTCGGGGTCCGAGGCCATCTGGTCCACGTCGACGGGCGCGGTGAAGGGGTGGTGCGACGGCGCCCAGCCTCCGTCCTCGGTCGGCTCGAAGGTCGGGAAGTCGATCACGAACAGCGGCGCCAGCTCGCGGTGCCCTGCCGGCCGTCCCAGCTCGACCCGGAGCTGGCCGAGCACGGAGGCGGCGGTACGCCATTCGTCGGCCGCGACCAGCAGCAGGTCTCCGGGCCGGGCGTCCAGACGTTCGACCACGGCGGCGAGCTCGTCGTCGGAGAGGAACTTGGCGACCGGGGAACGCAACGTGGCGTCGGGTTGCACCACCATCCACACCAGGCCCTTCGCCCCCAGCTCCCGGGCACGCTCGACCAGCCCGTCCAGTCGGGAACGGGACGTCTCCTGGCCGCCGGCGTTGAATCCCCGGACGACGCCGCCGGCGTCCAGGGTCGCCGAGAACGCCCGGAACTCGGTCTCGGCGAACACGTCGGAGAGGTCGACGATCTCCATCCCGAACCGCGTGTCGGGTTTGTCGGTGCCGTACCGGTCCATCGCCTCCTGCCAGGTGAGGCGGAGGAAGGGGCGTTCCAGCTCGACCCCGCGAAGTTCGCGTACGACCTCGACGACGATCTCCTCCAGCGTCTCCAGCACCTCCTCCCGCCCCCAGAACGACCCTTCCAGGTCGAGCTGGGAGAACTCGATCTGCCGGTCCGCCCGGAAGTCCTCGTCGCGGTAGCACTTGGCCACCTGGTAGTAGCGTTCGACACCCGCCACCATCAGGAGCTGTTTGAACAGCTGGGGGGACTGGGGAAGCGCGTAGAAGGTGCCGGGCCTGAGCCGGCTCGGGACGAGGAGGTCCCTCGCCCCCTCCGGGGTGGAGACGATCAGGGTGGGTGTCTCCACCTCCAGGAACCCGAGGCGATCCATGACGCGCCGCATCGCCGCGATGGCGCGCGAACGCGCGACGACGTTGGCGGCCATCGACGGACGCCTCAGATCCAGGTACCGGAATTCGAGGCGGGTCCGCTCGTCGACCTCGACCCTGTCTTCGATCATGAAGGGGAGCGTGTCGGCGGGGCTGAGCACCTCGAGCCCCGTCGCGCCGATCTCCACCCGTCCGGTCGCCAGGTCCGGGTTGACGGTCCCTTCGGGCCGTGCCCGCACCTCCCCGGTGATCGAGACGCAGAACTCCATCCGGAGCCGATGGGCTTCCGGGATCTCGGTCGGGTCGAGGACCACCTGGACGATGCCGGTGGCGTCCCGCACGTCGACGAAGACGATGCCGCCGTGGTCCCGACGGCGCTGCACCCATCCCGCCACGGTGACGGTCTGGCCGATCCGGTCTTCGGTCACCTCGACGGTGTGGACGGTGCGGTACTGGGTGGGGGGCATCGGGATCACTCCTGGTCGATGAGGGTGCGGAGGTGGCGGACGAGGTCGGAACGGGGTACCTCGTCCTGGTTTCCGTGACGGAGGTCGCGTACGGTCACCGTGTCCCGGGAACGTTCGTCCTCGCCGCAGATGACGGCGAACCGGATCCCGAGGCGGTCGGCGTATTTGAGCTGCTTGCCCAGGCGTGAGGGGGCGGGCCGTGTCTCGGTGGGGATTCCGGCCTGGCGGAGCCGTCGACCGACCTCCAGGGCGTAGGCGAACCCGGCGGGGTCCATCAGCGTGACCAGCACCTGCGTGACCGCCGGGGACGCTCCGACGATGCCCGCTTCCCGGAGCTGGTAGAACAGCCGGGTCAGGCCGATCGAGATCCCCACCCCGGGAAGCTTCGAGGACGTGTAATACCCGGCGAGGTCGTCGTAGCGACCCCCCGAGCAGACGCTGCCGATGCCGGGATGGTCGTCGAGGACCGTCTCGTACACCGTCCCGGTGTAGTAGTCGAGCCCGCGGGCGATGGAGAGGTCGAGGGCGTAGGCGTCCTCGGGGACCCCGAAGGCGGCGATCGCCTCGAGGACGGTCGCCTGGTCGGCGGCGCCTCCGGCGGCGTCGCCGAACTCGGCGGACAGCCGATCCAGGGTCTCGAGGGCGTCGTCCAAGGAAGACGACCGGTACGAAACCGTCTCCAACAGGCGGTCGACCGCAGCCGGTGCCATCCCGACGTCGACGAGGGCCGTTGCGGTGGCGTCGAGGCCGCGCTTTTCGAGCTTGTCGACTTCTCGGAGGACCGCCGACTGGTGGGAGGGGTCGCCGACACCGAGGGACGACAAGAGGCCCCGCATGAGGCGACGGTTGTTGAGTCGGATCGTGAACGGTCCGATCTCGAGGTCGGTGAAGACCCGGTGGATCACCGCCGGCATCTCGGCGTCGTAGCGGAGGTCGAGGTCGTCGCGGCCGATGACGTCGATGTCGCACTGGTAGAACTCCCGGAACCGGCCACGCTGGGGTGACTCCCCCCGGTAGACCCGTTGGATCTGGTAGCGGCGGAACGGGAACGCGAGTTGCTGTTCGTGCTGGGCGACGTAGCGGGCGAGGGGCACCGTGAGGTCGAACCTGAGGGCGAGGTCGGGTTCGAGGCCCTGTTCCCGTGCCCCGGTGGACTGGACGAAGTAGACCTCCCGCTCGGTCTCGCCTCCGGTCTTCGTCAACAGCACTTCGGCCAACTCGATGGCGGGTGTCTCCAACTCGACGAACCCGAACCGTTCGTAGGCGGCTCTGATCGTCTCGAGCATGCGTCGGAAGGTGACCTGCTCCGCGGGGAGCAGCTCCAAGACGCCGGGCATCGTTCGCGGTGTGACCATGGGATCTCGTTCGGGGAGGTACCGCAGGGTAGCCCGCCGGCGGATCGGCTCGTCTCAGTCGGCGGCGAGCTGGAGGAGGAAGGGATTGGTCCGTCGTTCCCGACCGATGGTGGTCTCGGGTCCGTGGCCGGGAAGGACCCGCACCTCGTCGGGGAGGGTGAGGACCTTGGTACGCATCGACTGCAGCAACGCCCGCAGGTCACCCCCGGGGAGGTCGGTTCGCCCGATGGAGCCGGCGAAGAGCTGATCACCGGAGAAGAGCACCCCTTCGTCGGCCAGGAGGAAGCAGCAGTGCCCGGGCGTGTGGCCCGGGGTGTGGAGCACCTCCAGTTCGACACCGCCGACGGACAGCCGCTCCCCGTCCGCCAGCCCGACCCGACGCTGCGGAGGGGCGTAGTCGCCCGGTGGGACCATGCCGAACAGCATCCGGAGTTGGGCGACCGGGTCGAGGGTGAGGAAGTCGTCGTCGGGATGGACGTAGGTGGTGAGTCCGAATCGGTCGGTGACGGCGCCGGCTCCCCCGACGTGGTCGATGTGGCCGTGGGTGACTACGAGGGCGGTCGGCGTCACCCGATGGCGCGTCACCAGCTCGGCGATGGCTCCCGGATCGGGGGGCGCGTCGATCAGCACCCCCAGACCGCCCGGTTCGGGAGCGACCAGGTAGGTGTTCGTCCCGGCGACCCACAGAGATTCGGAGACGATCAACACGATGTCACCTCGGGTCTCCTTCCGGCATGATCCGGTAGGCGGCGTACACCCCGTCGACACCCCGCAGATCGGAGATGAGCCGGGGGACCTGGGTCGGGTCGGAGAGCTCCACCTCGTAGCGGAGGATGGCGACCCGGTCCCGGTTGGTCACCGACGACGACGCCGTGATGTTGCCCCCCATGTCCGAGATGGTGGCGGTGACGTCGCGCAGGAGCTTGGTTCGGTCGAGGGCCTCGACCTGCACCCAGACGGTGAAGTTCCCGACCCGCTCCGGCGGCCAGGACACCTCCACCATCCGCTCTCTCCGGTCGGCGAGGGCGGCGATGTTGGTGCAGTCGGCCCGATGGACCGACACCCCGCGCCCGACGGTCACGAAGCCGATGATCGGATCGCCGGGCACCGGTGCGCAGCAGCGGGCGATCCGCACCAGCATGTCGTCGAGGCCTTCGACGATGATGGCGGGGCCGGCGGTGCTGGTGCGGCGTGGCCTCGGTGGCGCCAGGAGGTCTTCGACGTCGTCCTGTTCGGGTCGGGCGAGTCGGACGACACGTTGAGCGACGGTGCTCGCCGACACCGCCCCCTCCCCCACCGCCACCAGGAGGGCGTCGACGTCCTTCTTGTTGAGGTCGGCGGCCACCTCGGCGAGATACGACTCCCGGTCGGCGGCGGACAGCCCGAGCCCTTCTCTCCGTAGAAGCGCCATGACCTGTTCCCGTCCTTCGGCGAGGGCGGCCTCTCGGCGCTCCTTCAGGAACCACTGCTTGATCTTCGACTTCGCCCGGCTGGTCCGGACGAAGTTCAACCAGTCGCGAGAGGGCCCGGCGTCGGGCGACTTGGAGGTGATGATCTCGACGATGTCGCCGGATTCGAGTCGGGTGGACAGGGGCAGCAGCCGTCCGTTGACCCGGGCTCCCACACACCGGTTCCCCACTTCGGTGTGGACCGCGTAGGCGAAATCCACCGCGGTGGCGCCTCTGGGCAGGGTTTTCACGTCCCCGGCGGGCGTGAGGACGAACACTTCGTCTTGGTAGAGGTCGAGTTTGAGGTGGTCGAGGAACTCTTCGGGGTCGGTGGCGTCTTCCTGCAGGGTGCGGAGGTCCCCCATCCAGTCGAGCTCCTGGGCGTCCGCGCCTTCCTTGTACCGCCAGTGGGCGGCGATCCCCACTTCGGCCAGACGGTGCATCTCGGCGGTGCGGATCTGCACTTCGAGGGGCTTGCCGTCCGAGCCGATCACCGTCGTATGGAGGCTCTGGTACAGGTTGAACTTGGGCATCGCGATGTAGTCCTTGAACCGTCCCGAGATCGGCATCCAGCGGGCGTGGATCAGGCCGAGGGCGGCGTAGCAGTCCTGCACCGTGGTCGTGATGATGCGGATCCCGATCAGGTCGTGGATCTCTTCGAAGGGCAGGCCCGACTCGACCATCTTCCGGTAGATCGAGTAGTGGTGTTTCGGCCGTCCCGTCACCGTCGCGTCGATCCCTGCCTCGGCGAGCATCCCTTCGACCTCGGCGACGATCTTGTCGATGAACACCTCCCGTTCGGGCGCCCGTTCGGCGAGTTTCTCTTCGATCTCGGCGTAGGGCCCCGGATGCAGCACCGCGAAGCTGCGGTCCTCCAGTTCGTGTTTGATCTCTTGGACACCGAGACGGTGGGCCAGCGGGGCGTAGACGTCGAGGGTCTCCTGGGCGACCCGGCGCTGCTTCTCGGGGGCGAGGGCGTGGACGGTGCGGATGTTGTGGAGCCGATCCGCCAGCTTGATCAGCAGGACCCGCAGATCCTCCGCCATCGCCACGACCATCTTGCGGATGGTGGCGGCCTGGGCCTGCTCCCGGGTCGAGTACGAGATCCGGTCCAGTTTGGTGACGCCGTCGATGAGGTAGCCGATCTCGTCACCGAACTGGTCGATGATCTGGCGGAGGTCGACGTCGGTGTCTTCGACCACGTCGTGGAGGAGGGCCGCCGCCAGGGTCGCTTCGTCGAGGCCGTAGTCGGCGAGGATCTGGGTGACCGCGACCGGGTGGGTGATGTAGGCCTCCCCCGATTTGCGACGCTGCCCTTCGTGGGCTCGCTTCGCCACCCGGTACGCCCGCTTCAGGGTGGAGGGGTCCCCACCGGGGTGATGGGCGAGATAGGTCTCCACGATCCGGGCGAAGGCCCGGTCCGGGTCGAGGACGGCGGTCTCAGTCGTATCGGAGGAGGGCATGGAACGGGAGGCCGTCGAGGGCGGCGCGGCCGTCGAGGAAACCCAGCTCGATGAAGACCGAGAATCCGACCACGTCGGCTCCGAGCTTTCTCAACAGCCGGGACGCGGCCGAGGCGGTGCCTCCGGTGGCGATGACGTCGTCGACCAAGAGGACCCGATCGCCCGGACCGACGGCGTCCACATGGGCCTCGAGGGCGTCGGTTCCGTACTCCAGGGCGTATTCCTCCCGGACGACCTGGTAGGGGAGCTTCCCCGGTTTGCGGATCGGGACGAACCCGGCCTGCAACTTCTCCGCGATCGACGCCGCCAGCACGAACCCTCGGGCTTCGATCCCCGCCACCTTGTCGATCTCGGCGTCGGCGAAGGGTGCCGTCATCCGGTCGAGGAGATGGGCGAACGCCGCGGCGTCGCCGAGGACCGGGGTGATGTCGTAGAAGAGGATCCCCGGTTTCGGGTAGTCGGGTACCTCGCGGATCAGTTCACGGAAATCTGGCACCCGATGATTCTACCCAGAACCGGCCGTGCTCAACGGCGCCGTTTCTTCTTCCGCTTCTTCGGGGGCCGCAGCTGCCCGGGGCGGGGAGGCGCCGACGTCTTCGCCTCCTCGGCGGCGCGTGCCTCCGCGGCCTGTTCGGCCAGGCGGGCTGCCTGCTGTCGGGCCTTGTGGGCCCGCCGTTCGAGCCGCTGACGCTGGGCGGCCCATTCCTCTTCGCTCTCCTTCCATGCCCCCAGCATCGGCGCGGCGACGAAGATCGACGAATACGTCCCGGCGGCGATACCGACGAACAGCGCCAACGCGAAGTCCCGCAGGCTGGCGGCACCGAGGATGAAGGACCCGACGAACAGGAGACTCCCCACCGGCAGCAGCGAGGTGAGGGAGGTGTTGATCGAACGGACCAGCACCTGGTTCATGGCGCGGTTGACGATGTCGGTGATGGTGTGTTGATCCCCCATCGACGCTTCGAGCTCTTCGACCTTGTCGAAGACGACCACGGTGTCGTAGAGGCTGTAGCCGAGGATCGTCAGCACCGCCACCACCGTCGCCGGGGTCACCTCGAAGCCGGTGATGGCGTACACGCCGAGGGTGATGACGAGGTCGTGGAAGAGGGCGGTGATGCCGGCCACCGCCATCTTCCATTCGAGTCGCCACGAGATGAACACGATGGCGGCGGCGAGGAACACCACCAGCGCCTCAAGGGCACGTCGGGCGACGATCGCACCGAAGGTCGGTCCCACCGACTCGATGGAGATCTCGGTGCGGGGACTCCCGGTGACGGCGGCGACGGCTTCGACGAGGGCCTCCTGGGTGTCGGCGGAGACCGGCTCGGTCTGGATGAGGACGGCGGCGCCGTCGTCGATGAGCTGGATCCGGGCGTCGGGTTCACCGACGGCCTCCAACGCGTCCCGCAAGTCGGGGATCCCGGCCCCGGCCGGGTTGATGGTCTCCACGGCGAGCCCGCCCCGGAACTCCAATCCGAGGTTCAGCCCGCCCCGCAACGCCAAGCCGGCCAGGGCGATGCCGATGAGGACGGCGGAGATCGTGAACCAGCGTCGGCGGCCCCCGACGAAGTCGATGGTGGTCCGACCCGCCAACACCCGGCGCCAGGTGGAGGTGGGTGTCTCGACGGTTTCGGGGGCACTCATGCAGCCGCTCCCGTCCTCGCGGCGCCGGCGATGCTGAATCCGGAGCCTTCGGCGAGGGGTCCTTGGGCGAGGATCCATGCCGCCCGGCGGGTGTAGATGCGGGCGACGACCAAGTCGAGGAAGGTGGCGATCCCGAGGGAGAGGGCGAACCCTTTGACGGCACCGACCGCCAGGGCCCACAGGAGGATCGCCGCCAACAGGGAGACGGTGTCGGCCGTCAAGATCGTCCGGTAGGCGGCCTTGAACCCGTCTTCCACCGCGGCGTGGACCGTCTTGCCGAGACGCATCTCGTCTTTGACCCGTTCGAAGTAGACGATGTACGAGTCGGCGGTGATCCCCACCGACACGATGATCCCGGTCACCCCCGCCAGCGTGAGCGTCAGACCCTGGATCTGGCCCATGACGCTGAAGATCGAGATCAGGAACGAGCCGAAGACGGTGAGGCCCACCACCGCCACCAGACCGAGGGCCCGGTAGTAGGCGAGGAGCACCAGGGCGACCAGCACCAGACCGGCGAGACCCGAGATGAGCCCGATCCGCAGCGAGTCGGTACCGAGGGTGGCCGACACCTTCTGGACCTGGCTCCGTTCGAAGGAGACCGGCAGGGAGCCGTACCGGAGGGCGATGGCGAGGTTCTGGGCTTCCTGCTCGGCGTCGGGCGACGCCCCCAAGGTGATCTGGGCACGGCCGCCGGTGATGCCCACTCCGGGCTGGACGTCGGCGGCAACGGCCGGCGCCGACAACACCTTGCCGTCGAGGACGATGGCGATCTGGCGTTGGGGGTCGCCCACCGGATAGGAGGCGGCGTCGGCCGTGAGACGGGCGAACTTGTCACCGCCTTCGGAGGTGAGGTCGAGGGACACCACCCAGCCGATCCCGGCGCCGGTCCCCGGAGGCTGGGGGATCGCGGAGTCGACGTCCGAGCCGAGGAGGGCGGCCGGTCCGACGTGGAGCACCTGGGAGGTGCCGGTCGCGGGGTCGGTCTCGAGGAGCCAGGCTTCACGGGTCGGGTCGTCCTTCACGGTGAGGCCGGTCACGGGGTCGACGCCTTCGGGCACGTCCTCGGCCCCGGCGAGGGGGCCGGTGTCGCCGGGGAAGACCTCGAGGACCGGACGGAAGGAGAGCTGTCCGGTCTGTCCGATCGCGTCGAGGGCACGTCGTTCGTCGGTGACCCCGGGGAGCTGGACCAGTACGGTGTTGCCGCCGGAGATCTGGATCTCCGGTTCCTGCACCCCGCCGACGTCTTCGATCCGTCGCCGCATGATGTCGACGGCGAGTTCGAGCAGGTCCCGTTCGGTGTCGGGTGGGGCGGTGAGGACGACCGAGGTTCCGCCCTGCAGGTCGAGTCCCAGCTTCGGGGTGATCCCCTGGGCGAACAGCAACCCGAGCCCGCCCCACGACAGGGCGAACACGACCAACAGGCCGACGACCCGTCTCGCCATGGCTCAGGACCCGTCGCCGACGCGCGCCGCGATGGCCCGGCGCAGAACCCGGACCTGGCCGGATTCGATGTCGAGCACGACGGTGTCGTCGTCGATCGACCGCACCCGTCCGACGAGGCCTCCGATGGTCTGCACCCGGTCGCCGACGCCGAGGGCCGACTGGAGCTCCTGCTGTTCCCGCATCCGTTTGCGTTGGGGGCGGATGAACAGGAACCAGAAGAAGCCGATCATCGCGGCGAGGAACAGAAGCGACGTCAAGCCGCTCCCTCCGGTCGTCTGGGCCTGGGCGAAGATGAGATCCATGAGTGAGCCTCGGGGGCAACGTGGCAGGTTAGCGCTCGGCGTCACCCCGGCGAATTCTTCGCTCCACCACCTCGGCCCGGTAGTCGGCGAAACGTCCCTCTTCGACGGCGGTGCGAGCCCCGGCCACCAGCCGGAACGTGTAGGTGAGGTTGTGGACGGTGACGAGGCGGAGCGCCGTCATCTCCCCCACCATCAGCAGATGCCGCAGGTAGGCACGGGAGTACCTCCGGCAGGTCCGGCACGGGCATTCGGGGTCGAGAGGAGCCGGATCGGCGGCGTATTCGGCCCGGCGGAGGTTGTAGTCTCCGTCCGGGGTGAGCACCCGGCCGTGGCGGGCGAGGCGTGTCGGCCACACACAGTCGAACAGGTCCACTCCCCGGGCGATCGCCGCCAAGATGCCTTCGGCGTCGCCGAGGCCCATCACGTAGCGGACCTTGTCGGACGGGAGCTCCGCCGTCACCGCCTCCAAAGCCCGGTCACGCTCGTCGGGTTCCTCCCCCACCGACAGACCGCCGATCCCGAAACCCGGAAGCCCCAGATCGGCGGTCCGTCGGGCACTCTCCTGGCGCAGCTCCGGGTCGACGCCCCCTTGGACGATGCCGAAGAGGGCTTGATCGGCGCGGCGGTGGACCGCGATGGCCCGTTCCGTCCACCGCAGCGTACGCTCCATCGCCGCCCGAACCACCTTTCGCGGGGCGGGGAGGCCGACGCACACGTCCAACACCATGGCGATGTCGGGCCCGAGGAGCTCCTGCACCGCCACCGCGTCCTCGGGGGTGAGTCTCACCTCGGACCCGTCGTAGGTCGACCGGAAGACGGCACCTTCCTCGTCGATGGCCGGCTCCAACGAGTAGATCTGATAGCCGCCCGAGTCGGTGAGGATCGGCCGGTCCCACCCGGCGAACCGGTGGAGACCCCCCAAGGCAGCGACCTGAGAGGCGCCCGGTCGCAGCATGAGGTGGTAGGTGTTGGCGAGGACGATCTGCGCCCCGACCTCGGTGAGGTCGTCGGCGTCTACGGCACGCACCACGCCGCGGGTCCCGACCGGCATGAACGCAGGGGTCTCCACCGACCCGTGCGGGGTGTGGAGCCGGCCGCGGCGGGCCGCGCCGTCGGTGGCGATCGGCTCCCAGGTGACGGGGGAGGTCATCGGCGCTCCCGCGCACAGAGCATGGCGTCACCGAACGAGAGGAAACGGTACCCCCGCTGGAGGGCCACCCGATACACGTCCCGCCACCGCTCCCCCATGAAGGCTGCGAGCAGGACCAGCAGGCTGGAGCGGGGAAGATGGAAGTTGGTGACGAGGACGTCGACGATCTGGAACTCGATCCCCGGACGCAGATAGAGACGGGTCTCCCCTCGGCCGGCGAGGACCCTGCCCGGGCCGGTCGCCATCGTCTCCAAGGTGCGGGCCACCGTGGTCCCGATCGCCACCACCCGCCCTCCGGTGGCGACGGTCTCACGGACGGCGACGGCGGTGGCTTCGGGCAGGGTGAACCGCTCCGGGTGGATCACGTGGTCTTCGACGTCGTCGGTGCTCACCGGGCGAAAGGTGCCCAGGCCCACTTCGAGGTCGATGCGGGCCAGACGGACCCCTCGGCGTTCCAGCGCGGAGAGCACCGCCGGGGTGAAATGCAGCCCGGCCGTCGGCGCAGCCGCCGATCCGGTCGATGCGGCGAACACCGTCTGGTAGCGCTCGGGGTCGCCGTCCCAGCGGCGGATGTATGGGGGGAGGGGGAGGTGGCCGCTGCGTTCGAGGACCTCTTCGACGTCCCCGTCGGCTTCCAGACGGACCAGGGCCTTGCCTTCGGCGGGGGACGTCAGCACCGTGGCCCGCAGCGGCCCGAAGTCGAGCTCCGTTCCCGGCCGGACCTTCCGGGCGGGACGGATCAACGCCTCCCAGACCTCGCCCCCCGTCCGGCCGAGGACCAGCAGCTCGACCTTGCCGCCCGTCCGGACCTTCTTCCCGAACAGGCGTCCCTTCCGGACCCGGGTCTGGTTCACGACGACGAGATCTCCGGGTTCCAACAACGCGGGAAGGTCACGGAAGCGGTGGTCGCTCAGGTCACGGGCGTCGAGCAGCCGGGCGGCGTCGCGCGGTTCGGCGGGACGTTGGGCGACGGCTTCGGCCGGGAGGGTGTAGTCGAAGTGGGACGTCTTCATCGCAGCCACATTGTGGCTTCGGCTCAGAGATCCAGGGCCGCCTGCGAGCCGGAGGGAGGCTCGAGGCCGAGATGGCGGTAGGCACCGGCGGTGGCGACCCTGCCGCGGGGCGTCCGATGCAGCATCCCGATCTGGAGGAGGAACGGCTCGTAAGCGTCCTCGACCGTCTCGGGTTCCTCGCCGACGGTCACCGCCAGGGTCCCCAACCCGACAGGACCTCCCCCGAACTTCACCACCACCGCCTCGAGGATCGCCCGGTCGACCTTGTCGAGGCCGAGGCGGTCGATCTCGAAGACCTCCAGCGCCCGCTCGGCCACCGGCCCGTCGATCCGCCCCTCCGCCCTGGCGACGGCGAAGTCACGCACCCGGGCGAGCAGCCGGTTGGCGACCCGTGCCGTCCCCCGGCTGCGCTCGGCGATGATGCGGGCACCGTCGTCGTCGATGTCGACGCCGAGGATCCGGGCAGACCGGCGGACGATGAGGAACAGGTCCTCGGGGGTGTAGTAGTCGACCCGTTCCACCAGTCCGAAACGGTCCCGCAGCGGTGCGGACACCGTCCCGATCCGGGTGGTAGCGCCCACGAGGGTGAAACGGGCGAGGTCGAGCCGGATCGACGTGGCCGACGGGCCTTTGCCCAACACGATGTCCAACTCGAAGTCCTCCATCGCCGGGTAGAGCACCTCCTCCACCGCCCGGGGCACCCGGTGGATCTCGTCGATGAAGAAGACGTCCCCGGGGTCGAGGTTGGAGAGGATGGCGGCGAGATCGCCGGGGCGTTCCAACGCCGGTCCCGAGGTCTTGCGGATCGTCGTACCCAGCTCGTGGGCGATGATCCCCGCCAGGGAGGTCTTGCCGAGGCCGGGGGGTCCGGAGAGGAGCACGTGGTCGAGGGGTTTGCCGAGGCTCCGTGCCGCCTCGATGGAGATGCGCAGACGCTCCTTGACGAGGTCTTGGCCCACGAACTCGTCGAGGGTGCGGGGCCGCAGGGTCGCCTCGATCTCTTCGTCGAGGGGACCGAACCCTCCGGCGAGGATGGTCTCGTCCCTCATCGGCCCAGCTCCCGGAGGGCGTGGCGGATCTGTTCGGGGACCGACGCCGAGCCGTCGAGCAGGGGAAGGACCCGGCGGATCTCAGCCGGGGTGTATCCGAGGCCTTCGAGGGCTTGGCGGACCTGGGCGGCGGCCGACGTGGCCTCCAACACCTCGGCTTCGAGGGCCGCCAACTTCGGTTTGAGGTCGAGGATGATCTTCTGGGCGCCCCGGGTCCCCACGCCCGGGACCTGGGTGAGGGCGTCGACGTCCTCGGAAGCGACGGCCTCCACCAGGGCGTCCGGGGAGAACACCCCGAGGATCGCCATCGCCACCTTCGGGCCGACCCCGGACGCCCCCAACAGCACCCGGAACAGGTCCCGTTCGGCGCTGCTCGGGAACCCGTACACCACCATGGCGTCGTCCCGAACGTGGAGGTGGGTGTGGATCGTCGCCGATTCGCCTACGCCGCCGAGGGCGGCGATCCCCTTGGGGCTCATCGTCACCTCGTACCCGATCCCGGCGACGTCGAGCAGCACCCGACCGTCACCGACCTCTTCCACCACCCCCCGGAGCCGCCCGATCATGACGCCGCCCTCCCCCCGGGAAGCCGTACCGACTGGAGGTGGCAGAGGGCGACGGCGAGGGCGTCGGCGGTGTCGGCGGGCCGTGGCGGTGCGGCGAGGCCGAGCCTGCGGGTGACCATCGCCGTCACCATCGCCTTGGTGGCGTTCCCGTCGCCGGTGATCGCCAATTTGATCGTCGTCGGCGGGTACTCGACGACGGGGATCCCGGCCTGGGCGGCGGCGAGGAGGGCCACCCCCGACGCCCGGACCACTCCGAGGGCGGTCTGCAGGTTCCGGTTGGTGAAGATCCGTTCGATGGCCACGACACCGGGCCGGTGCTGGGCGATCACCGCCGTCAGGTCGTCGAACAGCTCGGCGAGACGCTCGGCGTCAGGCCGGTCCCGGTCGGTGCGGATCACGCCCGCCGCCACCACCCGGGGAGGCCGCCCACGTGCCACCAGCCCGTAGCCGGTCCGGGTGAGGCCGGGGTCGATTCCGAGGACGAACATGCGTACGAGAGGGTACCCGACCGACACCCCGGGCCCCGGCAATCCCCTTCAGCCTTCGGCGAAGGCCGCCATCACGGCGTCGTCGATCTCGAAGTTGGCGTAGACCTCCTGGACGTCGTCGAGATCTTCGAGGGCCTCCACCAGCCTCAGCACCTTCGGCGCGGTCGCCTCGTCCACCGGCACCGTGGTGGCCGGGAGCTGGGTGACGTCGGTCGAGTCGACCTGGATGCCCGACGCCCGCATCGCCGTCTCGACGTCGGCCAGATCGGAGGGGGCGCACACCACTTCGAACTGGCCGTCGGCCGCCCGCACGTCCTCGGCCCCCGCCTCCAACGCGGCGAGCATCACCTCGTCTTCGTCGCCGGTGACGAGGAGCACGCCTTTCTGGGTGAACAGGTATCCGACCGAACCGGGTTCGCCCAGGCTGCCGCCGTGGCGGGTGAAGGTGGAACGCACCTCGGAGGCGGCCCGGTTGCGGTTGTCGGTGAGCACATGCACGTAGAGGGCCACACCGCCGGGCGCGTACCCTTCGTACCAGATCTCCTCGAAGGCGGCCCCTCCCGCCGACTCGCCGGTGCCACGCTTGATCGCCCGCTCGATGTTGTCGTTGGGCATCGACGCCGCTTTCGCCTTGGCGATGGCGGTGGCGAGGGTGGCGTTGGCGGCGGGGTCGCCGCCTCCCTGGCGAGCAGCCGCTTCGATCGCCTTGGCCAGCTTGGCGAACAGCTTGCCCCGGGCCGCGTCCTGGCGGCTCTTACGGTGCTTGATGTTCGCCCATTTGGAATGTCCGGCCATGGTCGCTCCTCAGCCTGTCATCTCCACGAACAGTCGGTGGATTCGTGGATCGTCGGTCAGTTCGGGGTGGAACGCCGAAGCCAGCACATGGCCCTGGCGGACCATCACCGGATGGTCCCCGACGGTCGCCAACACCTCGACGTCCTCCCCGGCTTTCGCCACCCAGGGGGCACGGATGAACACGGCGTGGAAGGGGGTGTCGAGCCCGTCGACGTCGAGGTCGACCTCGAAGGATTCGTTCTGGCGTCCGAAGGCGTTGCGCCGGACGACGACATCCAGCACCCCGAGGAGGGGCTGGTCGCCTTCGGTGACCCCGACGGCCAGCAGGATCATCCCCGCACAGGTTCCGTAGGCCGCCAAGCCGCCGGCGATGGCGGCACGCAGCGGGTCGAACAGCCCGAACCGGACCGCCAGCTTCCCGATCGTCGTCGACTCCCCGCCGGGGATCACGATGCCTTCGAGACCCGCCAGGTCGTCGGCGTGGCGCACCGTCCGGGGCTCCGCCCCGGCGGCCTCCAGGGCCGCCAGATGCTCCCGCACGTCGCCTTGGAGGGCGAGGACGCCGACCTTCGGCCTCACCGGATCACCATCCCCGCACGGCGAGCCGGTCGCTGTCGTCGAGGGTCTCCAACTCGATGCCGGGCATCGCCTCGCCGAGGCCGCGGGACACCTTCGCCACCACTTCGGGATCCTGCCAGTAGGTGGTGGCCTCGACGATCGCGCGGGCGTAGGCGGGCGGGTTGGAGCTCTTGAAGATGCCCGACCCGACGAACACGCCGTCGCATCCGAGGGCCATCATCAAGGCGGCGTCGGCCGGGGTGGCGATCCCGCCGGCTGCGAAGTTGACGACGGGGAGTCGTCCCGTCTCGGCGACTTCGGCCACGAGCTCGTAGGGGGCCCGCAGATCACGGGCGGCTGCCATCAGTTCCTCCGGGCCGAGGGTGCCCAGACGGCGGATCTCGCGGGTCACGGTCCGCATGTGGCGGACCGCCTCGACCACGTTGCCGGTGCCGGCCTCGCCTTTCGTCCGGATCATCGCCGCGCCTTCGCCGATCCTTCGCAGCGCCTCCCCCAGGTCTCGGGCGCCGCAGACGAAGGGCGTGGTGAACGCCCATTTGTCGACGTGGTGCTCCTCGTCCGCCGGGGTGAGGACCTCGGACTCGTCGATGAAATCCACTCCGAGGGCCTGCAGCACCTGCGCCTCCAGGAAATGCCCGATCCGGACCTTGGCCATCACCGGGATGCTGACGGCGTCTTTGATCTCTTCGATCTTCGTGGGGTCGGCCATCCTGGCCACCCCGCCGTGCCGTCTGATGTCGGCAGGCACACGTTCCAGGGCCATCACCGCCACCGCCCCCGCCTCTTCGGCGATGCGGGCCTGATCGGCGGTGACCACGTCCATGATCACACCGCCTTTCAGCATGTCGGCGAGGCCCCGTTTCACACGGGTCGTTCCTCGTTCCATCGAAACTCCTGTCCGGGATCGGAATGGTACCGCCCTCAGCGCGACGCGCCGTCGACGGCTCGACGGTAGGCGGACCGGTAGGCGCCGACCACCACCCCCCAGTCGAAGGCCCGTGCCCGCCGCCGGGCCGCCTCGGCGATCCGCTCTCTCCGTTCCCGGTCGGCGAGGAGCCCCACCACCGCCTCGGCGAGGGCGTGGGGGTCGCCGACGGGGACGAGCACGGCGGCATCGGCCGCGACCCAGCGGAAGGCGTCGAGGGCGGAGACGACCGGTGCACACCCCGCCGCCATCGCCTCTGCGACGACGATGCCGAAGCTCTCCCCTCCCAGGTTGGGGGCGACGAAGACCGCGGCACCGGCCAGCTCCCGCCGCTTGGTCGCCTCGTCGACCACTCCGAGGTAGTCGACCCCGTCGACGGGGTGATCCCGTCGGGCACCGACCACCCGCAGCCGGGCTTCGGGGAAACGCCGGTGGATCTCGCCCCAGGCCGCCAACGCCACATCTAGTCCTTTGCGAGGCTCGTCGCGGCCGACGAACACCACTCGGTGGGGATCCCGGGACAGCTCCAGTCGGTACGAGCCGACGTCGATCCCGTTGGGGATGACCTCGACGTCGCCCCAGGCGGCGGGGAGGGCCGACGCCGCCACCGGACTGACCGCCGTCAGGACCCGGTCGGCGAGGAGACGGCGACCCAGCGGCGCTCCCGTCCGGTACAGGACCGTCGTCCACCGTGCCGGGCGGGCATGGAACGTGGCGACGGTGGGACGGTCCGCCGCCAGGGCGGCCCATCCGACGAGGGGCACGAAGGGCTCGTGGAGGTGGATCACGTCGACGTCCGCCAGCGCCTCACCGACGCGTCGCCAGGCCCGGGGCGTGAGGGTGACCGGGGCCCGGGACCGGTTCGCCGGGATCGTCACCGTCGGGCCCACCTCGGGGGTGCCGGCCGCCACGAGACGCGCCTCGTCCCCCGCCGCCCGGAGCCTCGCCACCAACCCCCGGGCCTGCTGCTGGACGCCGCCGGGACGGTCGGCGTCGTAGGGGCAGACCACGCCGACGAGCATTCAGGTCTCCCGGTCCGACGGCCAGTTGGGCTGGAACAGGTGCCACTGGTCGGGGGCTCGTCGGACGAGCCGCTCCAAGGCGTCGGCCACCTGCTGGGTCACCCGGGCCGTCCATTCGTTCCGTTCGCCCTCCGGGGGTAGCGGCAAGGGCGGTTCCACCACGATGTGGTGGCCGACCCGCGGCCGGAAATAGCTGGCGACGGGAACGATGGGTGCCCCCGTCCGGCGGGCCAGCAGGGCCGGGCCCGGGGGGAGGGTGGTGTCCTCACCGAAGAAACGCACCCGGATGCCTCTGCCCTTCAGGTCCCGGTCCGACAGCAACGCCACCGCACCTCCGCGGCGCAGCGTCTCCTCCAGGGTACGCATCACCCGTGTCCCCCCGCCCGCCAGCACCACGTCGATGTGCATCTGGTTGCGGAGCCTGACGAACCAGTCGCGGATCCGCCGGTTGGGGAGGTCCTCGGCGACCGCCACCAGTTCGAGGCCGATCTCCCCGGCGATGAGGCCCGCCACCTCCCAGTTCCCCACATGGGGGAGGGCGAGGATGATCCCCTGGCCGCACCGCTGGGCTTCCCGTACGTGTTCGAGACCCTCGACTTCGATCCGGCGGCGCACCTGGCGGGCCCGCCGGGGACGCACCCACAGCACCTCCGCCCAGTATCTCCCGTAGGAGGCGAACATCCGGCGGGCGGCACGGGCGGCGTCGATGCCGGGTCCGCCGACCCGCCGGGCGTGGCGCATCGCCATCGCTCGGCGGCCCCGGGCGAAGGGGTAGGCCACCAGTCCCCCCACCACCCCCAAGGCGTTCGCCACCGCGGCCGGGAGGGCGCCCAGCATCCCCATCCCGGCTCGGAAGGCCAGGTATGCGACGAGCGATCTCACGAATCGATGGCCCGGTACGTCGTCCAGAAACGCTGCCCGACGGTCATCCACACCCCGAGCACCATCAGCCACAGCATCGGCTCGATGAAACCGGTCACCATCCCCAAGGTGACGAGGATCACCCGTTCGGCACGGCCCATCAACCCCCCACGGCCGTCATGACCCAACGCCTCGGCTTTGGCGCGGATGTAGGGGACGACCAGGGCGCCCCCCAGCGACAGCAGGACCAGCAGCAGGATCCTCACGTCGGAGCGTTGGGAGACGGCGAGGCCGGCGAAGACGGCGATCTCGCCGAGCCGGTCGACTCCGGCGTCGAGGAACGCCCCCCGGGTCGTGACCCGGTTCGACGCCCGCGCCACCGCCCCGTCCAGTCCGTCGATGGCCGAGCCCGCCAGGGCGAGGAGGGCTCCAGTCCTCACGTATCCGAGGCCGATCACCACCGATCCGGCGACGGTGATCGCCAGGCCCGACAGGGTCATGGCGGTGGGGGTGAGACCGAGCCGGGCGAGGAACCTGCCGATGGGTCGGAGGAACCCCTGGATGTGGGGGCGAACCCGCATGTCGATCATTGGCCGGCGCAACGTAGCACACCGGGATCGCCCGGTCCGCACCAGAACTAAGCTCGGGGTTCCCCACCCAACAGGAGGTCTCGTGGTCCCGGAGAAGATCCGCAACGTCGCCCTTGTCGGACATGGAGGAAGCGGCAAGACGACGCTGGCCGAGGCGCTGCTCTTCGTGGCAGGTGCCACGACCCGGCAGGGATCGGTCGACCAGGGGACTTCGATCCTCGACTTCGAGCCGGAGGAGACAGAGCGCAAGATCTCCCTCGGACTCGCCCTCGCCTCCTTCGAATGGAAGGGCCACAAGATCAACCTGATCGACACCCCCGGATACGCCGACTTCTCCGGGGACGCCCGGGCGGCGATGCGGGCTGCCGACCTCGCCCTGTTCGTCGTGTCGGGCGTCGACGGTGTCGAAGTGGGGACCGAGCTGCTGTGGCGGGCGGCCGAAGAAGAGGGGATCCCCCGGGCTCTCGTGGTCACCAAGCTCGACCGTGAACGGTCGTCGTTCGAACGGACCTTGGGTCAGCTCCGGGAGACCTTCGGGAAGCAGATCGCTCCCATCCAGGTGCCGGTCGGCTCCGAACGGGAACTCCGAGGCGTGGCCCGGGTCGTGTCCGGCCGGGTCTTCTTCTACGAGGACGGGGCCCGCCGGGGCGTGGAGGGGGAAGCTCCCGCCGACACCCTTCCGCTCATCGAATCGAGCCACACGGCCCTGGTCGAGTCGGTGGTGGAGACCGACGATGACCTCATGATGGCGTATTTCGAAGGCGAAGAGCCCAGCCGGGACGTCATCGTCGGGACCGTCCACCAGGGCATGCTGGCCGGGGACATCTTCCCTGTGCTGGTCGCCTCCGGGGAGACCGGCGTCGGCGTGGACATCCTCGCCGAGTTCCTCGTCGAGTTCGCCCCCAACCCGCTCGAACGTCCCGTACCGCCGACCGACGAAGGTGAGCTCGTCCTCTCCCCCGACGGCGAGACCGTCGCCTACGTCTTCAAGACCCTGTCGGATCCCTTCGTCGGGAAGATCTCCATGTTCCGGGTCTACTCGGGCTCGGTGCCCCACGACGCCCAGCTCGAAGTCGCCGGCGACGGCCAGGCCCGCATGCACAACCTCTTCTACCTGCAAGGCAAAGACCACACCGACGCCAAGGAGGTGGTGTGCGGCGACATCGCCGCCGTCGCCAAGGTGGAGGCGGTGAGCACCGGGGCGACGCTCCGCACCCCCGGTTCGTCGGTCCGTCTCTCCCCGGTCGCCTTCCCCCGTCCGGTGATGGAGCTGGCCATCAGCCCGAAGTCCGCCCAGGACGAGGAGAAGCTGACGCAGGCCCTCGCCCGCGCCATGGAGGAGGACCCGACGCTGCACGTGGAACGCCGGCCCGACACCGGCGAGACGATCCTGGCCGGCCTCGGGGACCTCCACCTCGACGTCACCCTCGCCCGGATCTCCCGGAAATACGGGGTCGAGGTCGACACCTCCCTCCCCAAGATCCCCTATCGGGAGACGATCACGGCGACGGCTTCGGCGGAGGGAAAACACAAGAAACAGTCGGGTGGCCGGGGTCAGTTCGGCGTGGCGTTCGTGAAGTTCTCACCTCGCCCTCGGGGTTCGGGCTACGAGTTCATCGACTCGATCAAGGGCGGGGCGATCCCCCGCCAGTACATCCCGGCGGTCGACAAGGGGATCCAGGAGGCCTTCGAACGGGGGATCCTGGCCGGTTACCCGGTGGTCGACGTCGCCGCCGAGGTCTACGACGGGAAATACCATTCGGTCGACTCCGACGAGCTCTCGTTCCGGATGGCCGGCATCCAGGCGGTGAGGGCCGCCGCCCCGAACCTCAAGCCGGTGCTCCTCGAACCCATCATGAAGCTCACCGTCCGGGTTCCCGAGGAATACACCGGGGATATCATGGGTGACATCAACTCCAAGCGCGGTCGAGTCCTCGGCATGGACACGGACGGCTCGTTTCGGGTGATCACGGCCGAGGTTCCGATGGCCGAGGTGCAACGGTACGCCGTCGACCTTCGTTCCATCACCAGCGGCCGGGGAACCTTCGAACTCGAGTTCGACCACTACGCCGAGGTGCCGCACCAAGAGGCCCAGAAGGTGATCGCCGCGGCGGGGGACGACGGCGACTGAACGAAAGGACACGTCATGTCCCAAGTCGTACTGCGATACGACGACGGTCGGGAGGTCGAGCTCCCGGTCATCGTCGGGACGGAAGGTGATCGGGGAATCGACATCGCCCGGCTTCGGGCCGAGACCGGGATGGTCACCTACGACCGGGGTTTCGCCAACACCGCCGAGACGCAGAGTGCCATCACCTTCATCGACGGTGAGAAGGGCATCCTGCGATACCGGGGGTACCCGATCGAACAGCTCGCCGAGAACTCTTCGTTCCTCGAGGTCGCCTACCTGCTCAACTACGGGGAGCTCCCCACGAAGGGCGAGCTGGCCGAATTCGAAGAGTCGATCCGGGTGCACACGCTGCTGCGGGAAGACATGAAACACCTCTTCGAGGCGTTTCCCCACGATGCCCACCCGATGCAGATCCTGGCGTCGGCCACGTCGGCCTTGGCCAGCTACTACCCCGACGCCTTGAACCCGAAGGACGCCGAGGCGGTCGACATCGGTGCGCGGCGGCTCATCGCCAAGCTGCCGACGATGATCGCCTGGTCGTACAAGTACCGGATCCATCAGCCCTACCAGTACCCCCGCAACGACCTCGACTACACCGAGAACTTCCTCTACATGATGTTCTCGGTGCCGTCGGAGAGGTGGGTCGCCAACCCGGTGGTGTCGGCCGCCCTCAACACCCTGTTGATCCTCCACGCCGACCACACCCAGAACTGTTCGGCGACGGCGGTGCGTCTGGTCGGCTCGTCGCAGGCGAACCTGTTCAGCTCGATCGCGGCGGGGATCCACGCGCTGTCGGGTCCGCTGCACGGCGGGGCGAACCAGGCGGTCCTCGAGATGCTGCAGCAGATCGTCGACGACGGCGGCGACGTCGCCAAGTACGTGGCGAAGGCGAAAGACCCCGACGATCCGTTCCGGCTGATGGGGTTCGGACACCGGGTCTACAAGAACTTCGACCCTCGGGCACGGCTCATCAAGAGTCACGCCGACGAGGTCCTCGCCCAGCTCGGCGTGAACGACCCGCTGCTCGACGTCGCCAAACAGCTCGAATCGGTCGCCCTCTCCGACGACTACTTCATCGAACGCAAGCTGTACCCGAACGTCGATTTCTATTCGGGGATCATCTACCGGGCGATGGGGTTCCCCACCGACATGTTCACGGTGTTGTTCGCCTTGGGTCGCCTCCCCGGCTGGCTCGCCCAGTGGCGGGAGATGAACGCCGACCCGCACGCCCGGATCTCACGGCCCCGTCAGATCTACATCGGCCCCACCGAACGGGAGTACGTGCCCCTCGACCAGCGCTGATCGGGCCCGGCGGTCACGTCTCGGGCGGTGGGATCGTCTCGACGTAGGGTTCTCCGATCACGGTGGCGTCGACGGCGTCGATCTCGACGAGGGCCCGCCGTGTCGGCGGATCGTCGGCGGAGTAGACGATCACCTGCCACCGGGGACGCGCCCGCAGCCCGACGAAGGTGACCGCCGCCGAGACGGCCCCGACCGGGAACGGAACCTGGGCGGCGGCCAGGGACAGGGCCCGGCGGTCGTCGACCCGGAGGGGCCAGGCGGCGGCGAAGCTCCAGACGGCCAGCGTCGCGGCGATGACGGCCCCTCCCGTCAAGGCCGGTCTGGCCACGGCTCCGACCGCCAACACCGCGGCCAGACCGAGGTAGATCCCCCCGGCGATCCGCCTGCGGCGGGGATCGGGAAACCGGTAGGGGCCGACCTGGGAGGCGTCGAGGTCGTCGGGGAGGGCCTCCGCCGCCGCCACGTCGGCGGGGATGAAGATCCCTTCCCGGGAGACGTGGGGTCGTTCGTCGCTCATCGTGGGGGCCGGGCCCGTTCGGTCAGTTCGGAGACGGCGTCGGCGAGGGCGACGCCGCGGCGTTCCTGTTCGTCACCGTAGTACCGCATCCCGACGGTGGAGGCCTCCACGTCTCGGTCGCCTACGACCAGTACCGCCGGATGCTTCTGCGACAGGGCCGTCCGGATCTTCTCACCGACCGTGTCGTTGCTCGCGTCGACCTCGACCCTGACGGCTCCAGCTCGGAGGGTGTCTGCGACCCGACGGGCGTAGTCGACGTGACGGTCGGCGACGGGAACCACCGTCACCTGCACCGGAGCCAGCCACATGGGGAAGGCCCCGGCGTAGTGTTCGACGAGGACACCGAAGAACCGTTCGATCGACCCTGCTTTGGCGGCGTGGATCATCACCGGACGCTCCGGCGTGTTCTCGGGGCTTGCGTACTCCAGCTCGAAGTTCGCCGGGAGCGCGAAGTCGACCTGGATCGTGGCCATCTGCCAGCGGCGGCCGATCGCGTCCCGGACGTGGACGTCGATCTTGGGGCCGTAGAACGCCCCTTCGCCTTCAGCCAGGCGATAGTCGAGGCCCGACTGGTCGAGGGCGTCGGCGAGCTCGGCTTCGGCCTGCTCCCACAGGTCCAGCTCCCCCACCCACTTGTCCGGACGGGTGGACAGGTCGGCTTCGAACTCGGTGAAGCCGAAATCCCGCAGCCAGGTGAGCACGAAGTCGAGATGCATCGCCAGTTCCTGCTGGAGCTGATCCCGGGTGCAGAAGGTGTGGCTGTCGTCTTGGGTGAATCCTCGGGCCCGGAGCAGGCCGTGGATCACCCCGGACCGTTCGTACCGGTAGACGGAGCCGAGTTCGAACAGCCGCAGCGGCAGGTCCCGGTACGAACGGCCTCGGCTCTTGTAGATGAGCACGTGGAACGGGCAGTTCATCGGCTTGACCCGGTACTCCTCGCCGTGGTCGAGTTCCATGCCCGGATACATGTTCTCGGCGTAGTAGGCGAGATGCCCCGAGGTCTCCCAGAGCTGTGCCTTCGCCACGTGAGGGGTGAACACGAACTGGAAGCCGTACCGCTCGTGGAGTCGGCGGCTGTGGTCTTCGATCACCCGTCTGACGGCGCCGCCTTTCGGATGCCAGACCACAAGCCCGGCTCCGAGATCGCGGGGGAAGGAGAAGAGGTCGAGTTCCGGCCCGAGGCGTCGATGGTCACGCCGTTCGGCTTCCTCCAGTCGATGGAGGTAGGCATCGAGGGCTTTCTTCGATTCCCACGCGGTCCCGTAGATCCGCTGGAGCTGAGGCCGCCGCTCGTCGCCCCGCCAGTAGGCCCCGGCACTGCGGAGCAGCTTCACCGCCCGCAGGCGCCCCGTCGATGGCACGTGGGGCCCCCGACACAGGTCGACGAACCCGTCGTTGCGGTAGAGGGTCACCGCACTTCCCGGCTCGACTTCGCTGGGCTCCACCGATTCGATGATCTCCCGTTTGTAGGGATGGTCGGCGAACAGCTCGAGGGCCCGGTCCCGCGACACCTCTTCGCGCACGAAGGGCTGGTCGGCGGCGATGATCTCCGCCATCTTCGCCTCGATACGTTCCAGGTCCTCGGGGGTGAACGGCCGGCCGATGTCGAAGTCGTAGTAGAAGCCGTCCTCGATGGGAGGGCCGATGGCGAAGGTCGCTCCGGGGTACAGCGAGAGCACCGCCTGCGCCAGGACGTGGGCGGCCGAATGTCGCAGGACGGCCCGGCCCTCTTCGGTGTCGTCGGTGACGATCCGCAGCCGCCCTCCGTGGGGCAGGGGCCGGGTGAGGTCGAGGAGGCGCCCGTCCAGTTCGACGGCGACGGCCGCCTCGGCGAGGCGTTTGCCGATCGAGCGGGCGATGTCGAGTCCGGTGGTACCGTCGGGAAAGTCCTGGGTCGATCCGTCGGGGAGTTCGATCGCGATGGTCATGGGTGTCCGAATGGCTAGCCTGAGACGACGCAGGGTACCTGCCTGAGGGGCGGAGTCCGTCCCCTTCCGGCATCGAGGAGAGAGACATCACCTATGGACGCCTTCGAGATGGTCTCGTCGCTCGTCCCCGGCACCACCGTCCGGGAGCTGAGCGGACACCGGAACCGGATCTTCCGGCTCCTCGAGGAGTCAGGACGGAGCACGATCGTCAAGGTGTACGCGACACCTGCCCGCGAACGCCGGGAACGTCATGCCTTGGAGGCCCTCGCCAACGTCCCCGGCATCCCGACGATCCTCGAACGGGGCTCCACCGCGGGGATGCCGTGGATCAGGATGAACGACGGTGGCGGCTGGAACCTGGCGACGCTGCCCCACAACCTGGAGGCGGCCAAGAAGGCCGGGGCGTTGCTCCGCGGTGTCCACGAAGCCCTCGCCCCGATCACCAACCTGGAGGGGGGCCTCGACGCCGACTACGTTCGCTCCCACTACGCCTCGACCATCGAACGGCTCGGCCGCTACCGCCGCCGCGCCGGGATCCCTCCGGAGGTCCTCGAAGCGGCCCGTCACGCTCCGGCCCCCGAGTCCAGCGAGCCACGCCCGGCGCACACCCGACCCGAGCCACGCAACTTCGTGGTCGCCGAGGACGGAACGGTCACCCTCATCGACTGGGAGTGGGCGACGCTGGCACCCCCCGAATGGGATCTGAGCCTGGCGACGTGGCGGTTCGACCGGGAGCTGGGTGAGGACGCCGCCGCCGCCCTCTGGGCCGGGTACGGGGCGAGCTTCCCCCAGCATCGGCTCCGGCCGTGGATCGCCTACCACGCAGCGATGATGCTCCTCGACGCCGCCGAGCAGCGGGACGGGCGCCTCGGGGACCTCGCCTATCTGGTCGACGACCTCGCCGCCGCGGTGTCCTGAGGTCGCGAAATCCCGGCTTGGGCGGCTCCTCGGTCCTACCCTTTCTTCGGCCCATCGAGGAGGTACGAGGATGCTTGGGACCCAGCGACGCCGCCGCCGTGACCTGCGAGACGAACGCGCCTCCGTGCAAGCCCCCGACGACCTGCCCTGCCCGTGGTGTCTCGCCCCCACCCTCGAGACCGACTCCCGCTGCCCAAACTGCGGTCAGCGTTTCGGCTGAGGCGGCGACGGCAGGGTCAGCTCGAAGGAGCTCAGGGGGCCGCGGCGGACGTACCGGAGGTCGCCGCCGAGGAGGCGGGCGAGCTGCCGGGAGACGCTGAGGCCGAGACCCATCGAACCCGGACGTCCCTGCTCCTCCCGTAACCTGACGTAAGGCTGGAAGACGAGGTCTTCCAGGTCGGCGGGGATCCCTTCGCCGTCGTCGACGACGGCCAGCACCGGTCCGTCGGGTCCGTCCGCGACCTCCACCGCGATGTGGTCGCCGCCGTACTTGACGGCGTTGGTGAGCAGGTTCCGGACGATCTGGCGGACCCTCGCCGCGTCGGCCCAGGCCTTTCGGTCCCCCCCTCGGATCTCGATCGGGACGTCGACGCGGAGGCTCTTCACCACCGCCTCCGCCTCGGCCAGCAGCGACACCACCGCCGGAGCGACCTGGAGACGTCCCAGGTCGGCCCGGGCGAACACGAGGAGGTCCTCGATGATCCATGCCGCATCCCGGGCCTCCCTCGCGATCAGCTCCAACATCTCCCGCCGCTCGGCGGCCGAGAGCCGATCCTCATCCCCGACGAGGATCTCGGCGAACCCCAGCACCGACGTGAGGGGCGTGCGCAGCTCGTGGCCGACACTGGCCAGGAACTCGTCCTTGGAGGAGATCAACGCTTCGAGCCGTTCCCTGGTCTCCTGCCGATGCCAGTAGGCGCCGACCATCTCCGCCGCAGCCGACAGCAGCTCCACGTCCTCGGCCGTCCAGTCGCGACGTTCGTCGTAGTGGTCGAGACCGAGGGAACCCCGCCAGATCCCGTCTACCCGGATCGGGAGCGACAGTTCGGAACGGACCCCGTCCTCGTCGTAGATCTCCCGTTCCCGTCCGGTGAGCGTCTCGGTGTGTACCACGGCCGGACGCCCCGCACTCAACGCCGCCCGCACCGTCGGCAGATCCTCGTACGGGCCTTCCCAGACGCCGGCGCCCGGAGGGCGCGCCGCGGCACCGACGTGGTGGGTTACCCTCCAGCACAGCCCCCGGTCGGGGTCTTCGTAGTTCTCGTCGACGTAGACGAGGTCGACCCCGGTGGCCTCCTGCAGTTCACGGATCGTGTCGTCGATGGCCGTCGGTTCGTCGTTCAGCAACGCCCTCGCCGACCTCGTGAGCGCCTGTTCGAGACGGTAACGGTCCTCGAGACGGACGAGGGTTTTGGCGAGTCGCCGATTCTGTTCGGTCCGCGTCCAGTAGGCACCGATCATCTCGGCGGCGGTGCGAAGTAACTCCACCTCAGCGTCGTCCCAGTGTTGTTCCCGGCTGTAGGAGGCGAAGGCGATCGACCCGACCCAGCGACCTTCCGCTTCGATGGGGAGGTTCAGCTCGGCCAGGAGTCCGTCCGCTTCGTATTGGGCACGTTCATGCCCGGTCAACTCACGGGTGAGGATGAAACTGGGCAGGCCCCGGGCGAGACGGTCGTACGTGGTGGGGAGGTCCCGGTACGGTCCGCCGGTCCACCGACGCGGCCCGAAGGTCACCCCCTCCCGGGAAGCCTCGTGGACGATCTCACAGCACAAACCGAGCTCGGGGTCGTCGTAGTTCCGGTCCACGTAGACGTAGTCGGCCCCGCTGGCGTCGAGGAGCGCTTCGAGTACGGCGTCGATGGCCCCGTCGCCTCCCCCCGACAGGAGGCGGCGACTGGATTCGGCCAGTACCGACTGGTAGCGGAGCTGGCGGTCGAGGGTATCGACGACTTCGGTGAGGCGACGGCGACCGTCGGTGGTCTCCCAGTGGCGTCCGATCATCTCGGCGGCGGTGCGGAGCAGCGACCGCTCCGCCTCCGTCCAGTGGGTGGCCCGATGCACGTCGCTGAAACCGACCATCCCGATCCATTCGTCACCGACGAAGATCGGGATGTCGAGCTCGCTGCGGACCCCGGTACCCGCGTACCGCCTCTGCTCCACCTCGGGTAGGTCTTCGGGGCGGAACTCGAAGGCCCGACCCTGGGAGAGCCGGGCGAAGGCCGCCGGCATCTCCGTCCACGGCACCATCGCCCACAACTCCGCATCGTCGGGTTGCACCCCCGGTGCACACACCTCGTCGACGAGGGTCGAGCACAGCCCCAACTCGGGGTGTTCGACGTTTCGCTCGACGAAGACCGCCGAGGCGCCGGTGACTTCCCGGAGGACCGCCAAGGCGTCACGCACCGAATGTTCGTCGTCACGGAGCAGAGCGATCGCACAGTCGACGATCGCCCGTTCGAAACGGGCCCGACGCCCACGGAAACCGAGAACCTTCACCGCCAGGATGCATCGGCACACCGGGCCGTCGCCTTGACGGGGTGAAGGTCATCCGAGCTCACGGACGAAGGAGCGGTCGACGTGGTGGAGGCGAAACCCGAGGGCGTCGTACAGCGCCAGCCCGGGAAGGTTGCCGGCATCGACGTACAGCATCCCCACCGTCGAGCCGTGTTCGTGCAGGTATCGGAGACCCTCCAGTACGAGGGCACGTCCCAGACCGCGGCGGCGGTAGCCCGGAGCGACGGCGATCACGTAGATCTCCCCGAGGGCACGGTCGTGCCGTTTCGTCCAGCAGAAACCGGCCAGGTCGTCGCCGATCCAGGCCATCCGCAGCCCTTCGGGGTCGAACCAGTCCTGACGCTGCCTCGCCGCCAGGATCTCCTCGGTCCACGACCCGTTCTCGGGGTGGCCGGCGAAGGCGGCGTTGTTGACCTCCAGCCACACCTCCTCGTCGACGGCTGGACGGAACCCGCTGACGGCCACGTCGGGGGGGAAACGGGGCTCGGGGGC